>JAJPKK010000130.1 GCA_021323775.1 Hyphomicrobiales bacterium
CGCCGATTGCCGCGTTCAGTTCGGCGAGGCTATGGAACACACGATTGCGCAGACGGCCGATGAGCCAGCGCTCGACGATAAGCACACAACCTTCCACCTTGGCCTTGGCGAAAGCTGTCAAATGCAGGTGGTGTGGGAACGACGACGCCCCGAAAGGTTCGGATTACGCACCCTTTTCATCCCCTTCATGGCCGCAAGGTCGAATTGATCAGCCGGCGCCGGCACTGGGGAGAGGATCGGATCCTTTACGCAGACGAGGGCGGTCGACTTCACTGGATCTCTTCTGTTTGGACGGATATGGACCCCGAAGACGAGTTCCGGCGGATAGCTGCCGGCCGCGCGGCGTTTCGAACAGTTGACCTGATGGAGCTGTGCCGGACCCTGGATCGGCTTTCCGGGCGCTGAGCTGTGGCGGCACGTAAAGGATATTACGCCGCATATGTAATTATAATGACGCCGCACATCTCCATTGTGTGTGCTACATTCTGCCTCATAATCGATCAAAAGTGCCAAAAAACTATCATCACTCAGATTGACGCCATCCATTGTAAGGCATATTTATGTTTACAACGATTCGCGCATCGGGCCACGCATGGCAAAGGCACCAAAACGAGATCCCAAACGCGAGGCGCTGGCGAGAGACGGCGTGCTCAATCCGCACCCCGAGGCCGTTCGCGACACCTTGTTTGCCGGCAATCCCTTCTTCGACGCGAAGGATCTGATCCAGGTGCGCTACGAAATGGTGCGGCGGCATCGCGTCGATGGCGTCGCAATCAGTACGATCGCGGCCAATTTCGGCGTCTCGCGGCCAACCTTCTACAAGGCCTTGCGGGCGCTTCAACAGACCGGGTTGCCTGGCCTGCTGCCGAGCCAGCGTGGCCCCAAGGGCGGACACAAGGTCTCTGCCGAGGTCGCTGCCTTTGTAGTCGATCTCAAGGCTGCAAGGCCAAAGCTGACAACCTCGCAATGTCTCGACGCGATCGAAACACGGTTCGGGATCAAGGTGCATCGGCGCAGCCTGGAGCGCGCGCTGGCACGCAAAAAAAAACGAATCAATCCGGATTGATCAACGCTGCTGCGCCAGAAGCGGCAGATGCATACGAGTCATTGCGCGCCGCCGCGCTCTGCGGCGAGCCGACTGCTTGCCCGGGCCTCGGCATTCTCCACCGGCAGGGCGTGGCAGCATGGATGAGGGCTCTCGAACCTCCGCCTCATCCGGACGGCGAGCGCCCCCCGATCACGCCATCGCCAGCATCCGATATCCCGCTGGAAACCAGCGAACTGACGCGACTTATCGCCAACATAGTTGTGGCTGTACAAACGGAGCGTGCCCATGCGTGAAGCCAAGATCACCGCGGATCATCTCAAGCGCGATGCATACCTGTATATCCGCCAGTCATCGCCACGTCAGGTCACCGAGCACAATGAGAGCACGCAGCGTCAATATGCTTTGCGCAGCCGAGCAATTGCAGCCGGTTGGCCGATCGAACGGATTCGGGTGATCGACTGCGACCTGGGCAAATCCGCATCGATTGCGCCCGCAGCGCGCGACGGCTTCCAGCAATTGGTGAGTGACGTGGCGCTCGGCAAGGCCGGTATCGTCATGGGATTGGAAGCGTCGCGCCTTGCGCGCAAGTCATCGGAGTGGCATCGCCTTATCGAGCTGTGCGGGATGACGGCAACGTTGCTCGCCGACGAAGATGGTTTTTACGATCCGGCCGACTTCAATGATCGTTTGGTGCTCGGCCTGAAAGGCACAATGAGTGAAGCCGAATCACATATCATCAAGGCACGAATGCGCGGCGGGCAACTCAACAAGGCGCGCCGTGGCGAACTGGAGATGGGGCCTCCCGTCGGTCTGGTGTACCGCAATGATGGGACGATCGGTCTCGATCCGGATGTCGAGGTGCAGAAAGCGCTTCAACTGGTATTCGATACTTTCGAACGTACCGGAAGCGCCATGGAGACCGTTCGTTACTTTCTCCAGCAAGGCCTGCTGTTCCCACGCCGGCTGCGCACAGGGCCCAACAAGGGTGACCTGCTGTGGGCGCCGCCGCGGCACGCGCGCATTGTGCAGGTGCTGCACAATCCACGATACGCAGGGGCTTTCGTGTATGGCCGCACACGCACGCGCCATATGCCAGACGGCAGCACGAAAGCCGTCAAGGTTGCCAGGGCCGAGTGGCAGTTTGTCATGCCGGACATGCACCCGGGCTACATCGATTGGGAACGCTTCGAATCCAATCAGCATCGGCTGGCAGAAAATGCGCGTGCCTTCGCCGGCGAACGGCGAGCGGGGCCTCCGCGCGAAGGACCTGCGCTACTCCAGGGCCGAGTGCTGTGCGGCCTGTGCGGCGAGCGTATGGGCGTGCGGTATCATCAGGAGCATGGCCGCATGGTTCCACTCTACATTTGCCGGGAGACCTCAGTCCGCAACGGTGGAAAAGTCTGTCAGACGGTTCCGGGCAAGGTCGTCGATCCAGCGATCGTGAACCTGATGATCGAGATGATGACGCCAATGACGCTGGCAGTCACGCTGGATGTCCAGCGCGAACTCGAAGCGCGTGCCGCAGAAACCGATGCATTGCGACGCAAGCATGTCGAACGCCTGCGCTACGACGCCGAATTGGCGCGCCGACGCTATATGAAGGTCGATCCCGAAAACCGGCTTGTCGCTGATTCGCTTGAGTCGGAATGGAACGACAAGCTGCGGCTTCATGCTGCGGCAGCCGAGGAATATGAACGGCGCAGCAAGGAGCAGGCGGAAACGCTCAATGCCGAGACGCGTCGACAGATTCTCAGTCTTGCCGAGCAGCTACCGCAAATCTGGAACGATGCGCGTGTCGGCATTCGCGAACGCAAACGCATCGTTCGTTTGCTCATCGAGGATGTAACGCTGATCAAGTCGGAAGGCATCACGGCTCATGTCCGGCTGTCGGGCGGAGCCACGCGCACGTTGTCGCTCGAGCGGCCTCTTCCCATTGCCAAAATCCGCAAGGTCAAGCCCGACATCGTCGCGAAGGTCGACACTCTGATCGACAATCACTGCGACCGCGAGATCGCGGAGATTCTCAATCGGCATGGATGGCGAACATGGGAAGGCAAGCCATTCAACTTGAAAAAAGTTGCGTTCATTCGCTGCGCCTACAAGCTATCGAGCCGACGCGAAAGAATGCGCCGGCAGGGTATGCTCACAACCCGTCAGGTCGCCGAGAAATTCGGCGTCGCAGAGACGACCGTCCATCAATGGGGGCTCCAGGGACTGATCAAGAAATGCTATTCATACCGGCTCCATAGCTGATTGAATCGAGGGGTTTGCGGTAGCTGGGTGCCGAGCATAGAGGTCAGCGATATGATTCGCTTTGGCTGTCTGATTCGGGGGGACGGATGGTCAAGTGCACCAAGAAGCAAATCCGGGAATTGAAAACGGCGCTGCGGTGGAAAATGCCTGCGGCGCAGCGCGAGCGCATCCAAATGGTGTTGTTGCGCG
>JAJPKK010000196.1 GCA_021323775.1 Hyphomicrobiales bacterium
CAGATTTTCGAAATTCCCTGTTATTTTCCCTGTTCTCAGGGAATTTTGGACCGCCGGTCTTCGGAGGATTGGCGGTGAGAGTGCCGGCGCAGCCATAAGGGAGATAACAGCGTCATGCCGTTGCTTCACGTTCGCCGGTTTGGCGCTGTCGAGAAAAGATTCACTTAATGCTGCTGCCGTCCTAAGCCGGCGCACAGGTTATCGCCGAGCCCGGCCAGGCCGGGAAGGTGGCGGAACTTCCCCAGGGGCAGGCGCAGGAAGCCCGGCGCAGGAAGCCCGGCAGTGGGGGCTCTCATTCGATCCAGCCGGAAACACCATATAAAACATGCTCTTACTGTTGAACTGGACGACTGTCGCGGGGCGGATTGCTGGCGCGCATCGCCGGCGTTGCACCAAGCGGCCCTGCACCTATAGTAAAGGGTGAATTGATGGACGCGCGGGGCAAGGCGGGAGACCGCTCCAGCCGAGGTTCAGCGCTAACCGGCAGCCGGGTTTTTGAGCGTGAGCACCGCCGTGGTGGTGTCGCCCGCCAGGCCGGGGTTATGATCGGCTTGGCGGAGGCCATAATCCGGCCGCTCAATCTAAGGCCAGTCGCAACGTTCGCTTTCGCAGGAGTGACCAGTCGGCAATGCGAAACAGTCTCGATATCGAAGGGCGGCCGGCCGACACGCGGGTCGTCGTCGCCATGTCGGGCGGCGTCGACTCGGCGGTGACGGCGGCGCTCCTCAAGGCCGACGGGTACGACGTGGTCGGCGTTACACTCCAGTTGTACGACCATGGCGCCGCCACGCATCGTAAGGGCGCCTGTTGCGCCGGTCAGGATATCCACGACGCCCGCATGGTCGCCGGCAGCATCGGCATCCCGCATTACGTTCTCGACTATGAGAGCCGGTTCAAGGAGGCGGTGATCGACCGTTTCGCCGACAGTTATGTGGCGGGCGAAACGCCAGTCCCCTGTGTCGATTGCAATCAGGCGATCAAGTTCCGGGACTTGCTCGTCACCGCCCGCGAGCTTGGCGCCAAGGCACTGGCGACCGGGCACTATGTTGCCTCCCGGGCGCTGCCGGGCGGAGGCCGCGCACTCTACCGCGCCCGCGACGAAGAGCGCGACCAGAGCTATTTTCTGTTTGCGACGACGCGCGAGCAAATCGATTTTCTGCGCTTCCCGCTGGGCGATCTCACCAAGGCGCAAACGCGCGAGCTGGCGCGCCGCTTCGCGTTGCCCGTGGCCGAAAAGCCGGACAGTCAGGACATCTGCTTCGTGCCTACGGGCCGCTATGCCGACGTGATCGAACGCCTGCGGCCCGGCGCCGCAGCGGCCGGCGATATCGTCGATCTGTCCGGGCGGGTGCTGGGCCGCCATGCGGGCATCATCAATTTCACCATCGGCCAGCGGCGCGGTCTTGGCATTGCGGCCGGAGAGCCGCTCTATGTGGTGCGGCTCGACGCCGCGACAGGACGCGTTGTGGTCGGCCCTCGCGAGGCGCTGCGCACCACACGCGTCAAGCTCCGAGACGTGAACTGGATCGGCGACGGCTCGCTCGACGCTATGACCGCGGACGGCCGTGTCGATGTGTTCGTGAAGGTGCGCTCCACGCGTCCCCCGCATCCGGCCTGGCTCAAGCGCGGCCCTGCCGGCATCGAGGTGGAGCTTGCCGACGGCGAGGAAGGCGTTGCCCCCGGCCAGGCCTGCGCATTTTACGATGCGGGCGCCGGGCAGGCGCGCATGCTTGGCGGCGGCTTCATCTGCTCCGCAGCGCCGCGGAGCGAGATCGCCGCGATTGCCGCCTTACGGTCTGCCCGCTCCCTGCCCTCCCCTGCAACCCCTCTCCATCCCTCCCCCGCAGGCGGCGGAGGGTAGTGGCAGGTGTTGCGGAAGGCAGGGAGAGGGCCACGAGAGTAACGAAAGCGAGCGGGGCGATGAGCGGGACTGGGGTCGAAGCGTACACGTTCGACAAGGACGTGGTGGAAAAAGCCTATGCGGGCTGGGCGCCGATCTACGATGTGGTGTTCGGCCCGATATTCGCGCCGGGTCGCGCTGCCGCCGTAAGAGCGGCGGAACGCATTGGCGGACGCGTTCTCGACGTCGGCGTCGGCACTGGGATTTCGCTTGCCCAATATTCGTCCCGCAATCGGATTGTCGGCATCGATCTTTCCGAACCAATGCTCCGCCGCGCCAAGGCCCGGCTGCGCCGGCGCCCGCTCGGCAACGTCGACATGCTTGCCGTGATGGACGCCGAGCAGCTCGGTTTTGCAGATGCGTTCTTCGATGTCGTGGTGGCGCAATTCGTGATCACCGCGGTGCCGGATCCGGAGGCCGCCCTCGACGAGTTCGCCCGCGTGGTCAAACCTGGAGGCGAGATCATATTGGTCAATCACCTCGGCGCCGAGACCGGGCTGCGGCGCGTCTACGAGCGCCGCTTTGCGCCCCTCATCCGCCATCTCGGCTGGCGTGCGGAATTCCCGTTTGCTAGGCTCGACGCTTGGGCCCGCCGCGCCGGATATCGTCTGGTCGAGCGCCGGGAGGTGCAGCCGCTTGGTCATTTCACCCTGATGCGCTTCCGCAAGGCGGTGAATTAGAGTTTCTCAATCATGGCAGCCCCTAGGGTGGCAAAGCGAAGCGCGCCCGCCGTGCAAAAAAACCAACGCGGCGCCTTTGCGCCAGGTCTGCGCATGGTTTGGAAGCGCCTGTCAATCGAAGTCCATGTCGTGTGAGCGGCGCGAACAGCGTTGGACCATCAGGTTCAATGGACCAGGAATCACTGCCGCGCGATCGAAGTTTCCTGACCGGCATCAAGGCTCATCCGGATCAGTTCGCTTGAGGTATGGAACATGCTCAATCTGTCCGGCGTTTCCGCTGAGGCGATTGAGTGCTCGCTGGTTGGCAAGCCATGAAAAAGCCATCCTCCAAGGCCCCGCGCACGCGGCCAGCGCCGCGTAAAGCGCCCGTATACTGGTCGGCGGAAGTGACGCGGCGAAGTAATGCTCTTGATCTGGAGCCGGGCGTTTTCACGTGGAAGGATCCAAGGGAGATCGCAGCCTCCCTCAAGCGCTCGGCCGAGGTGAGCGATCGAAAAAAGACCGATTCCTTTCGCTCGGCGATGTCGATGCTGAATTTCTATATCAATCGCGCCGGCGCCAATCTCTCGGCAGCGCGTCTGCGCACATTGACGCGCGCCAAGGGCGAGTTGCGCAAGCAGTTCGGGCGCGCCTGAGAGCTGCCCCGTCGCGTCGGCGG
>JAJPKK010000295.1 GCA_021323775.1 Hyphomicrobiales bacterium
CCATCCGCACAGCCGCGGGTTCTCCTCCACGGTAAACAGGCGATGGGTGCGCCCGACCGAAGCCAAAATGGTCTGCGTGTCGAGCGGCACCAGCGAGCGCACGTCGATCACCTCGCAGTCGATGCCAAGCGAAGCGAGCCTCTCGGCAGCCTCCAGCGCGCGCGGCACCATCAGGGCGAGGGCGAGGATGGTGGCGTCGCGGCCTGCCCGTACAATTCTGGCGGAGCCGAGCGTGTCGACGATCTCGCCATCCGGCACTTCGCCCTTTGTCGGGTAAAGCGATTTGTGTTCGAAAAAGATCACCGGGTCTGGATCGCGCACCGCGGCCGCCATCAGCCCGATGACGTCGCGCGGATTGGACGGCGCCACCACTTTGAGGCCGGGGATCATCATGCACCAGTTCTCGACGCTCTGGCTGTGCTGGGCGCCGAAGCGCGAGCCCGCCCCGTTTCCGGTGCGCACCACCAGCGGGCACTTGAGCTGGCCGTTCGACATGTAGCGGCTTTTCGGAAACTCGTTGGCGATGTAGTCGAAGCACACCGCAAGGAAATCTGAGAACATGATTTCGGCGATCGGCTTGAGCCCCGTCATGGCGGCCCCCATGGCGGCGCCCATGATGGCCTGTTCCGAGATGGGGGTGTCGCGCACCCGCTTCGGCCCGAACTGCTCATAAAGGCCGACCGTCGCCTTGAACACGCCGCCGGCCTTGGCGACGTCTTCGCCGAAGAAGATCACGTCGGGATCGCGCGCCATCTCCTGGGCGATGCCGCGCGCCACCGCTTCGCGATAAGTCAGTTCCGCCACGCAAAGCCTCCATCCGCAAAAACGTCCGTGCACAGGATCTCGGCCGGCGGCGGCGGCGCTGCCTTGCACTTTTCGGTGGCCTCGTCGACGATGCGGCGCACGTCTGCCTCGATGCCTGCGATCGTTTCCTCCGGCACGCCGAACTGCTTCAGGCGGGCGCGATAGAGCATAACGGGATCGTGCTTCTTCCAGGCCTCAAGCTCGCCGTCCGGGCGGTATTTCGCCGGATCAGCGCGGGAGTGGCCGCTGTGCCGGTAGGTGAGGCATTCGATCAAGGCCGGGCCCTCCCCGGCGCGGGCGCGCGCGTAGGCGGCGCGCGCGGCGCGATAGACGACATCGGCGTCATTCCCGTCGATGACGATGCGCTCCAACCCATAGGCCGAGGCGCGATCCGCCGCCGGATGCTTGACGGCCGTCACTTCGCCGATCGGCGTATACTCCATGTAGAGATTGTTCTCGCACACAAAGACGACCGGCAGCTTCCAGATCGCCGCAAAATTCAGCGCCTCGTGAAAGGCCCCGATATTGGTGGTGCCGTCGCCGAAGAAGCACACCGTCACGTCGTCCTCGCCCTTGTATTGGGCGCGCAGCGCCGCGCCGCAGGCGATCGGCAGGTGCGCGCCGATGATGGCGTAGGAGCCCATCACGCCGTGCTCCGCAGAGGTGAGGTGCATGGAGCCGCCCTTGCCGCGCATCAGACCATTGTCGCGCTGCATCAGTTCGCCCAACACCTTTTCGACCGGGACGCCGCGCGCGAGCGTGTGCGCATGCCCCCGGTAGGTGCAGAACGACAGGTCACCCGGCTTCATCGCGCTGGCAAATCCGGCCGCGATCGCTTCCTGGCCCAGCGAGAGGTGGCTCGTGCCCTTGACCAGGTTTTGCAGGAACAGGTCATAGGCGCGCTGTTCGGCTTCACGCACCACGACCTGGGCGCGAAACAGGGTCAGTCGCATCGCCTCGCCAATGTCGTCGTTCGCGCGGTCGACGGGACATGCGGCGTCGGCCGCAAGGAATGGTTTCTGCATCGACGGACTCGCCAGGAAAATCCGATAAGGAGCTGCAAACCCCACGCACCCTCCGCCGCACGCCAGGCGCTCGCACCTGGGCGCCGCCCCTCACTGTCTCCCCGCAAGCGGGAGAGGAAGCACAGTCTGGCCGCGCCAAATGCAATGGCCCTGCCTGCCTGCGAGGAAAGGCAGGAAAGGAGATAACAGGCTCGCATGGCATTCTTCAACCCGCAAGACATCATTCTTGTCCGGCGGCCTGCCAGCATCTTTCCGCTTCGATTGACGATATCCGGAAAAGGCCGGACCGCTTATTCAAGCGCCTCTGCTCTAGCCAGGATTTCTCACACTCTAACCCGGGTATCTCACACTGCGAATTGGCAGCCAGGATCTGCGGCAGCCAGGATCTGACGCGTCAAATTCAGTGTGAGATATCCGGGCTAGCGCACCGCGACTGTCATCTCGCCGATGCGCTCGAACGAAACCGTCATCACGTCGCCGGGCTTGACCGGCGCTACGCCCTGGCAGGTTCCCGACATGATGATATCGCCCGGGTAGAGCGTGTAGACCGAAGAAGCCCAGAAAATCTGCCGGGCGATGCCGATGATCATTTCGCGCGTGTTTGCGGCCTGCCGCAGTTCGCCATTGACGTGCAACGTGAAATCGAGGGCGCCGGGGTCGCCAATTTCGTCGGCCGTCACCAGCCACGGGCCCAGCACAGCGTAGGTGTCCGGCGACTTGCGGAAGCTGCGATCCTCCTTGCCGCGCACCGACATGTCGAGCGCAATAGCGTAGCCGGCGACAACGTTCAAGGCGTCCGCCTCGGCGACCGGTCCGGTCTTGCGGCCGATCACCACGCCAAGCTCGGCCTCATGGTCGGTGCGGCGGTCAGCGAAGCGGATGGCGACGCCTTCAGACGGGCCGACCAGTGAACTCGACGCCTTCAGGAACAGGCCCTGCTCCTCGATCGAGCGCGGCTTATCGCCATGAAAGACGGAGATCTGCGGATCGCGGCGTGCTTCCTCGACGTGCGCCCTATAGTTCACCGGCGTGCCGATGATCTTCGAGGGATTGGCGACGGGACTTAAGAGCCTTACTCCATCGACCGGCTGCGGCGGCGCCATGTCGGCAAGCCGCTCCATGCGGTGCCGGAGCCGCTCAAGATGCGCGATCAGCTGGTCTCCGAACGGCAGCGGATAGCGCAGCGGCGGCAGCGCGGCGAGAATGTCCGACACGTCATGCACGTTGCGGCCCCGAACGAGGCCGATCCTGTCGTCGTCGAAACGGCAGAGTTTCATGGGACTGAGGCCCTCTCCTATCTCACCTCTCTCCGGAGGGGAGAGGCGTCAAATCGCCTGCCCTGCCGTGAACATACCATGCGGCGTGCGATGCAAGGACTCAAACCCTGTCGCGGTGACGCGGACAAGTTCACCGAACTGAACGCCTGCCTTGAAATCGCGCGTGATCACGTTCGGCTGCACCACCAGGCACATGTTCTCCTCCAGTGGGAAGGTCGGCATCTGCCCGGCCGGCCGGCTCTTGGAGCCGAGGATCGGCGGCAGATAACCGCCGCCAAAGCCATGCACGAGATCATCATAAGTCGTGAAACCACTCTCTTCGATGATCCCTGACGCGTCGATGAGGCTTTGCGGCAGCGCGCCCGGGCGGATGGCCTTGGTGATGGATTGGAACGCTTCATAGGCCGCGGCGTGCAGGTCGCGATAGAGCGAAGTCGGCTCGGCTTCGACCGTAAAGCCGCGCAGCACCTGCCCGGAATAGTCCCACCAGGCCGCGGAAAGCTCACAAAACACGAAGTCGCCGGCCTCGATCTTGCGCCGCGACGTGAATTGCCGCGGCACGCAGACGTCCGGCGCCGCCATCGGGGTCGAGCCGATGAAATGGATCACGTGGGTGCCGCCGTGGCCCACGAAGGCCCGCTCGACCATGTTGCCGAGTTCGTGCTCGGTCATGCCGGCCCGCGTGCCGGCGACGAGCGCCGCCATCCCGGCATCGCTTAAGGCCGCGCCGATACGCAGCCAGGCGATCTCCTCCTCGGACTTCACGAGCCGCAGCGTCGTATAGTCGGCGTCGAGGCTCACCACCTCGAATTGCGCCCCCAGCGCCTCCCATCGCGGGCCGCTGAGCGGTCCGATCACGCCGATGCGCCTCGCGCCGCGCCGCTTAAGCTCCTCGATAGCCCTGGCGAGCCCCTGCTCCTCGCCCCAACGCACTTCAGTGTCGCGAGCCATCTGCCGCGCCAGCGGCAGGTGGTTGTAGTACTCGACGAACATTGTCAGCCGCTCGCCGGGCTGAAACAACAGCAGGGCCTCCGCTGTGCCGGGCCAACCCGTCATCCAGCGCGTCGCATTGCCGACATTTTGCATCGTGACGATGAGCGCATGGTCTGCGCCCACCGCTTCCATGGCGCGCGCCATGCCCGCCTGGCGACGGGCGTACTCGGCGTCGGAGAAGCGCGGATAGTTCTGTTCGAAGATCGCTTGCAGATCGGGTGGGAGCCGGAGCGAGGCGGACGCTACAGCGTTTGCGTCGTTATTTGTTGTTTGCCAGTGCACCTAACGTTTCGCTCTTGGCGCTTGGCGGACCAGCGCCGCGCGCCCGTAGCCCGGATTGACCGCAGCGAAATCCGGGATCGCCGGATCCATGCTTCAACGCCGCCCCCGGGTTTCGCTGGCGCTCAACCCGGGCTGCGGCTCCTCGGTGCGGCGCCGGCTCGCATGCCGCCGGCGCCGCGCCGCTCACTCCTCAATCCAGCGGCTCCACCTTGACGATGGAAGCGCCGTGGTTGCTGCCCGTCCAGAACGTTACCGGCGTTGTCGCGTTGTCCACAAAGACGCGGCGCATGTTGGTGTCCTTGGGCAGGAAATATTCCACCGTCTGGCTGGTCTTGGGATCAAGCCGCACCACGCGATCGGTCGTCATGCCGCCGGTCCAGATTTCGCCGTTCTTGTCGACCACCGGATAATACGGCCCGCTCCACGGCGTCGGCAGCGCCCATTCTTTGAAGCTTTCTTCCCTGGTGTCGAACATGCCGATCTTGTTGCCGCGGTATTCTGCAAACCAGAGCCGGTCGTTCTCATCCATGATGCCGCGGCGGTTGCGCGAGCGCTCCGTCGGGGCCCGGTAGAAGCTGAGCGCCAGCGTTTTCGCGTCAAGCTTGCCGATGTAGTTGTCCTGGAATTCCATGAACCATAGATTGTTCTTGGAATCGGACGCAATGCCGTAGATCGTGTGGTTGCCAGGCGTGGTGATCTGCTTCATCGGGGCAAATGTCTCATACTTGCCCGACGCCAGATCGATCCGGTAGACCTCCTGGTTGCCGGCGTTGTTGGTCCAGATCTTGCCGTCGACCTGGTGCTCCAGGCCCAGCATGTTGAGCTGGGTCACATTATCGTTCTTCTCCTTCGGGATCGGATAGAACTTGAACTGCTCCGTGTTCGGGTCGAACTTGGCGATCGCGCCCTGGAACATCATGCCGATCCACATGTCCCCGGCCTTGTCGATCTCAAGGTCGAGCGTGCCGACCGGAAAGCCTTTCTTGAATTCGGGCAGCGGAATTTCCGAGGTGGCGCCTGTCTTCGGGTCCATCCTGCCGAGGTACTGCTCGCCGAAATTCGAGTACCAGACCATGCCGTTCTTATCGAGGATCACGTCGTGGGGTTCGATGGTGGGGCGCGGCAGGTCGTATTCGGTGATGAGGACTTTGGTGGCGCGGCCCGAGGGACGCGGCAGGACTTTGAGCGGATACTGCCACTTTTCGGTTTCGGAAAGATTGATGGCGGCGAGGAATTCCGCGAATTTGCGGAACGACTCAGGCTTCGGCGCCCATTCCGGGTCCATCCGCTTCTGCGGCTTGATGGGCTGGCTTACCTGCGCATAGTTCGCCATCCGGTAGACGACCTGAGTGAACTCGTCGGCGTTGTGCGTTGAGCGCACGATGCGCTCCAGGGTGTGGCAGCCGACGCAGTTGAGAAGCTGCGCCTTCTGATCATCGGTGCCCGGCATGCTCATCATCCACTCGGCGTTGACGAGCTGGGACGCAAGGTTGCGAGTCTTCTTGAGTTTGAGGTCAGCCGTGGTCGGATTCTGCGGATCGATAGCTTTCTTGAGCGCGCCGTCCCGGTCGGCCCCGTCGAGGTCGAAGCCGGTCGCACGGATGCGCAGGGCATATTCGCCGCCTTCGATCTTTCCGGCCGGGAAGCTGTAGCGGCCCTGCGCATCGCTCACCACCGTGTAGGCGATGGTCGAGCCGTTCTTCTTCGCAGTGACGAGGACGCCCTCCATTGCGCCTTGCGGCCCGGTCACCTGGCCGGACAGCCCCGGCGCGGCGTTGGCCGTGCCGGCGGGAGCGTTTGCAGCCGCGAATGCGAGCGCGAGACTCGCGGCGGTCGATAACAGTGCATGTTTCATTCGCATGATCACTCCTTCCATCGCGGCCCGTGTAGGATGGGTTGAGCGCAGCGAAACCCATCAGGGGCCTTTCCTTTGGCGAGGCCGTTGATGGGTTTCGCTGCGCTCAACCCATCCTACGAATCCGCGAACTATTTCCTGGTGTCCTGCATATTAAAATATCTCAGATCCGGCGGGCGCTGGCCCTTCTTGGCCGGCATCAGGAGCCCGTCGGCGCTGCGCATGTAGGTTTCCTTACCAATCTTGATGTGGTCGTTTTCCTCGGAGCAGACCGCCTCGACCCAGATCGGATTGCGGACGCGGTTATAGTGTTTCGTCACCGTCCACGGCCGGGTCAATGCGTTGTCGATCGTGGTAACCTCATCGTTGAGCACGTCAGGCTTGTCCCTGTCCTGATAAAACCGCTCATGGACGATGGTCTTGCCGTCGGGATGAAGCGGAATGCCGCTTGAATCGAACGCGCGAGGGCTCTTCAGGAAGCGCGTTTCGACCAGGAGCTCGTCGAACCGGCCGTCCCCGTCGGTGTCGACCCACCTGCCGATCGAATAGCCCATGAACGAGGTGTCGGTGTCTTCCGGGAATGGGCGTCCGTCGGTGTAGATGCGGCGGAACATCTGCAAATATTCGATGTGGATGTAGGTCGTGTTGGGCAGGATGATCATTTCCATCGGGAAGATCACGTTCATGGCCCGCGGCATGCCATCCGGAATGCACTGGTAGGTCGGATCGGTGCCCTGTCCCCCTTCGTCCTGATCCTTCAGATTCGCTTCGAAGATCGCCTGAAACTCGGGCGTCAGCGGCGCACCTTCGTGGCCCCGCGGCCTGGTCGGATCCCACTGATTGTTCACGCCCGGCGGGCGACGCCACTGGCCATTCCAGTCCGGGTATTTCGACTCATCGTGCGCCTGCGCGCCGGCAAGCGAGAGAGCCATGGCGGCAGCGAAAACGAGCGAGCCAATACCGCAACGACACAACATCACGTTTTCTCCCGGAAAGATTGTTGTTTGTCGGGCTCCGTCACGTTTCCCGACGATGTTCGCACTCAACTCGCCGTCATCGCCCGGCTTGACCGGGCGATCCAGTAATTCCCGGCCGTGAACACTGGATTGCCCGGTCAAGCCGGGAAGTGACATAGGGCGGCCAAATCGGAACACGCTCCAAATTTCAGCATCAGCCGGCCCAGCTACTTTCGCGATTGGGTGAAATATTTCAAGTCCGGCGGCGCCTGATCCTTTTTCGCCGGCATCAAAAGGCCGTCCGCGCTCAGCATGTAGGGTTCATCGGCGATGACGATGTGAGGGTTGTTTTCGGCGCACACCGCCTCCTGCCACACCGGCTGCTTATTGGGCCTGCGCACGTATTTCTTGACCACCGTCCACGGCCGGGTCAGCGCGTGATCCTCCACGGTGATCTCGTCATAGAGGATGTTCTTGTCAGCTTTGTCGACAAAGATGCGCTCCTTGATGACGGTCTCATTGTCGGCGTGCAGCGGCAGCCCGGTCGAGTCGTAGGAGCGCGGGCCGCGCAGACCGCGGGTCTCCGCCACCAGCACGTCGAAACGTCCGTCGCCGTCCTCGTCGATCCATTGTCCGATCGAATAGCCGTTGAAGCTCGGCTGCATTTCCTTCGGCCAGTCGCGGCCATCGGTGAAGATACGGCGCGAATCGTGGATGTGATCCATCAGCATGTGGGTGGTGCGCGGAGTAACGACGATCTCGAAGGGCGCGTACATGTTCATCACCCGCGGCATGCCGGGTGCAATGCACGTGAAGGTTGGATCGGTGCCCTGTCCGCCCGCCGCCTGGTCCTTGAGGTTCGCCTCGAAAATCGCGCGATATTCCGGCGTCAACGGCGCCGATTTGGCGTCGGCCCAGCGCGGCTGGGTGGTGCGGTCCCACTGGCCCTTGAGGTCAGGATACTTGGATTCGTCGAAGGCCCAGGCGTCCGCCGCCGTCAACAGCGCCGCTGCCGCGGCAGCGTATACAAGCGGGCCCCGGAGAATGCGAAAAAGCATCATATTCCTCCCTCGAATGTTGCGGCAGTATATCAGCGGACGCTCGGCCTGGAAGGTCCATCAGGGGCGCCGCAGCGGTAATCCGCTCTAGCGGCGCAACACCGGGCGCGTTATCATGGGCGCGTAAAAAACGGCGGGACAGCCAAGCAAAACGCGGCTGAACAGCCGAACTATGCTGCCGCTTCCAACAAGGGAGAAACCATGACCACCAAGCTGAAACTCGCGACCCTCGCGTCCGTGGCGCTGTTGTCGCTCGCCGGCGCTGGCGCGTTGTACGCCCAGCAGAACAGCATGTCGTTCTTTGTCACCAGCGTGGGATCCGGCAAAGGCGGCGATCTCGGCGGTCTTGCGGGCGCCGACGCCCATTGTCAGGCGCTGGCCCAGGCGGCCGGAGCGGGCAACAAGACCTGGCACGCTTATCTCAGCTCCAATACGAATCCGAACAACGGTCAGGCCACCAATGCGCGCGACCGCATCGGCAACGGGCCGTGGTACAATGCCAAGGGCGTCATGATCGCCAAGGACGTCAACGACCTGCACGCAAACCCCAACATCAACAAGGAGACCTTGCTCGACGAGAAGGGAAACCGGATCAAGGTGCGCGGCGACACGCCCAACATGCACGACATGCTGACCGGTTCCGACATGCAGGGCCGCGCGTTCCCGGCGAACCTCAACCTTACGTGCAATAACTGGACAAGCAGCACGTTCGGCAGCGCCATGCTCGGCCACGGCGACCGCGAAGGCATCGCCGACACGGTCTACCAGCATTCGCCGTTCGCGGCGCATATGTCGCGCGATTGCACCCAGGCAGGCCTCGTCGCCACCGGCGGCAACGGGTTGTTCTACTGTTTCGCGGTTCAATGACGCAGAGGCGGCGTGCTTGCCATTTGGGCCTGCGTTTGAAGAGGCCGGGCCAGTCCCGGCCTCTCTCACATGAAGCGGCGACCCTCATTGGCGTTCGTAGAGCGTCGTCTGCGCCATCGCCCAAATCCTGCGCGCTTATGTGATCCATCACGCAAACGCGGACAGCGTTGGGACCAGCTCGCCACATGCTTATCCTGGCGCCTGTGAGGGGCGCTACAGCCGCCAATGTTGAAGGGTGCCCTCTTTGCAGGGTGCCCTCCAACATTATCCCAGTGTTGAGATGTTATCTCCAATGTTGAGATGTTACTGCAACGGATCCTGCGGGACCTCCGCGTCTATCAGGGCCCCTGTGTTATCCCTGCTTGCGGGATCGGGACCCCGTCCCTCCGCAAAGGCCAGGTCTTCCGCGCGCCGTCCATGCAGCAGCCCCGGCAAGCCCTGGTTCCCTTCGATGCACCGCGGCTCAGTATAAAATCTGTTTTCCTCGTCGCTCTGCTTGCTGAACTCCTGCTTGACGGTCCACGGCCTGGTCCACACGGTCGGATCTTCGATCCTGACCTCGTACTCCAGCGTCCTTGGCCCTGTGCGCGTCCAGCGCTCAACAAGGTGCAAATTCTCGCGCGAGCCCTGATAGTCGGTCTTCGGACTGAAGTTCGTAACGTCGATGACAAGGGTGTTGCCCTCCCAATGGCCGCGCGAGTCGCCAAACCACTGGCGAACGCTGGCCGGCAAGTGGGGACTCCCGTCCATGACGATATTGCGCTGCCAGCCTTGGCCCTGACCCACGTCGTAGAACATTGAGATGCCGCCCGGCGTCTGCACGATCCGCCGGAAGCTGCCGGTCGCGCCGCCGAATTCCGGCAGCCCGCCGGTCAGGCAGCGCACCGCCAACGAACTGTCCTCGGGACCATCGTCGCGATTGAGACGCCCGGTGTTGTAGCGAGGAGGAGGTTCGGCCCGGCGCGGCGAGGCGGTCGGTTCGTATTTCCCGCCCGCGCAGCCCGGCAGCATTTTCTTGCACGTATCGGTCGATTGCAGCAGCGCAAGCCGATAGGCCCGTTCGGCCGCCGCCGTCTTCTGCGCCTCAGGCGTCAGAGGCGGAATCCGGCCATTGGGCGGATCGACGATTTTCGACGTGCGCGCCCCCGTATGCTTGGTGGAAAAGAACGTCGCAGCATTGTAAGCGCCGTTGATCTCGCGCTCGGTCGCAAAGCGGCCGAGCACCTCCGATCGCGCTTTGTCCAATTCGGCGCGCTGCGCCTCGGTGAAGAACTCCTGGTTCGCATACCTGGCGGGGCGCTGCAGCGGCGTGTCGAATTCGTCAGTCCAGATGCCCTGCAGGTCGGGTTCCCCCCAGGGGGTTTTCAGCGCGGCCGGAGCCTGGGCCGATGTCCCTGTCACGGACGCCGAAATGACGGCGCCAAGAGCCGTCGCGGCAATGGCGACCGTTATCGTCGCGCCTGAGAAGCGGTCGAGCATGATGGTCTCCTTCCCTCCTTGCATTGTGTTACTATACTGCAACCCGTTTACTGTTTCGACGGAGGAAACGACTTGCAACTGATCTGGCCCTGGCAGGACAGGACCCGCCGGTTTTCCTGGCTTAAAGCGCCCACGTTCGCCCTCATGCTCTGGCCGGCCATCCGCACCGCATACCTCCTCGGCGTCGGAGACTACGGAACCGCCTGGCCGATCGCGCTCGGCGGCCTGACCTATTGGTCTGGCGTGTGGGCAACCGTGATCCTGCTGATGGCCTTGGCGGTGACGCCGGCGGCGGCGATCTTCCGCTGGCCGGCGCTCGTCGATGTGCGACGCATGATCGGCGTCACGGCGCTCGTATACACGATCGCCCATATGGTCATCTATTTCGCGCTGCGGCGCTGGGATTTTGCGTATATCGCCAACGATATGACGACGCGGCTGACGCTGATCCTGGCGACGCTCTCGACCATCGGCCTGATCCTCCTCGGCGCAACCTCGGTGGATGCCGCGGTCCGCTATATGGGAGCGAAAAAGTGGCGCCGGCTGCACACGACAAACTATCTGATCAGTGGACTTGCCATCCTCCATGTCGTGCTGGCGCGCGGCACGTACACCGAGCAGTATATGCTCACCGCCTTATTTTTCTGGCTGATGGCCTGGAGGGTGCTCGCCCGCTACGGGCTCGGCGCCAATCTCAAGGCGCTGGCGCTGCTTGCTGTGGCGTCATGTCTTGTGGCGGCGTTTCTCGAAGCGGGCTTCCTGTGGGCGCGCCGCGGCTTCGATGTGTTGGCGACGCTCGGCGTCAATTTCAACCTCGGCATCCTGGAGTTCGGCTACCCGCCAGCATGGCAGGTGCTCGCATTAGGCCTCCTGATTGCCATCGGCGCCGCCGGCCGCGAAGCGCTGCGGGCGAGGCCGGCGAGCCTTGAGACCCGTCAAGCGGGGTAAAGGCACGATGCGGGCCGGCCCCAACGCGAGGCGGGTTCGCCGCGCTGCGATGCTTCACGCTATTGATGGCGGTGGCCCGCGCCGGTCTGGGCCGCCGGAGGAACGGGAACGATGATGAGGGCATAGGGAGTGCCCTGAGCGGCGACGAAGGCCGGCCCCCCACCCGCTTGGCCATTGGTGACAAACGGAGCGTAGAACATGACATGCGGGGGAATCCCATAGCGAACGATCCTGCTCCGCAAGCGACCTCAGTTTGCCCGAAGCATCGATGCGCGCTGGCAGGCGCGCCGCGGTCAGGCACATGAGCGCACACAGCGCGTGGGTCGTGGGCGTTGCGCCCAGCCGGTGTTCCATGAGCGCAGCGCCAAGCCGCATCGCCTCGCGGCAGAGTTCGCTGGCTTCGGCATACGGACCGTCATGAACGCTCTTCTGCTTGCTGCTCACGACCTTGCCGGCGTCGTCAAGCGGATGCCCGGGATACTTGATGTGGCCCTTCTCGTTGAGTTCCTTGAGCCAGGCGACCCATTTTTGCATGGTCTTCTGCATCTGGTCAGGGGACGCGGATCGATCTCTGCCGCGAAACAACAAGGTAAATTCGCTCATTGTCCTCACTCCTCGTGCCTGATTGACACGCCTAAAGGACGATCCACTGCCGGGTCCGCGGACATTTTTTTCGGCGCGGGTTCTTAAGAGTTTTCCACCAGGCCTGGCCCGACCTGCAGCGCATGAAACTTCTGCTACCCGTGGCGCGGTCCTACCGGGTAAGTTTCCTCCTAGTTTTCCACCGGGCCTGGCCCGACCTGCAGCGCATGAAACTTCTGCTACCCGTGGCGCGGTCCTGCCGGGTCAGTTTCCTCCTAGTTTTCCACCG
>JAJPKK010000176.1 GCA_021323775.1 Hyphomicrobiales bacterium
ATGCCCCACGGCGAAACGGCCGCATCGACGACGCGCAGCAGACGTTCGTTGATTTCGTCGCGGTGCGACAGGATCTGGTCAAGGTCCATGGCGCCCATCACGGATCGGATATTCGTCATCGTGAGCTTGACGATGGCGGGCTCGAGCGACGCGACTTCGTAGCTCGCCTTGGCGGCGTCGAACACCTGAAAGAACGCGATGCCGTCGACCGTGACGCTGGCATTGTCCTTGGTGATGACCTCCTGCTGGGGAATGTCGAGAACCTGCTCCATCACGTTCATCTTCCGCCCGATGCGGTCGATGAAGGGCCATACAAGATTGAGACCGGGCCGCAGCATTCTCGTGTAGCGGCCGAATCGCTCGACGGTCCAGTTGTAGCCCTGCGGCACCGTCTTGACGCCCATGAAGAGCGTGAGAATGGCCAGGAAGACGACAATGAGGACGAAAACGTCGTAGCCGCCGAACATACGTTAACTCCCTGTGGGGCCGTTTAATCAAATAGCGCTTGATGCAGACTTAAACCATCTTGCTTTGCGGCTTTTCGCATTTTTCCCGCATTTGATAAAGGTTTCGCTGGTGGGAGCGGTCCTTGGGGGTGACCCCCTTGGCGCTGGGCTTTCCCGCGAAATAATCGCTTCAATTATTGCACGGAGGCGGAGCGAACTTCCCCTCCCCCGCTTGCGGGGGAGTGTCAGGGAGGGGGCGCGCGCCGCGAGTCCGTGCCGTGAGGTGCCCTCTCCCTGGCTCTCCCCCGCGAGCGGGGAGGGGACCGCAAGTTGCGCAGTTATTCTTCATCGGATCCTCGCATTGGCGCGGGCGAACGATTACGCCCAGCCTTGCAGCTCCCGCAGCGCCACCGTCTCGATTACGCGCATGCCCGGCTCGCTGTCGTTGAGGCAGGGAATCGCCGCGAACTTCTCGCCGCCGGCGTGGCGGAAATATTCCGCATTCTCCCCTGCGATCTCCTCAAGCGTTTCCAGGCAATCCGCCGCAAAGCCCGGCGTGATGACAGCCAGATTCTTCACGCCCTGCGCCGCCAGCTTCTTCACTGTCATGTCGGTATAGGGCTTGAGCCATTCGGCGCGGCCGAACCGCGACTGGAACGTCATGACCAGCTTCCGCTCGTCGAGCCCGAGCCGTTCGCGCAACAAGCGGGTGGTTTTCGCGCAATGGCAATAATAGGGATCGCCCTTATCGAAATAGCTTTGCGGAATGCCGTGAAACGAGGCGATGATGACGTCGGGCGCGAACGCCAGGGTTCGCAGATGGGCTTCGAGCGAGGCCGCCACAGCCTCGATATAGGCGGGTTCGTCGAAATAGGGCGGCGCGACGCGCAGCGCCGGCTGCCAGCGCATCGTCATGAGGGCGCGGAAAACTTCGTCGCACACCGTTGCGCTGGTGGCCGCGGCGTATTGCGGATAGAGGGGCACCACGAGAATCCGTTCGCATCCCTGCCCTGCCAGCGCCGTGAGCCGGGAACGGATGGAAGGATTGCCGTAGCGCATCGCCCAGTCGACCACGACTCCTTTCCCGCGCAGCGCAAGCGCGGCAGAAAGCTTGTCCGCCTGCGAGCGCGTGATCGTTTTTAGCGGGGATTCGTTCTTTTCGCGGTTCCAGATCTTCTCGTAGTCGCGCCCTTTTCGCCGTGGCCGCATGGGCAGGATGATCGCGTTGAGGACGAATTTCCAAAGCAGCGTATCCTCCTCGATCACCCGCTTGTCATTTAGGAACTCGCGCAGATAGCGCCGCACCGAGGCGGCGTCGGTGGCGTCCGGCGTGCCGAGATTGACCAGAAGCACGCCAACCGATCCGCACTGGACCTTCGGATGGTCAACGGGGCGGCGGGTCAATGCCGCGGGGTTGAGAACTTTGTTCATTGCTTCCTTCTATGTTAAGCAAACGCAAAAATCATCCGCTATCCGGGTCCAGGTTAATCCTACTGCGTCAGAAGTCGTTGTGGAGCGCCGTCGGATCGCCCGTTTGCCGATCTGCGTAGCGCCGCCGCTCGCGGCTTTGATCGCTTGGATGCTCTTTGTCGCGGGCGGCGGCAGCCGGTCAAGGGTCTCGACCGCGTAAGCGGCGATTGGCGCGCGATTAAACGCGCGCCAATCGCCCTTGACCGGCTGCTGCCGCCCGCGACAAAGAGCATCCAAGCGATCAAAGCCGTTTCCAAGGCCGCCGACCGGACCTTTCTGACGCAGTAGGGTTAACTCAGGCTGATGCGGGGTCGCCCCGGCGCCGCGATGCGCCGCGGCCGAGAGAACGGCCCTGCGGGGACAGCCCGGCCATGAGCGCACTGGGACCGGTTTGCTTGCCGGAGGGCGTCATAAGCGATTGAACAAGCGCATAAAAGCTGCGATTGAACCTTCGGCCGCGCTGCCGCGACTAAAAGGAAGGAGAGAATTTGCGAACTCCTCCCTAGCAATTCTCTCGCACTGGGCGCCGGCACGCGCAGGCGCCCCTTTTTTCGCCCTACCATGGTACGTCAGCGCCAGCGGCGGCGCCTCGGTGACGAGCACCGCCGTCCGGCGACGACCGCCATGCAAGGACCGCGTTTGACGGCGGCCCGGGGGCGCGGCATTGATCGGCTGTTCATGCCTGAAGCCCCGCCCCTAAGCCAAAAACTCATTCACATTGCGCAGTCCCTGCTGATCGGGGCAGCCGGCGGCTTTCTGTTCAATGCCGCCAGATTTCCGGCCGGGTGGCTCGCCGGATCGATGGTGTTCGCCGCCGCAGCGGCGCTCGCTGGCCGACCGATCGACGTGCCGAGGCCGCTCGCGCGCGTCTGCTCGGTCGTGCTTGGGATTGCGATTGGCGGGGTGGTGACGCCCGAAACCTTACGCGGGATGATGACCTGGCCGCTCAGCATCGCCGTGGTGGCTATTTCGGTGGCCGCCGCGACGCTTGCGACCTACGCCTATCTCACGCGGGTCCACGGCTGGAACACGCTTACCGCGATCTTTGCGAGCGTACCGGGCGGGCTTGCTCAGGTCATGACGCTTGCGACTGAAGCGAAGCGCAAATGCGACATACGCGGCGTCGCGATTGTGCAGACCTTGCGGGTGATGATCCTGACCGTGGTGGTGCCGGCGGCGCTGTCTCTCACCGGTCGCGTCGGCGCTGTGCGCCGGCCGGCGAGCCTCGTCCCCGTGGCCGAAGCGCCGGTTGCTTTCGCGATTCTGGTTGGCGCAGCAGCGGCGGCGGGGCTCGGGCTGCTGCGGCTCGGCTTTCGCGGCGGCCTGTTCTTCGGAGCGCTGACAGTGTCAGCTTTCCTGCATGGCGGCGCGTTCATCGAGGTCACCATGCCGTCCTGGCTCGCCACCGCCGCGATGGTCGGGCTCGGCACGCTGAGCGGCGGCCGCTTCACCGGCATGCCATTGCGCCTGCTGCTGGCCTACCTCGGCGCGGCGCTCGGCGCCTTCGCGGTGTCGCTTGCCGTCACAGCGGCGATCGGCGTCGCGGTGACCCTGGCGGCGCCGCTGCCGGTTGGCGAGGTGATCGTCGCCTACGCGCCGGGCGCGGTCGACGCCATGATGATTCTCGCACTCGCGCTCGCCCTCGATCCGGTTTTCGTCGGCGCGCATCACCTCGCGCGCGTCTTCGTGGTGTCGCTGGCGCTGCCGGTTTTGGCCCACTATTTCTCCGCGTCCGAGCCGAAAAGCGCAAAAGAGCGGTGAGCGGCGGCCGCAGGGTGCAAAGGCGCAACAGGCCGAAGAAACCGAAACAGCCCCTCGCAGGCGGGTTTGCCCACGCTACGCCGCGACGCTCCGGACCATCATCCGCTGATCCGGGAAATCTGCGCGCCGCAGGCCGAGAGCTTGTCCTCGAGGCGTTCGAACCCGCGGTCGAGGTGATAGACGCGGTGGACCATGGTCTCGCCCTCCGCGGCCAGCGCGGCAATCACGAGGGACACTGAAGCGCGCAGGTCGGTCGCCATCACGGGAGCGCCGGTGAGCCGGCTCGGGCCCTCGATGGTCGCGGTCTCGCCGTCGAGCTGGATGCGGGCGCCGAGCCGCGCCAGCTCCTGGACGTGCATGAAGCGGTTCTCAAAGATGGTTTCGGTGATCCGCGATGTCCCATTCGCACGCGTCATCAGCGCCATGAACTGCGCTTGCAGATCGGTCGGGAAGCCGGGGAAAGGCGCGGTCGCAACGTCGACCGGCGCAATGCCGGCGCCGTTGCGCGCGACCCTGATCCCCGCATTGGTGGCGGCGATCTCGGCGCCGGCCTGGGCGAGCACGTCGAGCGCCGTCTGCAGCAACTCCGGCCGGCCGCCTTCCAGGAGCACGTCGCCGCCTGTCATCGCCACCGCAATCGCAAAGGTGCCGGTCTCGATACGGTCAGGCAGCACGGTGTGGCGCGCGCCGGACAGTTGCGGCACGCCCTCGACGACGATCCTGGAGGTGCCGGCGCCGGTGATCTTCGCGCCCATCTTGTTGAGACAATCGGCCACATCGGCGACTTCGGGCTCGCGCGCCGCGTTTTCGATGACCGTGGTGCCCTGCGCGAGCGAGGCGGCCATCAGCGCCGTATGCGTTCCGCCGACCGTCACCTTGGGAAAGGCGATTTCGCCGCCGCGCAGGCCGTTGCGGGCCCGCGCGATCACATAGCCGGCGTCTACCTCGATTTCCGCGCCAAGGTTCTGCAGGGCCTGGATGTGAAGATCGACCGGCCGGGTGCCGATGGCGCAGCCGCCCGGCAACGACACCTTGGCCTCGCCCATGCGGGCGACCAATGGCCCGATCACCCAGAAACTGGCCCGCATCCGTGACACCAGCTCATAGGGCGCCTTGGTATCGACGATGCCTGCGGCCGAGAGGTGCAGGGTCTGGCCCTGGTAGGCGGTGTCGCCCGGCCGCTTGCCGTTGAGCATGACGTCGACGCCGTGATTGTTGAGGATGCGCTGGAGCAGCGAGACGTCGGCAAGGCGCGGCACGTTGTCGAGGATCAGGGTGTCGCGGGTCAAGAGGCTCGCAATCATCAGCGGCAAGGCGGCGTTCTTGGCGCCGGAAATCGGGATGGCGCCGTGAAGCGGCTGGCCGCCGACAATGCTGATGCGATCCATGAGAGCCCCTTGTACTGGTTTTCCTCAAAAAAAACCTGGCGCGCCCCCGCGCCGGCCGCAACGCGCCCTCTCCTACCCTCCGCAAGCGGGGGGAAGGCATGTCCCCTCCGCAAGCGGGGGGAAGGCATGTCGGCCCCCCGGCTTGCGCCGCGGGACCGGGCCTAAGCCGACCGCTTGTCGGCGACAACTCGGGCGGAATCGTGAGCGGGTGCGGATTCCACATCCTCGCCCGGCGTGTCCGCTTCCGCGGCGCGTCGGCGCGCCTGAGCCTTGCGGCGCCGCAAATTGGCCTTGAGCGCCGCCGCGAGCCGTTCCGCCCGCGCCTCCCGCTTCGTCGACCGCTCCCTTACCGCGCCGCCGGTTGAATCTCCCTTGGTCATGGCCCCTGATAGCTATTCCGGCAGTCGGCTGCAATCGCGGCCCCGCGGCCGCCAGCGGCGCTTGCGGGAGTGCATGAATCCGGTGCGTCGGGCCAGGTCCTCCAAGATCCTCCATGCGGCACGATCCTCCATGCGGCACGTGTCGCAACCGCGCTCCTTGCGCCGCCGCGGCCCTTGTGGCAGGTTCGCCCCGCCTCACGTTGCCGCCCTCTTGTGGCAGCAGCGCCGCGGTTTCTGCTGCCGTAGCTCAGTGGTAGAGCACTCCCTTGGTAAGGGAGAGGTCGACAGTTCAATCCTGTCCGGCAGCACCAGGAAATTCCTGCTAAATCAGACACCTAGCCGTTCTCATCGTTCAGCATAGAGCACTCCCTTCGAGAAGGAGAGGTCGAGTTTAATTCGCTCCGATGGTAGCTTCGGAAGTCCTGATAAATCAGGCGCATTAGGCAGTTTTCGCTGCGGACAGAAACGCCATCGGAATCCAGAACCATTCAGCAACATCCTAATTTAGCGGCACATTAGCGACACGCTGAAACATGTTCTGTTCTGCCGCATGTCAAATGCAGCCCCCGCCGCGCCGTGACAAGCTTTTGAGTGCGAGTTCGGTTCCGACACGACACCCGCGCGCGCCGCGCGGACCAGTTTCAATCCTGGTGCGTGATAGCAGCGCCGAGGGCTAACGGAGCGATCTCCGGACCGTCCGCGCTGGCGCGGATGATGATCTCATGTGGGGACAGAAGCAGTCCGAAGCGCGAGGGGTTGGCGTCGCTGCGTCCTCCGGCCGGCTCGCTCAGGAGCCGGCTGGCCAGCATCTGATCGGCCACGGCGTCAGCGATCGCCTTGCGGACGCGCGAAACCGCCTGCCGGAAGGCGCTGTTTGGGGTGTCGTCATAGGGGCCGGGCCTCATGGTGTAGGTCTTGGCGCTGCCGCCAAGCGCGATGAGCCGGCCGACCGGGCTCGGCCGGTACTTCTGCGGCCGTTTCAGCATATCGACGGTGACCCAGCCCTTGTGGTCGCCGCCCACGCCGCTTGGCCCGGCGCCCGGCACGGCTGCCTTGGCCCACTCCGCCAGCACGCGATAGACGATGAAGTCCTTAGGCTCCAGCTTTATGACGACCGCACCGCCGGCAATGCGCAGCGTCGAGGTATTCGCCAGCAGTTCCAGCACCACGCCCTCGCCAACCGTCGCCGCATTCACCTGCGCCACGTAGCTGGCGTAATCCATCTTCTGCTCCAGCATGATCCTGGGCAGGCGCCCGCGCACCCGGACGAACGGGACCAGGGACAGCTCGATGTCGCCCGGCTTGTTGTGGCCGGGCCACCAGAAATCGGCGTCCTTCTGCTCCAGCGACGGCGGATGCACCAGCACGTGGCTCAGTTCATCCTGCGGCCTCCCGAACAGCGTCATGGCGGCGCCCCCGTGGAAGCTCATGGTCTTGCGCCCGCCGGCCAGCGAAAGATGCACGACGGCCTCCTCGTCGCGCGTCTCGCACTGGACCACTTCGCACACGGCATTACCAAAGGTTATGGAATCGGCCTCGCTGCGGATGTCGACGCAGTCCGTGCCTATGATCTCAGTGCGCCCGGCCAATGAGGGCTGCCCGATCTCGCGCGAAAGCAGGGCGAGTTTGCCCTTTGAACCCAGGAGGCTCGACCGGCACCGCTCCAGCGCGCCCGCGGTCACCACCACGAACATTCTGTCCGGCCAGAATGGAGGTTTGCGGCGCGCCAGCGCCCAGACCGTCTCGGTGACGATCGCCGGCGACATGCCCCCGGTGACGATAAGAACCCGCCGTTTCATCCCATTAAATCCCAACTTTGGGGTCTGCCCTGCGAGGACGACTCACAGTGTATGAGACAAGGCCAATTCTGCCAGGGAATCTACAGCACGAGCATAACCCGGCGCCCTTGGCTTGCCAGTACAACAGAAAGGCGAGATCGCATGCAGACCACGATCACGACTGTCGGCACATCCCTGCTCACGAACTCCGGCCGCCCCTGGGAAGGCTGGAGACGCCGTCAACCGCTCCCGGACCCGGCGGCGGTGGATTCCTGGCTGCAGGACGCTGATCGAAAAAAGGCGAGCGCAGAGATCCACACCTGGCTCAAACTCGGCATCCTCGATGAGCCCAGGCGCCACCGTCTGCGTCTGGTCCACACCAACAGCGTCGATGGCCGCTTTTGCGCGCAGCGCCTTCAGACGTGGGCGAAACGGCGAGACATCGAATGCACCGTCGAAGAGATCCTCGGTCTGGGAACGGAGAGCGAGGCCGGCTTCAACCTGGGGCTCGCCGAGCTTGCCCGGAAGCTCGCGGTGAGTGTTGACAGCGCCCGCGCCGGCGGTGTCGCCATCGCGGCCACCGGCGGCTTCAAGGCGGAGATTGCGGTTGCCAACCTGGTGGGAGCGCTGCTGAATGCCCCGGTGCATTATATATACGAAGACTTCGAACATCTGGTAACGATCGATCCGCTTCCAATTTCTCTCGATCCTGTTGAACTGCGCAGCGGCTGCGGGGCGGCGCTGCTTGCCAAGTTTGCTGAGGCCGAGAAGGCGGAAGGCGGACGGCCGCCGCTGCTGCGCCGGTCGGAGATTGCCAGCATGCTGGCCCAGGAGCCGCGGCTCGACCTCTACCTGGAGACGGAGGAGATGGACGGGGAGGACTACGTCGCCCTCAATCCCATCGGCGAGATCGCGCGCAGCTTGCTGGATGCGCCCGCTGCCGAGTGGCCGCCGGCGAGCGAGCGGCAGCCGGCGGACAAGAAGGCCCTGAGCGGCTTGCCGCATCACCGGCCGAAAGGCTGGGAGGCGATCGTCGACAAGCTTGCGCGCAATCCTTATGTGACCTCGATCCGCTGCGAGGCCGGCCGCCGTGGCGGCACCAGCCGAATCGGGCCGGCCAGCGGCAGTGAGACGGACGTCGAGGTCCTGATCGCTGACGGAGCAGCACCGCCGCTGGGACTCAGAGTGTCCACGACTGCCAGGACTGCGGCCAAACGCGATCTGATTCTCCGCCATCTCAAACAGAAGATAAAGTTCTGAACGAATCGCCGACCGCCCGCCGCGGGCTGCCCGGGAGCGACCGCCGCGGCGAGCGTCGCAACGTTGGAGATAACGTTGTCGGGACGCGCTTTTCGACGACAAAACCTGTAATCCCAACTTTGGGGTTTGTCCGAATGTGATGATTTTGTTGTAAAGGCGGGAAAGGCGCCCGCAGGGGGGAATTCCAGATGAGCGACGAGAGGGAGCGGTACGCGCCGGCGCCTGTCGTGGACAGGACTGCGCTTGCAGGCATGGCCGGCGAGGCTGCAAAGGCGCTCGCGGCGCTGCGGCCCGGCGGCAAGCCGCCGCCGCGGCGAACCGCGACCGGCAAGGAAACCTGCGAGATCAGCGTGCGCCTCAAGGTCGTCACGCCCATCCTCGGCGGCGGCCCGAGGCTGCGCGACGTCGACCGCGTGGACGTCATCCGCGTCCCCACCGTGCGCGGCCACCTGCGTTTCTGGTGGCGCGCGCTTTATGGGCACGAGTATGGGAGGGCGGAGGAGCTTTACGAGGCCGAGAGCGCACTGTGGGGCCGGCCGGCGGAGGAGCACGGCGGGCGGAGCGAGGTGGAGGTGACGATCCCGTCGTGCAGTCAACATCATGACCAGGATATCGACGACTCCAATCCGCTTAACCAGCGTGCTTCTTATGCACTGTGGCCTGCTCGCGTCCAGGGGGCACAAAATACGGGTCATTTGCCCAGACGTAGGCCCGGCGCGGTGACCTTCACGCTGCGCATCGTCGGCCCCAAAAGCTCTGAGCGCATCCTGCAAAACACCATTCGCGCTTGGATTCTGTTCGGCGGCTACGGCAGCCGGACAAGAAGGGGGCTCGGAAGCCTGACCGTCGAAGGAGGGCCAAGGGAGCTTCGCTTCTGGCTGCCTGATGTGGATGCCTACGACGATGCGGACAAGATTCATGCGCAGATAAAGAGCAGGTTCGGCTTCTGCCCATTCGCACAACGTCCCGCTCGGTCGAGGAAATATGATACGACACCGGTGTTGGCGGGAGCTTCTCTGTTTATGCACTTGCCTGAAGAAATAGGGACAGATGCGGCAAGCGCTTGGCAAACCTCTCTTACGTGGTTGAATCAATTCCGCCAGATGCGCCGGCCAGCCGGACGGGTTGAGCCAAATCGTCCGTCGGTGTCCTTGTGGCCGGAGCCAGATAAAATACGTCGGGCGTTGACGGCAACACTATTGCGACCCGGAGACAACTGGGCTCACACACCTGTACATAACGGCACGCCCGCATGGCCGCGGGGCGGCTTCGGACTTCCGATAGTTGGCAAGTTTCAAGATCGCAGCCGCGACAGACGTCAGCGCAAAGACCGAAATGGTAACCCGCTGTACGACCGGAATAACAGAGCGCTCGAAGAGAATGTTCCTTGGCCGGAGCTACCTGCCGGGCATCCGAACAAAGGAATTGAGCCAAAGGATTTCGAGTTGCGGTGGCGATCCGATTTCGGTGACCCACGGAAGAACGGAGAGCATGACAGATTGGCCAGCCCTTTGATCTTGAAACCATTTCCATTGGCAAATGGCAAATTCATTGCGTGCGCAATTTGGCTGGATCGTCAGATGCCGCCGAACGCAAGAATTTTCCTGGTTCAAGCTCCGACACAGGAAGCGCCGTTTGACAGGCTTGTGGCCCCTGGCGATGCAGCCCGGTTCACCGCTTTAGGAGGGAAGAGCTCTCTACGAAACGCTTTTTGCGATTGGCTCGTCACTCCTGAAGGCCGTGATCCTGCACGAGCTGTGAGGATCGCCCCATGACCACCCATCTCCTCCAAATCGTCCTCGGTCCCGTGCAGGAGTTCATCGCCCAGGCGCGGCGGACGCGCGACCTGTGGTACGGGAGCCATCTGCTCTCCGAGGTCTCGCGCGCGGCGGCGCGCTCGCTCGCGCAGACGCCGGGCGTCAGCCTGATCTTTCCGGCGCTCGACGTGAACATCCCGGAGGACAAGGCGGAGCTTGCACCCTGCCCGGCGCCGTTTCGCAACACCGGCGGCGAGAAGACACCTCCGCTCGCCGTCGCCAACATCATCCTGGCAGAGATAACAGGGGCGGACGACGCGGCTGTCCGCGCCCTCGCCGAAAGCGCACGCAGCGACGTGCAGCTTTACTGGAAAGAGGGACTGGCCGGGCGCGTCAGGGAGAGCTGCGCCAACCTGTTGGCGAGCGGCATCGGTCCTGTGTGGAACGAGCAGATCGACACCTTCCTCGAATTCGCCGCTGCATGGACCGAGGTAAACGAGCAGACAGAAGGCTACAAGGGAGCGCGCGACCGGCTCGCCGAGGCGATTGCCGCGCGCAAGAACCTGCGCGACTTCGAGCCGTGGCAGCACGATCGTGTCGGCGCGCCCAAGTCGAGCCTGGACGGCGCGCGTGTGTCCGTGCTCAAGGAGAAGGAGGAGCGGCCTCCTGGCCTCGTCCGCAAATACCGGCTCGGAGAGAACGAGCAGCTTGACGCCGTCGGCCTCGTCAAGCGCGCGGGCGGCGAGACGGACGAGAGCGGCCAATCGAACGACCTGCAGTTTGTGCCCATCGTCAATGTGGCGCTGGCATCCTGGATGCAGAAGGCCGAACAGACGCATGGCGTCCAGTTCAGGGCCGTGGAGGCTGCGCTGAGGAAGGATTTCCCTGGCTGGCCTCGCGTCACGCGCGGGATTGCCTGCGGCCGCGGCCTGTTCGGCTTCGACGCCAGCGTCTTCCTGCGCAGCCGCTGGTGGCCGGAGTGCAAGGAGTTGAGAATATGGGAGCCTTCCGCACTTCACAACGAGAAGAATGAAACGAAGCGTCAGGTCCTGGAAGCGCAATGGCGTAAAGACGTTGAGAACTGGTGCCTGTCGGTAGTCGGGCCAAAGCGGGCCGGCAGCGCTCCGCCTCTCATCCTTGACTTGATGTCCGAGCCGTACCCCTACGTCGCCTGTCTCGCGGCCGATGGCGACGGCATGGGCAGCGCCATCGACGGGCTGAAAACCGCAGAGGAGCATCGCAAGTTCTCGCGCGAGCTGGCCAGGTTCGCCCAAGAGGCGCGCAAGATCGTGGAGAGCGAAAAGTGCCTCGGCTCGCTCGTGTACTCCGGCGGCGACGACGTGCTGGCGTTCCTGCCCGTCGCCACCGCGCTCCGCTGCGCCGATGCGCTGCGCAAGGCATTCGAGGAGATCATGGCCAATGCTCTCCCCGCGGCAGCGCAAAAGCCTACCCTGTCCGTCGGCATCGGCGTAGGCCACGTCATGGAGAGCATGAGCGATCTCCTGGATCTCGGCCGCCGCGCCGAAAAACTCGCCAAGGGCGGCCACCTTAAGAATGAGTTGAGGCGCAACGCGCTCGCCGTCATCGTCGACAAGCGCTCCGGCGGCACGCGCGAGTGGCGGCGACAGTGGCTCAAGAATTCCGGGCAGGAGAATCCCGTGCAACGCCTCCTCGCCGATCAGAAGCTGCTCGACGACAGACTTTCATCCCGCAAGGTCTACCAGATCGCGGACATCGTCCGCCGGCTTCCCGCGCCCGCAGGCGGCGCAGGCGATGCGTCCGACGGCTTCGCACGGGTACTCCTGGCGGAGGTCGGGCGCACGCTCGCCCGAACCGACAGCGGCGCTGGCGGCCTCGCGCTGACGGACGTCGGTCTCGACGAGTTGGAGACGGCAAGCGACTACGCCGCCAAACGCAGCCGCGTGCTCGACTGGGTCAACCGCATGCTCATCGCCCGCACGTTCGCCGAGAGCGGGCCCAAGGTCAGGGCAGGCAGAACAGACGTGGAGGCCGCGGCATGAGCGGGACGATCCATCGCCTCGCCCTGGTCCCCCGCGACGGCTTCTTCGTCAAGGACGGCCGCGGCTGGCAGACCTCTGCGCGCACCAGCGTCGTCGACTGGCCGTGGCCCACCACCATCCGCGGCGCGCTCACGACGGTATCCGGCAAGATCGCCGAACGGCAGAAGGGCAGCCGCTTCGGGCCAAAGGAGTGGAAGGACCACCAGAGCAAGATCGCCGTCGGCGCCTTGGTCGCTCTCCGCAGGACGCTGGGGACCGAAAAATGGTCGCGCATGTGGCCGGTTCCTGCCGATGCGCTGTGGCTGGAAGAGAAAGACAAGGCGCTGCGCCTGGATCCCACGAAGCCTCAGGCGGGCACGCTCGGCCGCGCGGCGCCCGCGACGGCGCCCGCGGGCTATGCGGAGGCGCGCGAGGCGCTGTGGGTTCCGCAGATCGACAGCAAGGCCAAGCCGCTCTCCCGGCCGCGCTGGTTTGACGACGCGACGCTTGCCGCATGGCTCTCCGGCGACAGCGTCAAAGCGCAGCCCGAGGAGCAGCAGCAGCCGCGCATGCAGAAGCGTCTGCAGGCGCATGTTGGCATCAGGGCCGAGACGCTGACCGGCGACGACGGCATCCTCTACGCCCACGAAGTGGTCGAGACGCTGGAGCGCCTCTTTCGCGACGGAAAGGGCGATGGGGGCAAGGTCGCCGAATGGGCGATCGGCGTCGAGGTGGAGTGGCCCGTTCCGTCGCGGCCGGATATCGCCCGCCTCGGCTCGGACGGCCGCATCGCCTGGATTGAGGAGGCTGATAACGATCTTTTCAGGATGCCCGCCGGAATTCAGACCGCCTTCCCCTCGAAGGGCCTGCGCCTCGTCGTGGTGACGCCGGCCTGTTTCACCGGCGGCTGGCTCCCTGACGGCTTCGCGCCGGTGAAGGTCGGCAAGGGCGACAAGGACGAATGGGTATTCCTGGGCCGGTTGGCGCCGTCTCACGGCGCGTCCGTGGACGTCTGCAAAACGGATCTCATCCTGCGGGCGGCTTTTGTGCCGCGACCCATGCACATCTCGGGCTGGGACATGGTGGCGAAGGCGGGCGCTTCTGACGGCGCCACGAAAACGGACGGCAAAAGCGAGGAAAAACTGGGCGCCCCGCGTCCCACATCGCGGCTGGTCGCGCCGGGGGCGGTCTATTTCTTTGAGCGTGCGGACGGCGGCGGCTTTACGGCTGGCGACGCCAAGGCGCTGTGGCTCGCGGCCCTCGGCAGCCGCACCAAGGAGGGTTTCGGCCGCATCGTGCCCGGCATCTGGAACGCCAAGGATACTGAGTAAGGACACCAGGGACACCGAGTGATGGAACGCAAGGCCTATCTGCTGCATGCACTGTCGCCACTCCACGCCGGCACCGGCCACGCCGCCGACGTCATTGATCTCCCCATCGCCCGCATGAAGGCCACCGGCATCCCCATCGTACCGGGCTCCTCCGTCAAGGGCGTGCTGCGCGATGCGCGCAGGCCCACGTCCGGAGGAGCGAACGATGCAAAGGACAAGTGGCTCGCGACCTTCGGACCGGAGACGCAGAATGCCGGGGATCACGCCGGCGCGCTCGTGGTCAGCGAAGCGCGGCTGCTGGCGCTGCCGGTGCGCAGCTTCAAGGGGACGTTCGCGTATGTCACGTGTCCGCTGCTGCTGCGCCTCGCCCAGCGCGACCTTGGCGCTGCTCAGGAGCATCCGACAAGACCTATTCCCACCCTCCAGGATCAGCAGGCCATGGTCGGCCCGCAGAGCGTGATCGCCCACGGCGACAGGCTCTACCTGCAGGACCTCGACCTCACCCTTGTGACGCGCGAACGAAGCCAGCAGGACGTGAAGAGATGGACCGACTGGCTCGCGCCTCTGGTCTGCGGCACGGGAGCCGGAAACGACATTCTGTCGAAGCGCTTCGCCATCGTCGACGACGACACCATGAGCTTCCTCTGGGAGACGGCCACCCAGCTCGACCAGCGCGTACGCCTTAATGAGCAAACGCGAACGGTGGACAAGGGCGCCCTGTGGCTGGAGGAGAGCCTGCCCGCGGAAACCATCCTCATCGGCCTGATGGAGGCCGACAGGAGCCGCCGCCCCGAACTCCTGAATTGGCCCGCAGCCGACGTGCTCAAGTTCGCTGTACCGGGCGAAACTGCGCTCCAGTTCGGCGGCAAGGCCACCACCGGCCACGGCCGCTGCCGGCTGCTGCCAGCAGCGTGACGGAGGTGCACCTATGCCGACCAAGGACCAGCTGCGGGCGAGCTATGCGTACGAGAAGGTGGGCGCGTTGTGGCGCGCTTACTCTGACGCAGACGTAAGCGACCGGAAGAAAGCAAAGAGAAACTGCGAGGACTACGAGACCGCCGTCAAGGCGCTCGGCGCTAACATCCTCAGGAGCGGCCTGTCGGCGGCGCTGGCGGACCTCATGCGGCGCAAGGATGGGGCGAAGGAGTTACGCAAGCATCTCGCTGATTCGCAGATTTCCCAGATCCCGGGCCTCGAAAACGTGACTGAGCGTGACCTGTTCAGTCGAGTTAATGCCCTCGACGTCGGCACTTACATGCTCGCCACCCGTGAGACCCTTCAGGTCGTGATGTGGCTCAAGCGCGCCTGCGACGCCCTATTTGATACGACCCCGGACTCGGCAGCCACCGCGGCTAAAGCGAATGGAGTTGGCCATGCGCCGTAGCCAGTTCTTACCTCGGTTCGGAGAACATGAGGATTGGCGCCATTCCCATCTCGCGCTGGCCTACGATGCGTGGGCTCCGGCGGCTGAGGATGGTGAGGATGCCGGCAAGGTACCCCCGGAGCGGGGCCAAAGAGAGCCCTTCAAATCGAAGTGGCTGGACCACCTGGAGCGTCTGACGATCAACCGTGACTACCAGCACGCCTACGATAGATGGAAGAATTCGCTCGAAAGTTCCGGCTGTCATTGCAAGGAAATCAAGCTCGCCTCCCGCCTGCTGGTCGGTCACGGCAACAGCAGCGTTACGGAGGTGGGCCTCAGTGTCCACCATACCTGGGGCGTACCGGTCATTCCGGGATCGGCGCTCAAGGGCCTGTGCGCCCACTACACGGCCGCCGCCTATGGCCGGCAGGATGCATCAGGCGACAAGCGTGAAGAACGCGCCCGGTTCAGCGGACCGGGATGGGACAAGAACCGCCGCCGCGTCGAGACGCCGCCCGGCGACTACTACCGCGCGCTGTTCGGCGCCCCCGACGTACCTGATGCCGCGTCGACCGCCGGCCTCGTCGTCTTCCACGACGCCCTCTATGTGCCCCGCAGCTGCGCCACTGGCGCTGACGACGCCCCGTTCGCCGTGGACGTGCTCACGGTCCACCAGCGGAGCTACTATGGCCAGGACAAGGACGCGGGCGGCGATCCCGGCCAGCGTTGGCCCAACGACTACGAGAGTCCCAACCCGGTTGGGTTCATCTCCGTCAGGCCTGGCGCCCAGTTTCTCCTGGCCATCGGCGGGGATGCGGACTGGGCCGGTGTCGCCCTGAACCTGCTGGAAGAAGCGCTCCGAGAGTGGGGCGCCGGCGGCAAGACATCGGCAGGCTACGGGCATTTTCGCTGACGCATGAACCGTTGCATGCCAGAAGAGAGCTGCTGCCCATGCAAATGATCAATCTCACGCAGCACGCGGCGACCGCCGAGCAGATAGCTGCGGGCGTCGTCGAGCCGCAGGACAGGACCGCCGTGACCGGCCTGCTGACGTTTGACACGTGCCCCGACCATGACGCAATCCGCGCTCGCGCCAAGGATAATTTCATGACAGTCCCCTTCCTTGGTAAGGGAGAGGTCGACAGTTCAATCCTGTCCGGCAGCGCCAGCGAAAATGCCGATGAACCGGGCACATCCGGCATTTCAACGCACTGAAAAAGCGAGCAGCGTGCACAAACGATCCGGCCAGCGTCTGCAACTCGCAGCACGTGGGTAACACGCAGCAGCGCCTTCCGTTCCGACTGATTGGCCTTTCGCTCGCTTCAGCCCACCTGGCGTCAGCCCATCTGAAGGGATCGGAGCATCGTGAAAGCCTTCCGGAACACATGACCGTCACCCGCGTTGGCCGCAGATGAATGCGTGTCGCCGATTGGCGGAGGCAACTTGGCGGAGGCAACTATGACGAAGCGCATGGCTCTGGCTGTTTTGCTGGCACTGGGGCAGGGGGCGCCCGCCGCATCAGCGGCGTCTGGAAGCGCGGCTGGCCCGGCAGCTCTGGCGCTCGCCAGCGTCGTTGCTTCTCATTCGTCCTTGCTGGCCTCCTTCGACCGCCGCGCCATGGCGCGGCTGTTCGCCGGCAACAGCGCCGTCAGCTTTCCGCCCAACCGGAAGATTTCGGTGAGCGCGGATTCTATCGTTTGCCGGGCCAGCAACGTCGATATCACCTCGCGCACCTGCGAACTCGCCTTCGGGCCTGGCAAGCGCTCCCTGAAGGGGCGCGAGGCGAACGAGCTGTTCGCCACGCTCGCGGCTGCCGGCGTCGCCTCGGAGGGCGCCGCCGGATCGATCGTCGAAAGCGTCACCAAACTTAACTGCACGATCGACCCGAACGAGATCCGCCAGAAGGCCGGCGGCGGCGCGCAATGCGCCTTCGAGACCGGGCAGTAAGAGCGGTTGGCGTGTTCAATTCCTCCCTGCACTCCCCGCCCTGGTCCCCGCGATGCGGCCGAACACCGAACCCGCCATCAGGCCCGTTCCGCCCGGATAGTTGAAATAGAACAGACCGCCGACCAGTTCGCCCGCCGCGTAGAGGCCGCGGATCAACCGGTAGTCGGTGTTGAGCACTTCGCCGTCGGTAGTGATGCGCAGCCCCCCGAACGTGAAGGTGACGCCGCAGGTCACCGCATAGGCCTCGTAGGGCGGCGCATCGAGCGTGTTCGCCCAATTGCTCTTGTTGATGGCGAGGCCTTCGGTGCATCGGCCGTCCTTGATGTTGGGGTTGAACGGAATGTCGGTGCGCACCGCCTGGTTCCACTCCGCGACGGTCTTGACGAACTCAGGCGCGTTGACGCCGTCAAGCTTGCCAGCCAGTTCCTCGATGGTGTTGGCGGTCGCCTTGGTGATCTGCTTGATGCGGTATTCGTCGCGCTGGAGGTGCTTCACCTTCTGGTCGAAAACCTGCCAGGCGAACTGGCCCGGCTGCTCGAGCACGACCCGGCCATATTTGGCATAGGTGTAGTTGCGGAAGTCAGCGCCTTCGTCGACAAAGCGCCTGCCGTTGGCGTTGATCATGATGGAGAACGGATAGGAATGCTTCTGAAACTGGTCGCCGACCGCGAGGTCGCCGAATTCCGGGGCGTTGCGTTCCCACTGCACCGCATGGCAGCCCGACCAGTTGCCCGCCGGGCTGGCGCCGATCTCCAGCGCCATGCGGATGCCGTCGCCGGCGTTCCAGCGGCTGCCGCGCACCTTCGCGAGGTCCCAGCCGGCGCCGAGATAGCGGGTGCGCATCTCCGCATTCGCCTCGAAGCCGCCGCAGGCGAGGATCACCGATCGTGAGCGCAGCTCATGCAGGCCGTCATCCTTTCGGATGCGCACGCCATTGACGCGGCCGTGCTCGTAGATGAGTTCGACGGCGCGGGAGTCGTACCTGATCTTGACGCCGTTCTTGATCGCGGCGTCGGTCAGCATCTTGACGAGGCCGGGGCCGCCGCCGACCGCCTCCACGGTGAGGCCGCCCCAGAACTTGAACTTGCCGTCGATCTTGAACGCCTGCCGCCCATAGATCGGGATCAGGCGGATGCCTTTCGTGGTCATCCATTTGAGCGTGTCGAATGAGCGCGTAACCAGAACCTCGACCAGATCGGGATCAGCGCGGTCCTGGGTGACCCGCGCCATATCGTCGAAGAACTGGTCCTGCGTGTAGGCGCCGAAATCGGTGGTGGCGATTTCCTCTTCGGTGAGGTCGGGCACCAGCGCCTTGATGTCGTCGACGCCGTTGTAGACGACGCGGATCGAGCCCGCGGTGAAGCGGCTGTTGCCGCCGGATTCGTCCTCCGGCGCCGCCTCCAGCATCAGGACGGACGCGCCCTGCTCGCGCGCGGCCAACGCGGCGCAAAAGGCCGCATTGCCGGCGCCCACCACGATCACGTCAGCCGCCACATCGCTTGTCATTTCCGCCCTCGCGCATCAGTCCTTCGGGCGATGCATACCAAGGCGGAGACGCCCCCGGCAAGCGAGGGGGAGGGCATGCCCGCCCTGCGGCGGATGATCCGGTTCTTTGCGGCCGCCTCTGCCTGGGGCGCCGGCGTCTCGCCTGCTCACCCCGGAAGCCGCGAATGCTTCGCCAGGCGCGGCCGCCCGACCTAAGAGGCCCTGCAGCCCGGGATGAACGTAAGCGAAAGCCGGGAGCGGCGCCGCCCGGTCGACAGGTCGGCCCCGGATTTCGCTTACGCTCAATCCGGGCCACACGCTGCGCGCACCCTGCGGGGCCGACGCCGCGCTCCCCGGGAGGCGTGGTCCTCCTCACGCGATCATCGCTCGCCCGATTGCAATTCACACGCCGCCACCCGGCACGAAGCAGCGGATGTAGTACGTATTGTTGCCCTGCGGCACGTACCAGACCACCGCCTCGCCGACCGGATTGCCGGCATTGTAGACGATCGCTTCCGGCGGCACATGTCGCATCTCGCCGGCGATCGGCACCCAATAGCCGTCCGGCCGCATGTCGTAATCGGTGCGATGGCCGTCGGCGATATCGCAACAGGGAACGCCGTGCGGGCTGCGCACGCTCTTGAACCATGATCGGATGTTGTCGGGAACATCCTTGTATTGACCGTTATCGAAAGCCGATGCGGCCTGCGGCAGGAGCGACAGGGCAGCAATCAACGCTCCACGCATGATGATATGCATGCTTGCTAGTCCTCGCATGTATTGGCCGCTATTTTCGGAACCGGAACATACGCATCCGGCCGCGCTCAGGCTGCGGCGGCTCCTGGTGGCGCCTCTCACTGACGCTGCTTACGCCAAAGCGCGAAGCAATAATCGCGCCAACCGTGCCGAGCCCCCGCCGGCGCCAGACTCATGGCGCGGCGAACATGCTGATCGCGCTACTTTAACATCGGCATCGGACGCGCTGTTTCCTCATCACTTATTGATCACTTTCGATCACTTAATCTTATATTGATCACTTTCGATCACTTGATCTTAGTCTGGTCTAATATAAGCGCCTCGATATGCGCGGCGCCCGCGTACGGCACGTTCAAGGACGGATCTGTGTACCGATGTTTTCCTGATTCGTCGACGGCAGCGTGCCGGCCCCAGCCGGCCCGCGCATCTGCATCGGCGCGGGCTTCGCCATGCAGGAAGCGCTTGTCGCCCTCGCGATGATCGTGCAGCGCTTCCGCTTTCGCCTCGCCGCCGATGCGAAGGTTGAGCCGGTGGCGTGGATCACGTTGCGGCCCTCGCGCGGCCTGCCGATGCGGCTTGAGCGGCGGGGGTGAGCGGGGCGGTTGAGCCGGCTGCGGTGCTCCGGCGGATTCTGATCATCTTGATCTGGTCATATGGAAACGTGCAGGGTGGGCACACTTCGACAAGCTCGGAGCGAAGCGTGTCCCACCGCCCTCGAAAGGCCGAGCGCCGGCGGGCACGGCGCACCGAGTCGGGCTTGCCCGAGTTCGGCAGTCAGCAGTTGCCGAAATTGGCAACAGCCGATTTCGGTTGCGGCTTTGCCTACCCTGCAAGTGGTCCCAGTCGACCGGGAATCTCTACGTCCAAAGATGCTTTCTCCACCGCCGCCTCATCCGGCAACGGCGCGTAACCCAGATCAATCCTCGTAAGTCAGTGGCCGCGCCACATCCTCGAGGCTCTTGCGCTCCGCCGCAACGCCCCAGAGCCATTGGATGATTCCCGCGCCGATCATGAGGGCCGATCCTGCGAGATAGCCCATGAAGACGCTGACGCGCGAGCCCGTGCCGATCAAAGCACCAAACAGCCAGGGGCCGATTGCGCCGCCAACGCCGGTGCCGATCGCAAAGAACACCGCAATGGCCAGCGCGCGAATTTCGAGGGGAAAAATCTCGCTCACCGTCAGATAGGCTGAACTCGCCGCCGCGGAGGCAAAGAAGAAGATGACCATCCAGGCAGCGGTCTGCTGCTCCGCCGTGATCGCGCCGCGTACGAACAGCGCGCCGCTTATGGCAAGCAATAGCCCCGAAACCGCATAGGTGAGAGCAATCATCGGCCTGCGGCCAACCGTGTCGAATGCCCGCCCCAATATGAGCGGTCCGAAAAAGTTGCCGGCCGCAAAGGGAAGAATATACAAGCCGACCCGGTCTCTGCCGACCTGGTAGAAATCCGTCAATACGAGCGCATAGGTGAAGAAGATGGCGTTGTAGAAAAACGCCTGAGCCGCCATCAGCGCAAATCCGACGAGCGTGCGTCGCGGGTAGAGATGGAAGAGCGTCGCCAGGACCTCGCGCAGCGGCGTATGGCTCCGCCCGCGCAAGCGCGACGGCGGCGCCGTCACCGGCGGGAGCGTGTGGCCGCGGCTGCGGAAGTTTTCTTCGATGGCGTCGACGATCGCCGAGCCTTCGTCGGCAAGGTTGTGCGTCATCAGCCAGCGCGGGCTCTCGGGTATCCACAGGCGCATGAAATAAATGACGGCAGCGAGCACGGCGCCGACAAAGAACGCGATGCGCCATCCCTTGTCGGGCGCGAAGAGCGCTGCATCGAGGACGACGACCGAGCTGCCTGAGCCGATTGCGGCGCCGATCCAGAAGCTGCCGTTAATCGCAAGATCAGTGCGGCCGCGATAGCGCGCGGGGATAAGCTCCTGAATTGTCGAGTTGATGGCGGCATATTCGCCGCCGATCCCTGCGCCGGTAAGGAACCTGAATGCCGCGAAACTCGCGATGTTCCAGGAGAACGCCGTGGCCGCAGCGAATGTCATGTAGACCGTCAAGGTGATGAAGAAGAGCATTCTGCGGCCGAGCCGGTCGGTGAGCCAGCCGAAGAACAGCGCGCCGCACACCGCGCCAAGCACATAGGCGGTGCCGGCGAAACCGACATCCGCGCTGGTCAATCGCAAGCTGCCCCTGATGGCGTCAGCCAGGGTGCCGGCGAGGGTGACCTCCAGGCCGTCGAGAACCCAGGTGATGCCGAGCGCACAGACAACAAGCCAATGAAACCGGCCCCATGGCAGCCGGTCCAGACGGGCCGGGATATCGGTTTCGATGATCGTGCTTTCCATCGGCGGGATCGGCAGTCTGCTGGGATCCAGAGCATTTTCCGGTGACGCTGGACGAGCGCCTCTTCACTTCACCCCGCCGGGGGTTCCCTGCGGGGAGAGATATAGATAGGGCGACGCGGCCACGTGTTTGACTCAACCGCATCGAAGGCGGCTTAAAATGATCGGACGTTGCGTCAACGGCTTTTGATATCATTTTGATCCCTGATTCGCTGGCATACAGCGTCAGCCGGGCGTCGGCTTGCGGGCAAGAATTTGCCCGCGACGTGATACAAACCGTCCCGCGAATCGGAGGGGACAAATGGACCTGAGGCTGGCGGGCTGGCTGATCGTCATCGCGTTGATCGGCTTCATCGTTATCTACATCATATTCGAACTCGTCGGCAGGGCGTTCGATTTCGCGGAAGCCAATCCCCTGACAGTGGCGATCATATTCCTGATAATCCTGGTGATCGTGTTATTCAGCCTTAAGCCGGCTTAAGCCTTTCCGCGAATTAACCGCTTCAGCCGCTGCGCGGCGGCGCAGCAAGCTTCCCCTTCCCCGCCAGGGACCCGCGAGCGGGGGAGGGGGCTGCAAGCGGCGCAGTCATTCTTGAACGGCGCCTCAGACCGTTCCCGGCGCCTTTGCGGCGCCGAAAACGGCTGCCTCAGCGGCATCAGATGCCGCGGTTCCAATAGTCGTAATAACGTTCGATATTGCCAGCCAGGTTCTGCTGGTACCCCGCGAGACCCTCGTATTTCGGCAGCTTGATGTCGCGAATGGCCTCGGCATAGCTCTTGCCGGCGTCGACCGCCTGCTTCACCGCGGCCGAGAGGTCGAGCATGTAGTCGAGGTCGGCCTTCACATCGTCCTTGTTGCCGATCTGCCGGCCGCCCGCGCCGGGATGGCCGGGGATCAGCCGGTCCCAATCCATGGCGAGGATCTTCTTCATGCTCTCTTCCTGATCGGGCAGATAGGTGTCGGCCATGATGCGGAACTGGGTGCCGGACAGCGGCAGGAAGTCGACCACGAAGATGATCTTCTCCTTCGGCAGGCGCATGATCAACGAGTTGTCGCCGTGATTCTTGCCGAGGTAAAGCAGCTCAAGCGTCGTTCCGCCGAGCTCGATCTTGCCGCCGTCATCGTCGACGACGAAATCGGGCATGACAACGTCGGGGTTCTTGCGGGCCTCCAGCAGCGACTTCGTGTTTTTGTGGGCGATGAAGACGGCGCCCAGGTCCTTGAACGGCTTGCCGCCGGCGATATGGTCGAAATGGCTGTGGCTGTAGACGACGTACCTGATCGGGGCCTGGGTGATCTTGCGGATCTCCGCAATGTAGGCGGCTGCTGCCGGCCGCCGCTCCCCGATCGGGTCGGTGGCGATCACGCCGTCGGGCGTGACGACGAACATCGCCTGATGTCCCTGATAGCGGAAAATGTAGACGCCGTCGGTGCCTTCGACCTTGGTGGCCGAGAACGGCGGCGGCGTCGGCGCCTGCGCCGCGGCCGGCAAGGCCGCGATGGCCAACACGCCTGCCAGTAATGCAGTAACGCTACGTGACATGGACTCCTCCTGGTTCACTCGGGTAACCCGACCCCGCCCTGCCCGCGGGCGCGGAAGGGCGCTGTTGACCCCGTTCCCCTTTGTGGAGAAGGGGCGGGCGGTGCGCACGCGAACGGCGCGCGTGCAGGCGTCATGACAGCCAATCCGCCGGCCGGGCTGGGGCTGTCCGACTGCCCGGCGCCGGTCTAGCATGCCATGCTTCCGAGCGTCATCCGGAAGTTCGGGCGAAGCGGGATGCTTCCGCGGCAGGCCGCGCTTGCGGTTCGCGCCAGCAGGAATAATCCTTTATAATAACACCGCGTTGCCACGACCCCGCGATCTTCCCGCGGGCGGGGAGGTCCGTCGCCTTCTGGCGCGCCAATGCTTTTCGCTCTTTCTGCAAGCGGGAGGTTGAGGGCGCGGCCAGATCGATTGCCCAAAGCAAGCGGGGGAGGGTAGGGTGAGGGGAGCCGGAGGCGGCCCGCGGACGAGGAAATCATGTCAGCTTCTGCCAACAAGATCGCCGTAGTCGTTTTAATGCTTGGACTGCCGGCCGCCATTGCGCGCGCCGACAGTCCGCCAAAGCTGGATGTCGCACCGAGCTGCGAAGCGGCTGCGCGCGGCGCCATCTCGGCCGGCCGGGACAAAGACGCCTGCCTGGTCGACGAGCAGGCCGCCGAGAACGTCCTTGGCGAGAACTGGTCGAAATACAACGCGGCCGACAAGACCCAGTGCATCGGCAACGTGAAGACCGGCGGACCCGCGAGTTACGTCGAACTGTTGTCCTGCCTGGAGATCATGCGGGACGCCAAGGCGATTCGCGAGGGCGAACCGCTGCCAACCCCAGGGCAGCCATCAGGCGTGATGCGTCGCCGCAGATGAGGACCTGAATGGCGGGCGGAGGGAGTGCCGAGATTGCGATTGGCGCACGCGCGGCCAGCAAGCTGTTCCTGGACGGCGCGGTGGTGGCGTTCCGCCAGCTCACGCTCGACGTTCGCCGTCAGGAAATCCTGTGCATTGTCGGACCGAGCGGGTGCGGCAAGACAACCCTCCTGCGCTGCATCGCCGGCCTGATCGATCTCAGCGCCGGCGAACTCCTGGTGTTCGGCAACAAGCTCGCGGGGCCGCCCGCCGGCGTCGCTATGGTGTTCCAGCATTTCGGGCTGCTGCCCTGGAAGACCGTCTTTCAGAACGCGGCGTTCGGACTTGCCATGGCGGGTGCGCCTTCATCCAAAATCGATGAGCGGGTGCGGCACTATCTCGACCTTGTGGGTCTCGCCGGGTTCGAAAAGCAGTATCCCTATCAGCTCTCAGGCGGCATGCAGCAGCGCGTCGGCCTCGTCCGCGCGCTCGCCGTCAATCCGTCGATCCTTCTGATGGACGAACCATTCGCGGCGCTCGACGCCCAGACCCGCGAAATCCTCCAGGACGAGCTGCTGCAGCTCATGCAGCGGCCCGAGGAGCGCAAGACGATGGTGTTCATCACCCATTCGATCGACGAGGCAATCATCCTGGGCGATCGCGTCGCCGTGATGACCGCGCGGCCCGGCCGCATCAAGGAGGTGCTGGAGCTTCCGTTCGGCCGTCCGCGCGATGTCGAGGCCGTGCGCGCCGATCCGCGATTTGCCGAACTGCGCGCCCACATCTGGCGGCAATTGCACACGGCGCGCCCGCGGCTTGCGACGCCCGCAAGCGAGGTGGCCTGACAATGAGCGTCGACGCCCGCGATATTCCCCACCCCCCGCTTGCGGGGGAGGGGGCCGCCGACCTCAACGAGGATCGCGCACGCGCCCATGCGGTCGCGGCCGGGCGGCGCCGGCGCCGGCAATTGGCGGAAGTCGCGATCCGGATTGCTTCGCTCGCCGCGGTGCTGTCGATCTGGGAGTTCTTCGGCGCGAGAATCGATCCGGTGCTGTTCACGACGCCGAGCAAGGTCGCGGTCGCGGCCGTCGGCATGATCGGCAGCGGCGAGCTATGGAACTATCTGTGGCCGAGCCTTGTCGTTCTGATGCTCGGCTTGAGTTCCGCGGCCGTCATCGGCATCGCGGTCGGCCTGCTGCTGGCGCGGTTCTGGGTGCTCGATGTGGCGCTCGGAGTCTACATCACCTTCCTTTACTCGACGCCGAGCGTCGCGCTCGTTCCCCTGATCGTGCTGTGGGCCGGCTTCGAGACCACCGCCAAGGTGATCATCCTGTTCCTGTTCGCGTTCTTCCCGATGGCCATCAATACCTATCAGGGCGTGAAGAACGTCGATCCGCGCCTGATCGAAGTTGGACGCGCATTCCGCTGCAGCGAGCGCCAGCTCTGGCTCAACATCGTGCTGCCGGGGGCGTTGCCGTTCATCGTCACCGGCTTGCGCCTCGCGGTCGGCCGCGGGCTGATCGGCATGGTGCTGGCCGACCTCTATACGGCAATCTCGGGCATCGGCTATCTGATCGTGCGGACCGCCTCGACCTACCAGGTCGACAAGATGTTCGTGCCGATCATGACGCTCGGGATCCTGGGCGTCACCCTGACGGCGCTGCTGCGCGTGCTGGAGATCAAGGTGGCGCCATGGACGGCGGCCGCCCAGGGGGACTAGAGTAGGACTTTGCGTCGACTTTGCGTAGTCGACTTTGCGTAGGATGGGTTGAGCGCAGCGAAACCCATCCTGGGCCATGCCCGCGGCAGGGTCGTCGATGGGTTTCGCTGCGCTCAACCCATCCTACAAGATCAAAAACCGGCGAGGAGCGTCCGATGCTGACCAATCTCAAAGGCGCCGTATCGGGCGCCGTCATGGCACTTTCGTCGCTTGGCATTGTTACGACCACGGCCGCCGCCCAGAACGCCGGCTGCTCCGGACCGATGCGAAAGATCAATGTCGGGGTCTCGGTGTCGCCGCCCAATGTGGTTCATACGGCGGTCTATGTGGCCAAAGAACTTGGTCTCTTCGCCAAGCACTGCATTGACGCCAACGTCATCCAGTTCGACGGCGGCTCGTCGCCCGCAGCTTCGGTGGCGCTGTCCCAGGGCAACACCTTTGCGACGGTCAACGATTACCAGATCGGCCGCGGCATGAAGGTGAAGCAGGTCTGGGGCATGGCCCCAAAGGCGCCTCAGGCCTATGTCGTGTCGGAAGCCATCAAGACGTTTGCGGACCTCAAGGGCAAGCGGCTCTCCGCCGCCGGCGGCGGCGTAGGCAGCTTCAACTGGCGCATTGGCCGCGAGGCTTTGAGCAAGGCGGGCCTCACCGTCGATGATGCGCAATTCATTTCGCAGGGGACTGCCGGCCGCCTTCCCGGGTTGCTGGCCGGGCAGATCGACGCGGTGTCGCTGCATCCGGAAGACGCGTTCCTCGCCATGAAGCAGAAGCCGGGCTTGAGAATCCTTACCCAGGTCGCCGATCTCATGCCGCTCTACGCCTTCAATGCCTATGGGATATCGACCGAGGTGATCGCCAGGGACCGCGCCTTCGTGGTGGATTTCGTGGCCGCCATGGTAGAAGCCAATCGCACCGTCTATCGCGACAGGGACAAGGTAATCCCCATCATGGTCGCAATGACGCAGAAACCGCGCGAAGCCGTTGAATATGCCTGGGAGACGATGACCAGGGCCTGCATCTGGTCGGTCAATGAGGGTTTCGACCCGCAGCGTACGCAATGGACCATAGATCACGACGCCGCAGCTGGGGACATGGACCCCGACAGAAAGCCCTCGGTCGATCAGGTCTTCGACAAGCAGATCGCCGCCGACGGCGTCGCGGCAGCAGGCGGGCGGGTGACGATCGGAGCGTGCGCATTGTGATGCGCCAGACGACCGATTGAGCCAAAGGCGAAATCCGGGTCGGCGGCGCCGCTGCGAGGCTGTTTCCGGATTTCGCGGAGCCTGTCATCGGCCCGCCGAAGGCGGGACCCGCTGGCTCAATCCGGGCTACAGTCGCCAGACGCTGTGGCCACGCACCACCTTCAATTCGCCGGCCTGTGCGTGCGATAAGATAGCCACGCAACAAAGAGGCAACAGGGAGAGCCGTCCATGCCGATTCACCCGCAAGCCCTGACAGGGGCCGCCGCATTCCTCCTCGGCGCGCTCATCGTCACGCCCGCGCTCGCGCAAACCTGCAGCGGGCCGATGCGCAAGATCAATGTGGGCGTGGCAGTGGCGCCGCCCAACGTGGTGCATACGGCGCCCTATGTCGCGAAGGCGCTCGGCTTTTTCGCCAAGCGCTGCATCGACGCCAACATCATCCAGTTTGACGGCGGGCTTGCCGGCACCTCGGTCACCGCCGTCGGTCAGGGCACCGCCATTTCGACTCTCCCGGACACCGCGATTGCGCAGGGCCTCAAGGCAAGACAGATCTGGGGCCTCGCCCCCCGTCCGCCCCAGGCCTATGTGGTCAGCGGTGACATCAAGACGCCGGCGGACCTCAAGGGCAGGCGGCTTTCGGCGGCGGGCGGCGTCGGCGGCTTCAACTGGCTCGTTGGCCGCGAAGTGCTGCGTCTCGCGGGTCTGACCACGGACGACGCGCAGTTCATCTCCCAAGGAACGGCGGGGCGGCTGCCGGGCTTCGTGGCCGGCCAGATCGACGCCGTCGCGCTGCACCCGGAGGACCTTCACCTTGTCCAGCAGCGCAAACCCGGCGCCCATGTGCTCATCACGGTCTCGGACCTGTGGCCCAAATACAGTTTTAACGCCTACGGGGCGTCGGAAGCGATGATCGCCAGGGACCACGACCTGCTGCGCGACGTGATCGCGGCGATGATCGAGGCCAACCGCACCATGTATCGCGAGCCAGAGAAGGCCATTCCGGCGATCGTACAGGCGACCCAAAAGCCGCGCGAGGCAGTCGAGTTCGCCATCGGGGTCCTGACGAAGAACTGCATCCCATCGGTCAATACCGGCTTCGTGCGCGAACGCACCGAATGGACGCATCAGAACAACATCGACATCGGCGACATTCCGGCCGACAAGAAGCTCACCTTCGAGCAGATCGCCGACTATAAGCTCGCCGAGGAGGCGGTCGCCTCGCTCGGCGGCCCGGTTACGATCAATGGATGCAAGGATTAGCCCATGAACGACACCAAGCCGCGCCGCACGTTTCTGCCGTGGGAGGAGCTGCGTACGCGCCTCGACGAAAGCCCGCACTTCAACACCATGCGGGGCACGCCGTATTACCGCGACGCGGTCTACGAGCAATTTTCGGCGGCTGAATATGCCCGCCGCTATGCGGCGCTGCGCGCCAAAATGCGCGAGCACAAGCTCGATGCCGTGATCGTGCCGGGCGGCCCGAGTCACTGGAGCTTCGGCGGCGGCATGCTGTGGCTCACAGGTCATTGGGAATGGCACGCGCTCGCCTGCTACGTGCTGGTGCCGCTCGAAGGCGAGCCGACTCTCGTCTACTCAATGGGCGGCACCCACGCCGAATCGGTGCGCCGCGAGACCGCCGCCGCGCTCTCGGACGTGCGCGGCAGCCGCGGCGGGCAGTTTGCCGAGGTCATTGCCGACCGCATCATTGAACTGGGCCTGGAACGCGGCCGCATCGGGCTTCTCGAGATCGATCCGCGCCACCGGGACTACCTGCCGGTCAACCAGTATGACACGTTGAGGAAGCGGCTGCCGGAGGCGGAGCTCGTCTTTACGGTGGGCTTCATCCACGAACTCCTCTCGCTGCACAGCGCCGAGGAGCTCGACTGCGTCCGCACTGCCGGCAAGCTGTGCGAGAGCGCCATGCAGGCTATAATGACGCGCGCCGAGCCCGGCGTTAGCGAATACGAACTGCGCGCCGCCGCGGGGGCCGCCATCCTGGAAGGCGGCGGCGACATTGATTTTCTCATCATCGGCACGACGCCGATGGCAAAGCCCGCGATGGTGTTCGGCAATCCGCGCCCGTCGCGCCGCAAGCTGGCCAGGGGCGACATCATCATCATGGAGCTCGCTGCCGGCTATCGCGGCTACACGGCGCAGATCGGCTCGCCGATCTGTCTCGGGCCCCCGACCGATATGGTCCGGCGGTTCTGGGAGGAGATTACTTTGCCCGCCTTCCAGATGATGGCGGCCGAGATCAAGCCCGGCAATCCGGTCGAGGCGATCCGGACGGCGGGAAAATTCTTCCGCGAGAAGGGCGTGCAGTCCCGGCCGATCCATGCCCACGGCATCGACCTCGTGACCGACCAGCCTCATGTGTTCACCGACGGCGTTCACGGCCAGGCTTTCGACCAGGTGTTCCGGCCCGGCATGGTGTTCATGGCCGAGCCGAATCCGATCACCGCGGACGGCAATTTCGGCATCTTCCTCGGCCACACATTCATTGTGACCGAGACCGGCCATGAATGCGTGGACGGCTTTCCTTGGGAACTGGTGGTGGTGTGAATCCGCGGCAGCGCGTGTCGCCCGGGTCGAGCGGCAGCGAAGCCAGGGGGCCGGCGTCGCCGCTGGCAAGGGCGATCCCGGATTTCGCTGCGTTCAATTCGGGCTGCCCGGCCAGGATAGCCCCTCTGGTTGCCCCGGAGGCCCTCACCGGCAGCAATCGGCCTGACGTCGCGGGGTGCGACACTGCGCTGCGGAGCTGAAGCCATATCGTGGCAGATGGTAGGCGCGATCGCGGATCGCGCGACCAGGCGGCCTCATTTTGAAGCCAAGGGCCGGCTGGCGCGGCCCCCCACGCGACAGCGGCGCATGGCCGCTTGCGCATTTATCGCCTCGACAAACAGCCTGGAACCCCTCTAAGAATGACTCAAAGAGGATAAGAACAGAGCACAGAACCAAAATGCCCTGTGTGGGGGGCCGGGGAGAGTCGAAGCAATGGATTACGAAGCGTTTTTTACCGGCGCCCTTGCACAATTGCGCAACGAGCGGCGTTACCGGGTGTTTGCCGACCTCGAACGGCTGGCCGGCCGGTTTCCCCACGCGATATGGCACTCCCCGCAGGGCAAGCGCGACGTCATCGTGTGGTGCTCCAACGACTATCTCGGCATGGGCCAGCATCCGAAGGTGATCGGCGCGATGGTCGAGACCGCCAGCCGGATGGGCGCCGGGGCGGGCGGCACCCGCAATATTGCCGGCACCAATCATCCCCTGGTGGAACTGGAGCGCGAGCTTGCCGACTTGCACCGCAAGGAAGCGGCGCTGGTTTTCACCTCCGGTTACATTTCGAACGAGACCGGCATCGCCACCATGGCGAAGCTGATGCCGGACTGCCTCATCATTTCGGACGCCCTCAACCACAACTCCATGATCGAAGGCGTGCGCCGGTCGGGCTGTGAGAAGGTCATCTTCCGCCACAACGATCTCGGCCACCTGGAAGCGCTGCTCAGGGCGGCGGACCCGTCGCGGCCGAAGCTCGTGGTGTTCGAGAGTCTCTACTCCATGGACGGCGACGTGGCGCCGGTCAACGCAATCTGCGACCTTGCGCAACGCTATGGGGCGATGACCTATTGCGACGAGGTGCACGCGGTCGGCATGTATGGGCCGCGCGGCGGCGGCATCTGCGAGCGCGACGGCGCCCTGCAACGGGTCGACGTCATCGAAGGCACGCTTGCCAAGGCGTTCGGCTGCCTCGGCGGGTACATCACGGGAAGCGCGGCCCTGATCGATGCGGTTCGCTCCTATGCGCCGGGCTTCATTTTTACGACGGCGCTGCCGCCTCCCGTGTGCGCGGCCGCAGCGGCGGCGATCCGCCACCTCAAGACATCGAGCGCGGAACGCGAGCGCCACCAGGACCGCGCCCGCCGGGTCAAGGCCGTGCTGGCGGAGGCAGGGCTGCCGCTGATCGCGAGCGACACCCACATCGTGCCGGTGTTCGTCGGCGATCCGGAAAACTGCAAGGCGGCGAGCGACCTGCTGCTGGAAGAGCACGGCATCTACATTCAGCCGATCAACTACCCTACCGTCCCGAAGGGGACCGAGCGGCTGCGCATTACGCCGTCGCCTTACCACACCGATGCGCTGATCGACGGGCTCGCCGAGGCTCTTGTCGATGTGTGGGAGCGGCTTGGACTACCGCTGACGAAGCGGGCGGTTGCGGCGGAATAGGGCAGCAGTTTCGCACCCGGGCCTGGTCTCCCGCGCTCAATTCGGGCGAGGGTGCTTTCTTGCCGGCTTGCCGATTTTCGCAGGCGGGTTCGCTGGCGCGAGGCCTTTTGAGACATATCAATGCGCGGGCATGCTGCCGGGTAGCCTGCCCGGTCCGCCGCGGGGCCATCAGCCGGAAGCTCCGCGAGCTTCGGTTTGCTGCCTTGAACCTGGACAGATTCCGTTCCCACTAACCGACTGAGGCGACCCCATCGCCGCATTGCGCCGGAGGCGAAATTGCCGTGTCAGATCGCGGATGATGACGGAGACTGGTCCGCCCCTGTCATGTTGATCATGCGGGGCAACAGTGCCGGGGAAGGCGTATACGAGGACGAGAACGGCAAAACGCCTGCGTGGCCGAAAGGAGCGTTGCACGAGGGGCCCGCGAAGGAATATGCGGTTCTTGTGGGCTTCAAGCCGAAAGTGCTGGATGTGTCCGGCGACCCGAACAGGTCGAAGGGCAAGGACAACAAATATCACTCCTCACGCGACGACAGTGCCGGGACTCTCATGGCCTTGGAGTGTTTCAGGCTCCATAACTCGATTGTCGCGTTCTATGGATTTTCGGGCGGGGGCTACAATCTCTGGCATATCCTGAACAAAATGACGGCGCAGGAGCGCGCGCGGGTAAGATGGGTGACGGTTGTTGGCGTCGATTCCGACAGACCCAAGTCCGATTATGAAAATTCCAAGTTTCCGCCGGGGAGCTGGCACTTGGATTACCTGCCCAATTCCGGCAATCACATGTTCCTGCCGGAGAAGCTGCTCTGGCGAGCGAAGCGCGACAAAGGCCTGGTTGTTCCTTGATGATGCAAAGGCGCGCCGGCAGCCGCGGCTGATCCGCGGGTCACCCCCGCCGCGGCCTGAAGCCGCCGCGCATGCCGGGACGGCCGAGCGTGGAGCGCGGCCCCTGCTTGGCCTTCGGGATGGCCTCGACGCCCGGGCCCATCTGGTCGAGCGACGGCTTGTGCGGGCCCTGGCGATGCGGGCCGAGCCGACGCGCGCCCGCGCCGCCTGGGGCCGGCGGGCTCACTTTTGCGGCCGGATCATCGCTCACGGCGAGTTCGGTCGCGCGCAAGCGCTTGATCTCGTCGCGCAGCCGCGCCGCTTCCTCGAAATTCAGGTCGGCGGCGGCCTCGCGCATGCGGGTCTCGAGGTCCGCGATGACCGCCTGGAAATTGTGCCCGATGGTGGCGACGGCGCCGCCGAACTCCCCGGCGTCGCGTCCGCCGGTCGATATCAGCACGTGGTCGCGCTCATAGACGCTGTCGAGGATATCGGCGATGCGCGCCTTCACGCTTTCCGGCGTGATGCCGTTGGCGGCGTTATATTCCATCTGCTTCTCCCGGCGGCGGCTGGTTTCCGCGATCGCGCGCTCCATCGAGCCCGTCACCGCATCCGCATAGAGGATCACCCGGCCGTCGACGTTGCGGGCGGCGCGGCCGATGGTCTGGATCAGTGAAGTCTCGCTGCGCAGGAACCCTTCCTTGTCCGCGTCAAGGATCGCGACCAGCGCACATTCCGGAATGTCGAGCCCTTCGCGCAGCAGATTGATGCCCACCAGGGCGTCGAAGGCGCCGAGCCGCAGGTCGCGAATGATCTCGATGCGCTCGATGGTATCGATGTCGGAATGCATGTAGCGCACGCGGATGCCCTGCTCGTGCAGGTATTCGGTGAGGTCCTCCGCCATGCGCTTGGTGAGCACGGTGACGAGGGCCCGGTAGCCGCGCTGGGCCAGCGTCCGCAGTTCGCCGACGAGATCATCGACCTGGGTGCGGGCGGGCCGCACATCCACCGGCGGGTCGATCAGGCCGGTCGGCCGGATCACCTGCTCGACGAAGACGCCGCCGGACTGGTCGAGCTCCCATCCGGCAGGGGTCGCCGACACCGCGATGGTCTGCGGCCGCATCGCGTCCCACTCCTCGAAACGCAGCGGCCTGTTGTCCATGCAGGAGGGCAGGCGGAACCCGTATTCGGCGAGCGTCGCCTTGCGGCGGAAGTCGCCGCGATACATGCCGCCGAGCTGCGGGATCGTGACATGGCTTTCGTCCGCAAAGACAAGCGCGTTGTCGGGCACATATTCGAACAGCGTCGGCGGCGGCTCGCCGGGCCGGCGGCCGGTGAGATAGCGGGAATAGTTCTCGATGCCGGCGCAGCTTCCGGTCGCCTCCATCATTTCGAGGTCGTACAGCGTGCGTTGCTCCAGCCGCTGGGCCTCCAGCAGGCGGCCGGCGCGGTTGAGCTGATCGAGGCGCAGGCGCAGTTCCTGTTTGATGCCGGCGATCGCCTGCAAGAGCGTGGGCCGCGGCGTGACGTAATGCGAATTGGCGTAGACCTTGACGAATTTCAGTTCGTCGGTCTTTTGCCCCGTCAGCGGATCGAACTCCTCGATCGATTCAACCTCGTCGCCGAACAGGTTGACCCGCCACGCCCGGTCCTCGCAGTGCGCCGGAAAAATGTCGACCGTATCGCCGCGCACCCGGAACGTGCCGCGCGAAAAATCCGCGAGCGTACGCTTGTATTGCAGCGCCGCGAGGTCGGCGATCAGCCGGCGCTGGTCGATGCGTTCGCCCTGCCGGATCGCGAACGTCATCGCCGTGTAGGTTTCCACCGAGCCGATGCCGTAGATGCACGACACCGACGCGACGATGATCACGTCGTCGCGTTCGAGCAGCGCGCGCGTCGCCGCATGGCGCATGCGGTCGATCTGCTCGTTGATCGAGGACTCCTTCTCGATATAGGTGTCGGTGCGGGGCACATAGGCTTCAGGCTGGTAGTAGTCGTAGTAGGAAACGAAATACTCGACCGCATTGTCCGGGAAAAAGCTCTTGAACTCGCCATAGAGCTGGGCTGCGAGCGTCTTGTTGGGGGCGAGGATAAGGGCGGGCCGCTGGGTCGCCTCGATCACCTTGGCCATGGTGAAGGTCTTGCCGGACCCGGTGACGCCGAGCAGGACTTGCGTGCGCTCGTTGCGCTTGACGCCCTCCACCAGCTCGGCGATCGCCTGGGGCTGGTCGCCCTTCGGAGCGAAATCCGATTTGATGACGAAGCGCCGGCCGCCTTCGGATTTCTCCGGCCGCGGCGGACGATGCGGCGCCCAGGGCTGGTCGCGAAACTCCGGACGTCCCTCGCGCAGCAGCGCTTCCAATGCCTGAGCGGTCGCCGCTACGCCCGATGCGTCGCCCTCGCCCGGCAGGGGCATCACGCGCGGAAGCCTGAGCGGATCCAGGCGGGCTAAATTCTCTGTGGAAAGGCTTGTTGCGGCAGGCCCTGTGGACGCTTGGTCCTCGTCATCAACGATCCCAAGCGCCCTCGCGAGATCCGGATCGATCTCGCCCGGTCCGATGGGCGCCTTCGCGCCATGGAGAGGGGATTTCCCCACATAGCCGGCCTGGGGCCGTTCGCTGAGCCCCCCAGCGGCGGAGGCGCGGGCGCGATGCGCGGCGGCAAAATCGGCGCGGCGGTCGCGCGAATTGTCAGGCGGCGGCTGCAGACGCGCCTCCTCCCGGCTCTCCCGCGCTGCCACCACCCTTCCCTCACCTGCTTGCGGCGGAGGGTGGGGGAGGGGGGGCAGACCGGTCTGCGATCCGACGCCGGCCTCGCCGCGGTTGATCGCCGGATTGAGGAGGTCCGCCAGCTCTGGCGCAAGCGGCGGCAATGCCTCTCGCGCGGCCTTGGCGCGGGTCGGGCGCGCAGGGTCCTTGCTCTTCTTGGGCTTGTTGCGTTGGTCGCGAGGATTCGCCATCCGGGCAATATGGGCTGCGGAATGCGCGAGGAAAAGGGCCTCATAAGGTGCTGAACCGGCGCGAAAAACCGCTAATGATCTTGAGAAGTCCCATATTGCCTGCAACAGCACCTGTCGGTAGTGTATGGCGACGTGGCGGAGTCGGAAAAACTTGCAACTTGCCTGGTGGTTCGCCGGCGACGCGAAGCTTTCGACAACGGCCCGGAACCTGCTGTCGCTCAGCGACACAATCATTCTGGTCAGCGCGGCGTCCGCCTGGGAGATTTGTGCGAAGGTCCGGATTGGCAAGCTCCCAACAGGGCACGACCTTTGCGAAAATTTTCTCCGCATCATCACCGAGCATCAACTTGAGCCGCTGGCCGTCACGGTTGAGCACGGCCGCCTTGCCGGCCGGATGGCGGGCACACACAAGGACCCATTCGACCGCATACTCGCGGCGCAAGCGCTCGTCGAGGACGTGCGCTTGTAACCAATGATCCGGCATTTGCGGCGTTCGACGTCAAGGTCATGTGGTAGGCGTGCTGCCCGCTCAGGCGCGCCGGGTCCCAGCCTTTCAAACGACTTGTTTTCCGCCGGTCGCGAGCCAGGCTGCTACTCCTCCGGCTCGGTCGTAAACAGGAGCGGATAGCCCTTGGCGCGGCCGGCTTCGGTCGCACGGGCGGCTTTGGTCTCGGCGATATCTTTCGTGTAGACCGCGACCACGCAGGCGCCGCGCCGATGCGCCGTCATCATCACCCGATAGGCTTGATCGCCGCTCATGCGGAACTCAGCCTTGAGCACCATGACGACAAACTCCCGCGGCGTGTAGTCGTCGTTCACCAGGATGACCTTGTGAAGGCCGGGCCGCTCGGTTTTTGGCAGGACTTTGATGCGCGGCTTGGTGACGATCTCAGTCATCTGACATCCGGTTCGGCTGGCGATTTTCCCGCGAGGCCATGAGTGTTATCAAAAAAATCGGTCGAGCGACATCGCAAGCGAAGACATTAAAGCAAAGCCGCAATGGCACAATAATGCACACGATTTGTGCAAAAGCGCACGCAAGAGCATCCGCAGGCCCTGGCCGTTCTTCCCTTTCGGTAAAGCAGCAATGCAGCGGGAGCCGGGACGCGCAATTTGATGTAGCTTTGCGCGGATCACGCGGCGGGGCGCGCTTTTCCAAATCGAGGGAATGTCATGCAGCCGACCATCGTTCAAGCCTTTCTCGCAGCCGTGTGGGCGCTCCTGATTGCGGCGAACGCGCTCGCCCGCGACGGCAAACAGTGGGATGCGCAGGATCCTCGGATCAAGGAGTGGTTTGAAAACCTGAAACAGCCCGACCATCCGCGGGTGTCGTGCTGCGGCGAAGCGGACGCCTACGAGGCCGACAGCTTCGAAGTCGAGGGCGATCACTACGTCGCCATCGTCACCGGCCATCGCGCCGTCACCACCATCCCGCTGGGGAGCCGCATCCCGGTACCGAGGCAAAAAATGAAATATGACGCCGGCAATCCGACCGGACACGGCATTATCTTCATCGACTCGCAGCGACGCGTCCTCTGCTACGTGACGCCGGCCGCGGGGTAGGCGCGCTGGACGCCCCGCGTTCTCACGGAAACCAGTTCTAGTTCGCCAGCGGCCTTGGCGTTTGCGGCGTCGGCATGCCGCTGACGGTGCGGGGCGGCGCGGCCGCTACCCGCGGGTTCTGCGCCGAAACCTGGTCAAGCAGGTCGCGGGCCAGGGCGAGATGTGCGTATACGGTAGGCAAAGTGGCTGCCGCAAAGCCTTGCACCTGCGCATCCTCGCCCGATCCTATGACGTATTCCATCAGTTGCGCCATTCGCTGATGATTCTGCACTTGCGCCCGCATGTATTCGATGTCGAATTCGGGGCTGCTCAGTCGCGAAAGCGCATCGCTGACCTCTCGCTGTTTGGCGTCAAGTTCTTCCGGGACAGAAATTCCGTTTCGTTCGGCCAGCCTGCTCAAGGCATTGTCCGCCCGCGAGTGGTCGCGAATCATGTGCCGCGCAAACTCGCGAACGGCGTCGTTGCGGGTTTTCTGCTCGGCAAGCCGCCCCAGCTCGATCTCGGCCGCGCCGCCGAGAGTCGCGCGGATCACAAACACCTGGTCCGGCACATTCGTCTGGTGCGGCGCCGGCACGCCGGGAGCTTGCTCCTTCGTCCCAGGCGCCGCAAAGGCAGGGTTGCCGATCGAAAGCGTTGGGATCTGCTGCTCCTCCGTGGATTGGGCAACCGCCGGGGTCGAGGCGAGCAGCGTCAAGGCTGACAACACAGACAGACGGCGCATGATGGGCTCCTTTGGTGTTCCGATTTGCGCGAGTCCTGGGAGCGCTGACGGCCGCCCGCACGAGTCTCCGGCCATCGCCCGATCCTCCCTGCAAGCGGGGGAGGGTAGCGGGGCAGCGGGCGGAACGCCCGCGCCCTCGGCGCTCAAAGGGTCAGCATGTAGGCGACGAGATCGTCCTTTTCCTGCTGGTTCAGCTTGAGGCCGAGGACCAGGTTGAAGAACTCGACGGTGTCGGCGAGCGTCAACAGACGCCCGTCGTGCATATAGGGCGGCGAGTCCTTGATGCCGCGCAGCGTGAACGTCTTGATCGGCCCGTCCGGCAGCATGACCAGCCCATTCACGGTTTGCCCGATCTGGTAGAAGCGCTCGAGCTTGAGGTCATGCATCATGTTGTCCATGAAGGAGGTCTGCGGAACGTGACATTCCGCACAGCGCGCTTTGCCGAGAAACAGTCTTTCGCCGGCGAGCTCGCGCTGTGTGGCTTTCGTGGCATCAAGGCGTCCGCTCGGATCGAGTTTCGGCGCCGGGGGAAAATCGATGATGTCCTGCATCTGCCCCATCATCACCACCTGATCGGTTCGATCGGGCAGATTGGCCCCCTTGCGCTGGGCGCTTACGTGATCGCCGTTGAAATAGGCGGTGCGCTGCTCGAACTGCGTGAAATCCTCAACCGAGCGCAGGGATCGCTTTGATCCGTGAATGCGCTGGTTGAACATTCCCCTCAGGCTTGTCGTATCAAGACGAAATCGGGCGGCCTGCGGCCGCACGTCGGGCGTCTGATGAAACGCTGCGTTGGTGTGGAAATTGGAGTGGCAGTCGAGGCATGCCACGCCAAGGCTCTGATCTGCCGACTTGCGGTCCTCGGTCTGATTGAACTCCTCTTGTGGAAACGGCGTGAGCAACAGGCGCAGGCCTTCAAGCTGGACCGGCGAAAGAATGCCCACCATCAATGCATAGTAATTCTTGATGGTGAGCAAGCTTCCCTGCGAGACGTCGCCCAACTCGGGATGCGTGGTGAGATAAATCGGCGGCGGGAATTCTGGCGTGAAATGCTCAGGCAGATCGAAATCGACATCGAAGCGCCGCAGGCTCCGCGCCTCGCGATCCCGGATCGTATCGATCTCAATGTTGGGAAAGACCTGCCCGCCCGTGGCCTGCTTGACGTGCGGCAGCGGCTTAAATCCTGCCGGCAGCAGGTCGCCTTCGGCAACAGCGTCGGGAGTCATTTGCGCCAGCGCGTCCCAGGTCACGCCTGGGGGAAGCTTGACGCGCACGCCATCCTGAACGGCTTTTCGCTTGCCCGACATGAAGACGCCAGGCATCGGCCGGTCGGAGAGGTCGTAGCGCGCCCGCAGCACTTCCGCCTGGCGTCGCATGACTTCGGGCTTCGCTGCTTCATCGGCCGCACGCACGACGGAGAAGGGCTGCGTGGTCAGCCCGCGATAGCTCGCATCAGGCGGCAGCGAGTCCGAAAAAGCCGCCCACGACAGGGCGAGAATGCTTCCGCCAAAGGCCGTTCCGAGGAGTGCTAATTCAAGGCGAGGCATTTGTTCTCTCCGACCACGAGCGGCAGGAGCTGGATGGACATCGACGAGCTTCGGTACAAAGGCAACGAGCGTGCGTCGCTTTTCGTTCCGCCTCAAATGCGTGATAGCGCAGATCGACGCGATGAAATTGAGCAGCGCGGTCGGCCAGCGCGCCCGCCGCCCTTCTTTCTACTCTGCGCTTCGGGTGGGGACGAGCGGGTGGCGCGGCCGCCCTCCAGCACGCTCATCCTTCGACAGGCTCGGGAGCGCGCGTCTGCCCGGCGCGGTTCCCGGCGGATTTGCATCAGCGCTCGCGCGTCCGCGGCCGTCACCCGCGGGCTTGACCCGCAGGTTCATCGGCCTTGCATAAACTGGCTAGGAAGAAACTTACCCGGCAGGACCGCGCCACCGGGTAGCAGAAGTTTCATGCGCTGTAGGTCGGGCCAGGCCCGGTGGAAAACTCTTTTGAATTTCGAGTGGGGCAGGACGCGCAGGCGGCCCCGCCGCGATCACTCGCGGCCTTGATCGCTTGGATGCTCTTTGTCGCGGGCGCACATCGGCTGTTGCCGATGTGCGTATCTTCAATTTCCCGATCTCGGGTGAACCCGAG
>JAJPKK010000308.1 GCA_021323775.1 Hyphomicrobiales bacterium
CCGTGATCGCGATCACGGATCTGAGAGTTGTGGATTGTCTCAGGGCTCTCATTGACCGCAGAACCGTGGGGCCCGCAGCGCGCTCATCAAGCTGCGGCGCATTGCGTCTTCAAAGTACGAGTGACAGACGGCGCCTGACAGAGACTGGGCGAGCCGTGCAGGGCAATGCGCCGTGCTCATCGCGCCCTGCGCGCTGTCCTGCTTACCCGGCATTTTCCACATGATCCGGCGCGCACTCGTCAGCGCCCAATCCCGCCCAAGTTAGGCCCGAAATTGTAACCCCAGCCGGGATTGAGGGTGCCGCCAAAGCCGGGCTGATACCAGCCGCTGCTGGCATGGCTGCCAAGATGCGGGGCGGGACTGGCGCCGCGGTAGGTGCTGCCCGGCCGCGTTGCAGGGAGGAGGGACCGGCGCACGGCCTCAGGCGTGGCCCGGCTCCGGTATCCATCGCGGCCGAGGCCGCCGGCCGATGCTGCGGGCGCAAGGCTCGCTCCCGCGCAGATTGCGGTGGAAAGGGCAAGCGTGATGACGAACTTGTAGGCCATGGCCGTACTCCTCTTGTGCGCCTGTGTTTCACCGCTCGAATCACATGGCGCAGACTGCGGTTTGGATTGAGCGCCGACCCCTTTCAGCCTTATCGCCGGAAGGCCCGATTGGTTTCGCTGTCGCTGCGCTCATCCTGCGGGCGAACAAAGTCGCGCCGCCGGCTGCGCAACCCCGGCCAGCTCCCGTGCGGCTTTGCCGACGCCCTCCCCGCACCGCGTTTGCCGCCTGCGCCCGCGAGCGCTATTGCATAACGCCATCAGCTCCGGCGGGCGACTTTGTTCAAGCCGACGTCCTTCGCACATCCTACTGGATATCGCGCAGCTCGTTGGGGCACGCGCTCGTCGGCAGGTTGCAAGCCTCGTCCACAATTCCCTTGCGCGGCGCGTAGGTGTAGCCAGGCCGGCGATAGACGGGCATGCCGGGCGGGCCGTAAAATGGCGGAGCGACATAAGCCCCAGCGCTCCGGCTCGTTCGGTGCGCCGCGTCCCGGTGATGCATATGGCGATTGAGATCATGCGCAGCGGCGCGGGTTTCGCGATGAGCCGAGGACTTTTTTGCGTCGCCAACGGCCGCGTGAGCCGTTGCGTAGGTTGCGGATAATCCAACTGCAATCGCAGCCGCAAGCACTATGCGTCGCCTCATGATTTCCTCCATCCTTTCAGAATCCGAATATCGTTGCTGCGCGGCCACGCGGCTCAAGGTCCTCCTGCAGCAGCTAACGATCCAATAGTCCGCTGCAAGGGCTGCGCCCACTCGTGAAGAATCAAAACGCCGCGATTGGAGGGGGAGATCAAGCCCGGCTGGAGCGCCCGCGAAACTCGGGGGCATAAGCTTATGGCACAACAGGCTTATGATTGAGCTTCATTGTCGTGTCATATGCCCCCGGTAGTCATCGCGGCTGGCGAAAAAATAACGCCACGGATAGCCCTGCAAAGGAGCAAAGGAGTGAAAGATGAGAAATTACAGAGTATTTTGCGTCGTTGCGATCGTCGGCGCCGCGGCTGCCATGCAGGCTTGCGTTGCGCCCGCGTGGGCAAAAAAAACATCCGCTCAGGCCCAGACGTCTCAGCAAATCCAGTCCCGCCAGCAGACGCCTGCGCCGAACAATTGTCCGGGCGGGGTTTCAAAAGGGTGTGGTCCGGGCTCTTGCCGCTGCCCGTAAAGGAGGGCCGAACCGGACGCCGACGCCCGAATTGCTTCCGCGCCTTTTTGATTGGCCCCTGACCGGCGTGTCTCCGCATCCTGTTATTCGAACAATCAGACCACGCTTTCTAGATAACGTTTCGGTGAGAATGGGGGCAGCCGGGTGGTTGGAGACGGAAGGCTCCGGAGGGACACGTGAAGCGGGGAGGCCTGCGCGGCCCAAGAAGGAGAAAGGATCCCAAGGTGCCGCCCTCCCCAAGGAGCGCTGCAGGCCGACGGGATCGCGCCTGCGGTGCAGGAGTCAGAGCGCTCACGGCAGCGATGAAAGAGCATGACCGGAATAAACTTCTGGAGCGCTCGGTTGCCGGCCGGTCTGTCCAACATGTCCGCAGCCTTTCGTCCGGCAGGTTGCCGATTTGTGTCTTCACGCCGGCCATCGGTGTCCGCTTGCCAAGCATCTGATGACGGCGTCCGTTCTTGCATAAGGCAGGCCGGCGCGCAGTGTTGGCGCTCGAGCGTGATCGTCCGACGCTGAACTTGCCCCTCGTATTGCCGCCTTCAGCAGCAAGTTCTTGGATTGGCAAATTCTGTGGCGCTCTTGCAACAGAGTCCAGCCAAGGTGCGTTCGATCTATGACATGTCATCCCTCCGTCATGTGCGAAAGCTAACCGAAAGGCAGCGCTAAAGGTTAGCTTTTGCGTTTGCACCGGAGGGGGCAGAATGCTTGTCAAACGAAGAGTGGCTATTCTTTTGAATAGCACGGTGATCGGGGCGTATTGTGTTTTGGCTGGGCCCGCGCTCGCCGATGAGCTCGATTTGCAGCGGCAAATCAATGCCATGCAGCGGCAACTGAAGGCCATGCAGGAGCAACTGGCCAAGAGTAAGGAGGAGCAGGCCCAGCAGGCCCGCGCCGCCAAGGAGGCTGCGCAGCGCGCCCAGGAGGCTGCGCAGAGCGCGCAGCACGCTTACGCTCAAGCCGCAGGGGTGCCAGCCCAATATCCGCCCGGCACGACCATCTTCGCCAAGGCGATACCGTCGTCATTCGACAAGATCCATATCTCCATGGCTGGGACCTTCATCGCGCTGGAAGGCGCGTGGCGCGAGCGCAGCGAAGTCGCCGACGGCGCCAGCAGTCCCCCGTTCGGCAGCCCGGGCATTCCGTTGCAGAACTCAGCGTTGTGGAATGAAAACGAGTTTCGCATGACCGCGCAACAGAGCCGTATTGCGCTGAGAGCCTGGGGAGACATCAGCCCGACGCAGCATCTCGAAGGCTACTACGAGATGGACTTCCTCGGCGCCTCGACTGACGCCAATAACCGCGAGAGCAACAGCTTTACGCCGCGAATTCGTCAGGGATTTGCAAGTTACGACAACGACGACTACCACATCCACTTTCTGGCCGGCCAGGCGTGGAGCATGCTGACCCAGAACAGGGTCGGAATCACGCCACGATATGAAAACGTTCCGCTCACGATCGATGCCCAGTACGTTGTGGGCTTCAATTGGCTCCGCAATCCGCAAGTCCGGTTCGTGGCCGACTGGAACAATATCGCCTGGTTCGGGGTCTCGGTCGAACAGCCCGGCGCCGTGTTCCCAGGTTCGCCCAGCGCAGCGACGGTGGCTCCGCCCGCTCCCACCTCCGTCAGCATCAACAATACGTGCACGGGTTCGTCGCACCTGAATGGCACGACCACCTGCTCGAACGACGTTGCCCCAGACATCATCGAGAAGTTCGCCCTTGATCCGGGCTGGGGCCACTATGAGGTGGTGGGCTTGCAGCGGTGGATCACCGACGAGGTGGCCAATACCATAATCCCCAACAGCTGGTCGCAGCAGGCGGCGTTTGGATGGGGGGTCGGCGGTTCGCTCCTCGTACCGGCCATACCGAAGTTCCTCGACCTTCAGGGCAGCATCCTGTACGGCGAAGGCATCGGCCGCTACAGCTCGAGCCAGTTGCCTGATGCCGTGATCGGACCAACGGGCGCACTGACGCCAGTTAAAGGCTTAGATTTCATGCTCGGGGCCGTGGCTCACCCGTGGAGCGGTCTCGATATCTATGCCTATTACGGCCAAGATCGGACATACGCGAATCCGTGGACTGTGGGCGCGGCCCAGGGAGGGTGGGGAAACCCGAATTTCGTCAACAACGGATGTCTCAATCAGAATCTTACCGGCGGCACGCTGGGCGCGTTCAATACTCCGATCGCGGGATTCACTTGCACATTCGACGTGCAACGCGTGCAGGAATTCACGATTGGCCTATGGCAGACATTGTACCAAGGGGAGTTGGGACGGGCGGTTGCGGGCGCGCAATATGAGTATGTGAAGCTGGACGCCTTCCCCGGCCTTCCGACGGGAGCCGGAACGCCGAATCAAGGCCTCAATACGAACAACAACATCTTCATGTTCTCGTTGCGCTACTATCCATTCAATTAGCGGGCGGCGAACCAAGGATTGGCTCTGATATGCGGACGTGGCCGGGCTTGCCCCGGCCGCGTCTTTTTTGCGTGCGCCTGACAACTCGGGAAGCTTTCCAGGTCGAGGTCCACGACGAGGCCGTGACG
>JAJPKK010000337.1 GCA_021323775.1 Hyphomicrobiales bacterium
ACGGATAATCGAACACACCGGGAGCTGCGGGCTGAGGAACACCGTCGGTTCCGGCATGATCAGATTGGTCTGAAAATCCTCCACGCCGAATCCAGGAGGGAATGGTCCATTGTTGAGGTCCGGGAACGTCAGCCCGTTGGTGGGATCGGTTACCGGAGTAAAATTGCCCGCCTTGTCTTGCCAGGTCTGGAAATGCATGGTCTCCGTCGGCCCAATGCTCAACAGGATGCGCAAGACTTCCACGTTGCTGACCCTCTGGGCGAGCGACGGATAGAGGCTGCTGCCGCCTTGCTCGATAGTCCCGAAATGAAACGCGGCGGTGAAGGCAATGGCCTTGAGGTGATCCGGCGGATTGAGGTCGGCATCGGACCTCGGAATCGCCGGGAACTTGCCCTTCAACAGGCCGGGAATGGCTGCCGGGAACGTGTCACCGAAATCGGGATTCCTGGTGCGGCTGCGATAGCGGGTCCACCAGCTGGTATCGAAGGTGAGCTCCATGAGGTTGGTCAACCGCTTGATTTTCTGGGCGCCGGTGGCGGTGCTGCCGTTCAGTCCACGGAAGCGCTCAAGGCTGACGGGCTTGGCGCCCTTCGACAACAGATATCGGTTGATGAAGCGGAAATGAGAAATTTCATCCTCGGTATTGTCGTGAATATATTGCGGCATATCCATATCGAGGACGTTTACCAGGATATCCTGGAAAGGCTTGCTTACGCTTCCGCCCGGGACCTCACTGTCTGGAATTCCGCCGAGCTCGTTATATTGCTGCCACAGATCGGTTTCGAGTATTTCGAGCGCGGCAAGAAAGCGGAGAATATTGATGTCGCCATGGGTAATTCCACTTCTGTCGAAGGCCTTGGAGGGCAACGGATCTCCCAGCACGGCGGCGCTCATAACCGCTGGGGCAGCCAATCCGGCGCGCAGGAACGAACGTCGCGAAGAAGCACGTCTCAATTTTTTGATCTGCATGATTTTGGCCTCGCATTTTAACCGCCGGGACGATCAAGGCGTTCGTGCCGCCCTCACTGGACGCCGCAGCCCGCAGCGCGCTACGTGAGCTACCTCCCGATCGGACCCGTTGTCGGTTGGACTCCACGCGTTTGATGCCACTTTGAGGTTGATGTGACGGCCGGGCGCGGCACTAGGAGCACTCTGGACGATGACCCCCCGGCAGCCAAGACAATTAACAACGATCACGTTAAACATATTAAATGACAAATAAGTCAGTATCTAACTGAAAGGTCATTTTTCATGTGTTGATTACGCTTCCTATATTATGCTGTTCATCAGCGTAAATTAATATCGTGATGAGATGCCTTGAAACAGGATAACATCATGAAAAACGTAATGCGTAACGTTTTGGTAAGCGTTTAGCGGATCTGGACTTCGATTAATGGCCGCGGCCCCAGCTCGCTGATGCATTCCGGCGTTGGGGGCCGGCGCTGGCGGCGTTCGACGCGAGCCCCAGGGCTCATCGCCAACGCAGCTTGTCCCGCCCAGAATGCTCTGGGCGGGACCTTCGCTTTCGGCCGCGTGACGCGGCCCGCTGTGGCCTCCTGCGAGAGCAACGCCGCTCCGGGCCGCGGAACGCCCGAGAGAAGATCACATTTTCTGCAGCCGATGCAGCACGGATCTCGCCGTCATGGAATTATCGTGAATAGGCGTACGACACATTTCCCCATCGCGTTCGCATCCGATGCCGCTGCGCGAGAGTAGTTGCGCGCATCTCCGCTTCGTGACAAACGATCATTTTTCGTGCTGTTCATGAGCGAAATTCGCGTATCCGTGGATGGGAGACATGGGACGTTTGCCCTCGCTCGACTCACTTCGGGTCTTCTCAGTTGCCGCGCGCCACCTCAGTTTCACGAAAGCGGCGGACGAGTTGCATCTGACTCAGAGCGCGGTCAGCCATCGCGTCCGAACGCTGGAGGAGGAACTTGGCGTTGTGTTGTTCAATCGCATTCAGCGCCGTTTGGAATTGACCAGCGCCGGACGGTCGTTGGCGCAGCGGGTGGACCAGGCCGTTGCCGACATCTCGCGCGCAATCGCGCGCCTTGACCTTGTGGACGACGCGCGGCTGACGGTGACCATGTTGCCGTCCGTCGCGTCTCGATGGCTTGTGCCGCGATTGCCGCGTTTCCACGCTCTGCATCCGGACATCGAGCTGCAGTTGATCGCCGACCCGCGCCCATTCGATCTCCGCACTACCGGCATTGATCTCGCAATTCGCTTTGGTCGGGGGACATATCCGGGCTATGCGGTGACGAAGCTGATGCCGGATCGCGTGTTTCCCGTGTGCAGTCCGCGCCTCATCGCGCAACATGGGCCGGTCACGACGATCGAACGGCTGCTTGACCTCCCGCTGCTGCACGATTCAGCCACAGAGGGGGATGGCAGCGGCACCGATTGGCGGAGCTGGCTCGACCATTTCGGCCTGAGCGACGCCGTCTGCGACCGTGGTCAGCGCTTCAGCGATGCCGGGCTCTTGATCGATGCCGCGGTCCTCGGACTTGGGGTGGCGCTCGCCCGCGGCAGCCTCGTCTACGATCATTTGGCCAACGAAACCCTGATCTGCCCGCTGCATTTGGCGGCGCCAACAGCGTTCGCCTATTACCTCGTCGGCCTGCCCGAAACCACCGGTCGGCACAAGATCGTCCGTTTCCGAGACTGGCTGCACGCTGAGGCCGCGGCATCAACGACATGAAGATCGCGGGGGATTGTCTGCGAGCATTTCTCGAACGGGCTGGCCCAGCGTGTCATTGCCCGGCTCGACCGGGCAATCCGGTATCCTCGGTCCGCGGTTACTGGATCGCCCGGTCAAGCCGGGCGATGATACCGGAGCGGCTTAGTCGCTCTCCGACATATTGACGACCTGCACGCGGCGATTCTCCGGGCCGAACGGATCATTTGCGTTCTTGAGTTTGGTCTTGCCATAACCGACAGCCACAAGGTTTGCCGGCGACAGCTTGAAATGAGTGACCAGGTAGCGCTTGACGGTATCCACTCGCTTCTCCGAGAGCTCCTGATTGTATGATAAGCTGCCCTTGCCGTCGGTATGCCCGGCGAGAACAAATGTCGATCCCTTCAGATCAGGATTGGAGAGCGCTTTGCCGAGAGTATCGACCGCCGATGCGGCGGACCGGCTGATCTTGGCGGACCGAAAATCGAAGTTAATCTCGATGTCGATGCTCGGCTTGGCCGCGGCCGCGGCCGCGATTTGCTCGCGCTCGCCGGGCGTCAGCGAATGGGCCGGACGATTCCTGAGGGTATCCAGAAAGTGATTCTCCCCGGTTGCAGCACTCTCGGCAGGCGTCAGGGTCAGGCTGCGCGTTCTCGCCGGCGTCAGGGCGTTGATGATTTGCTCCTCCGTGAGCGCGTCTGCCGCAGCGGCCGGACCAAGCCCAGCGAACAATGTCGGTAAGACAGCCGCCGCGAGAGCAGTGCGGCACATAGACACTTTGTGAGTTTTGGACACTTTGGGAGTTTTTGTCATTGGTTCTCTCCGTCCAATAAACCTGTCCCGGGAATTTCGGGCGCAGGCGCGAACGAAATGTCCGGCATTGGTGTGGCAGGAAGCCCATTCGGTCCTTCCGCGCTTCAAGCTCTATCACAATCCCGCCACAAGGTGACGCCGCATCGTGCAAGCGAAGCGCTCGTTAGTCGCAGATCGAAGTCCGAGGGTTCAGCTATGGTTGAGGGTCCAGTTGGGGGTCCTCTCTTTCAGTCATTCCGGGGCGTCACCGTAAGGGGGCGAGCCCGGAATCTATAACCACCGGCCGTGATTCATGGATTGCGGGTTCGCGGGCAGAGCCCGCGCGCCGGAATGACGGACACGCGCGTCGGAGTGCGACCCTGGAGACCTGAGGCGACGAGCCCATCTCGCCGTCTCGCCCGCAGACACGATCGGCAATTTGTGCTTGATTATGGCAGTCGGGTTTTCAACGTCCGCCGTGCTCGGTCGATCGGAGGTAGCTGAATGCAGAGGGCGTTGCTAGGAGCCGCGATTGGGCTGATTCTGGTGCTGGTAGCGGCGTTGGTCGCTCCCCTCTTTGTCGACTGGGGACGCTATCGCGCCGCCTTCGAGACCGAGATTTCTCGCCTCACCCGGCTGCATGCGCGAATCGATGGCCCGATCGACGTCCGCCTGCTGCCGACTCCGACATTGAAGCTGCAAGAGATCGCACTGGGCCGGCCCGATGCGCCAGTCAGAGTTCGGGCTGAGGCCCTGCGAATCGAGCTCGCTTTGGGCGCGCTCATGCGCGGCCAGTTTTTGGCATCGGATGTCGCGCTCGATGCACCCGAGATTTCGCTTCGACCCGGCGGCTCTGAACGCCTCGAACCCACTCCTCCTGTCGATCCTGACCCGCTGGGAGCGCGGGCGGCCAGCGGGACGCCGGCGCCTCTTGCCCGCGAGGGGCTGTTCGCCTTCGATCCGGACGCGGTGTCGATCGCTCACCTTGCCGTCGACAGGGGGCGTGTCGTTCTGGCCGGCGGATCGAGCCCTTCGCTTCTGCTCGACAGGCTGGGATTCAGCGGCGAGGCCCGTTCTCTCCTCGGCCCCGCCAAGGGCGAAGGCTCCGTCACTGTCAACGGAGAGACCTATCTGTTCCGCCTCGCAGCGGATCGTGCAGCGGCGGACGGCGCCGTCAAACTGCGGCTCCTCCTTGATACCGTCGATCACACGCGCGTCGGCGATGTGGACAGCTCTGTCTGGATCGCGCGCGGCATTCCGCATTTCGCCGGCGCCCTGCAGTGGTCGCAAGCCGCCGGCCGCTCGACGCAAGGCTTCAACGCGCCATGGCGCGTCAGCGCGAAAATGCGCGGCAATTGGGCGGCGGCGATGCTGGAGGGGATCAATCTTCAATACGGATCGGAGGACCGCGCCGTTCAGCTCAGAGGCCACGCCAACCTGGCCTTTCGGGCGCAGCCCGAGCTTGACGTGACGCTCGCGGCGACCAGGATTGATCTTGATCGGATGCTCGACCTGCCGGCGACGACGCGGCGCCAGCCGCTGGCCGCACTGAGCGCCATGGCCGACAATTTGCGCTCGGCTCCGCCGCCGCCGATCCGCACGAATTTGGACGTCAGCGCCGAGCTCGTCAACCTTGCCGACGCGCCGCTGCAATACGTCAGCGCCAGTCTGCGCGGCGAAGGGAGCGCGTGGGATCTGGATTCGCTCGAATTGCGCGCGCCGGGCGGGACGCAGCTTAAGTTGCGCGGCCATCTCGATCTCGCCGCGCGTGGCGGCTCTTTCGCCGGCCAGGGCCGTGTCGAAGCGAGAGACTCACGGGCACTCGTCTCATGGCTCACGGCCGGTAACGATGGCGACGCGTTCAGTGGGCCATTCCGCGCCGAAGGGGACATGCGCCTGAGCGGGGAAAGCATCGCATTCGATCTCTTCAAGGCGACGTTCAACCGCGACACCCTGGAAGGGAGTTTCGCCTATTCTGCGCCGGCCGCGAACCGCGCTGCGCGGATATCGGCCATACTGAGCGCATCCATGATTGATCTTAACCGCGCCTATGCGCTCATGCAGCACATCTCCGGCAACACCGCCATGGCGTTGCCGCATGAAGGGTCGCTCTCGCTCAATGTCGCCCGCGCGTCGATCGCGGGTGTCGACGCCAGGGGCGCGGATATGCGCTTGAAGTTCGACGAGCAGTCGCTGACCGTCGAACGGCTGGCGATCGACGATCTCGGCGGGGCGCGCGTTGCGGCGGCCGGCGCCGTCGATCTCCGCACGCTCGCGCCGCGCGGCGCGATCACGCTTGATCTCGATTTGCGTGCGCCGGACGGCGTAGCCGCGCTGGTAGAGACGTTTAACGCTCAAGCCGCCGCCGCATTGCGCCGTACTGCGCCACGTCTGCTCCCGGCCCGGCTCCAGGGCTCGATCGCCAACGATGCCCAAGCGGCGCGCGAGGCAGGAGTCCCTGCCGGCTTGAGTTTCAAGATCGACGGCAGCGCCGGCGCGTTCGCGCTTGATTTGTACGGCGTCGCCGAAGCGCCGGGCGACGGTTCGCTCCTCGCCGCGCTGGTCCAGCCCGGCCCGGCAAAAGTTGTTGTCGGCGGCCGTATCCGGGCCCGCGACGGTCGCTCCCTGGTCGAGGCTGTCGGGCTCGATCGACTGGTCAGCGTCGACGACCGCGCCGGCCAGATCGACTTTAAGGCTTCGGGACGCCTTGATGACGCGATGGTCGTGACGGCTCAGGCGACGGCGGGCGGCCTCAGCGCGTCGCTCGGCGGCACGCTACAGGCGGCGCAAAGCCAGACGCCAACCGCGAATCTCGTCCTTTCTATTGCACAAGCGAATGTGCGCCTCCCGCAGAACGGCACGCTGCCGATGAAGTTGACTGCGCGCGTGAACTATGCCGACGGCGCAATCGCACTCGACCAAATCAGGGGCACGGTCGCTGAGAGCGACATTACGGGCCGCCTCGTCGTCGGCTTGTCGCCAACGCTGAGCCTCGATGGCGACATCGCGCTCGGCGCCGTGGACGTTCCGGCCGCGGTCGCCGCGACCGTCGGCATGCCCGGCAAGCGCGCGAACGATTGTGTCTCCCTCCCCCGCTCGCCGGGGAGGGCCGGGGAGGTGGCGCGCGCCGGGAGTCCATGCGGTGGGGCCATCCCCCTCCCTAGCCCTCCTCCGCAAACGTCGGAGGGGAACGTCGGCGGGTCGCCATGGCCGGCCGAGCCGTTTGCGGGCGGCATGCTCGGCCAGTTCAAGGGACGGATCGCGGTAGCGTCGGCGCGGACCACGGTGACGCCGCATCTCGTCGCCGCGAATCTGCGCGGCGTGCTGAATTTCGGTCCGTCGGACATCGTCTTCGATGGTTTCGGAGCAGACATTGCCGGCGGCCAGGTTTCCGGTCGCCTCGCGTTCGTACGCGATGGCGATGAACTGACCGTGCGGAGTCGCGTCAGGTTAACCAAAGCCGACGTGACCGCGCTGTTCCCCGCCAATGGCCGGCCGATATCCGGGCGGCTGAACTTGGATGTGGAGATTGAAGGGCGCGGGCGAAGCCCGCTCGCGCTCATCGGATCACTCCAGGGCAAGGGCTTCTTCAGCCTCGAGGACGGCAAGTTTGCGCGGCTTGACCCTTCTTCGTTCGACGACGTGATCCGCAGCGTCGACCAGGGTTTGCCAATCGAGGCTGCGCGGATCAGGGAACGCATGGAGACGGCGCTTGCCCGAGGTCCGCTTTCGGTTCAGGGCGACGGCGCGATCACGGCAGCGGGCGGGAAGGCAAGCCTCACCGCATTGAGGCTGCGCGCTGAGGGCGCTGATCTCGCCGTTGCAGGACGTTACGATCTGGCCACGGAAGCGCTTGACGCAAAGCTCACTTTGGTTGCGCCTGCCGGCGTCAGCTATGCAGATCGCGGCCGACCGGAGATCGCGGTCAGCCTCCAAGGCTCAATCGATTCACCGCGGCGAACGCTCGACCTTGCCGCCCTCGTTGATTGGCTTTCAACGCGCGCCATTGCAGAGAATACGAAGCGCCTCGCGGCAAATTCGGCCCTTGCGGCGCACGCAACCGAGCAGGCTTCGCCGCCGGCTGCGCAGCCCGCAGCGCCAGCCAGTTCCGCCATCGCCGTTGCGCCGCCCGCGCCTGCGATTGAGCCGAAAACGGCGGGCTCGGCGGTCGCTCCCAATGTGGCGAAGCCGGAATCCGCGGCCGGTGCGGCTGAGGCGGCTGAGGCCGGGGCGCCGGAAGCGCCGGTGAGTGCTTTCTCGACAAGGAAACCGGCGGGCGATGCATTTGCGGCGAGGACGACAGCTCCGCCGGCGTCGGCCGCTCCTCCGCAGCCGGCGACGCGCGACACGGCCGTCGTCGGACAGTCAGGCGAGGTCAATGTCGCGCGCGCCGAACCGCCGGCAGACCCGGCCATCACCGAGCTTGACCGGGCAATTGCGGCCAATCCGAGCGACGTTGCAGCGATTGACAAGCGCGGGCAGTTGCTGGCGTTCCACGGCAATTACGGTTCTGCCATCAAGGACTTCGATGAGGTGATCAGGCTGCGGCCGAATGCCGAGGCGTTCAACAACCGCTGCTGGGCGCGCGCCATCATCGGCGATCTCGCGTCCGCGCTCAATGACTGCAATGCGGCCTTGCGGCTTCGCCCGCGCTATGCGGATGCGTTCGACAGCCGCGCCATGGTCAATCTGAAATCCGGGCAGCTCAGCAAGGCCATTGCCGACTATGACGCGGCGCTGCGGATCGATCCCAAACGGGCAAACTCGCTCTACGGCCGCGGCGTCGCCAAGATCAGGAATGACAATGTAGCCGGAGGCAATCTCGATATTGCCGAGGCGAAGTCAATCCAGGCTGACATCGCCGAGGAATTCGCCGGCTACGGCATTCGCTGAAATGTATTTTTTACGACGAGACGAAGCGAGCTTGCAGCGCCGTGCCAGCCACGCGCGGGTAAGCACGCTTCGCTTCGCTTTGCCCACCCTCACCCTGTACGCGGTCGCAATCCGCCGAAGCCGCCTCACGCCACCGCCGCGCGATCAATCTTCTCGTGTCCGTGCTGCTGCACGTTCATATCGATGAGCTGCTTCGCGTCGGAGACGTCTTCGAGGAATCCCCAGCTCTTCATCCAGTCGAAGGTCCGCTGCAGCTCGTCGGCGGGGATTGGCGCGGGGTCGACCACATAGATGCGGCCTTCGCGCAGATCGTCGACGGTGAGCTTGGCGATCTCGGGGTCGGCCTTATGGTAATCGATGAAGTAATGGAGGTACGCGCGCTTGTTGGCGTTGATGCGGCGTACCGCTTCGCGCACCGCCCGGTTGAACGCGCCGTAGGTCTCGGCGTCGACCCGGTCTGATGCCACCTCGGTACCGTGATGGAATGCCGAGATGAGGAGGCGGCAGCCCTTCTTTTCCGCGAGCGAGACATAGGGCTCGGTCAGCGTCGTCGCTTCGACATCGCCGTTCATGAGCAGATTGAAGCGGTAACGCGAGCCGTTCGGCACGCGGCCGAGTTTGATCTGATCGCGCGGAATGAAGCCCTCCAGCATCTGCAACGTCAGATAATGCGTGCCGAAGAAGAACGGGACGCCGATTTGCCGGTTGGCGAGTTGCTGCGGCGTCTGCACCGGCGAATCCCCCCTCACCACCAGGGCCGCAAACGTCACAATCGAGCGGCGGCCGACCTGCCGGCTGCCGACGCCGGTATGCCCGACGCGGGAATAGTTGCCCCACTCGCAGGCGTTATAGAGATCGGCCTTGCCTTGCTCCAGCAGCTTGCCGTGGCTGGAGAACGGGTTGACGCCCTTGTGGCTGGTAATATGCAACTGCGCAGTTTTATCGACATCCTTCTCGCGATCGGCCCACTCGACCGTCAGCCCTTCCTTCTCGAAGAGGCCCTCGTCGTAGGCGACAAGCTCGGCAAGCCCTTGAAACGGTGCAGTTGTTTCCAAAATGAGTTTCTTGCCCATGCCTTAAGTCTCCCGGATTTGTGTGATTGCTGATCGCAAGTCTATGGCATTTGACAGAGTCTCGCAATCAAAGCAGGTCATATCAAAGCAGGTCACTCCAACATCGCCGGGCGCAGGGGTGACCCTTAACGGGCGCCCCTGCCGCAGCATTCCGCCTTTGCGCGCCCGAAGGGCTGCCATGCGGAGCGCTTCACCCCGCGCCCGCCAGGGATTGCTCAAGATCTCCGATCAGATCGGCGGCGTCCTCTATTCCGACCGACAGCCGCAGGAGATCTCCGGGCGCCGGCGATCCGGCGCCTTCGATCGAGGCGCGGTGCTCGATGAGGCTCTCGACGCCTCCAAGTGACGTCGCGCGCTTCCACACGGTCACCCGCGCGGCTGTCGCGATTGCGGCGCTCTCCCCGCCGGCGACGCGAATGCTGAGCATTCCGCCGAAGCCGCCGCGCATCTGCCGCGCCGCGACGGCATGGCCGGGATGGCGGGACAAGCCGGGATAGAGCACAGCCACGACGCGGCGATCACGGACAAGATGCTCGGCGATCGCCTGTGCGGTTCGGCTTGCCCGTTCCACGCGCAGATGCAGCGTGCGCATGCCGCGCAGCAGCAGCCAGGCCTCGAATGAGCCGAGGATGGCGCCATTGCCGCTGCGGATCGCCGCGATGCGGTCCCACAGTTCATCCTGGCGCGCGGTCACCAGCGCCCCCGCTACGACGTCGCTGTGGCCGTTCAGATATTTTGTCGCCGAATGCATGACGATGTCGGCTCCCAGCTCGATCGGCCGCGTCAAGACCGGGGTGGCGACGGTGCTGTCGATCGCAAGGCGCGCGCCGGCGCGCCGCGCGATCTCGGCGGCCGCGGCAATATCGGTGATCGTCCAGGTCGGATTCGCCGGGCTCTCGATCCAGATCAGCCTGGTGCGGCCGGGCTTGACCGCTGCGGCGAGCGCGTCGGTCGCGCCGGCGTCAACAAAATCAACGAGCAACCCCTGTTCCGCTGCGAAACTCTTGAGCCAGTTTCGCAGTCCCCAATACATGACCTGCGGCGCCACAACGTGGTCGCCGGGCCTGAGCGCGAGAAATACGGCCGTCGCTGCCGCCATGCCGGATGCAAAGGTGAGGCAGGCTGCCCCGCCCTCGAGCTTGGCAAGCAGGGCTTCCGGCTGAACGAATGTCGGGTTTGTAGTCCGTCCGTAGGAATAGCCGGCCCGATACTGGTTATCGGGATCGCGAATAAATGTGGTGGCGCAATGCACCGGCGGAATGAGCGCCTTCGTCTGCTCGTCGATCCATCCGAGCGCCTGCGCGGCCATTGTCGCTGGGTGGCGAGACTCCGCCATTTAGCTTAGATTCCGGTCGCGCTTGGCCGGAGTCATGCCCGTGTTCGTCGCGGACATGACGGCGGAGAGGCGATTCGATCTCATCGGAACACGCGCTGGCGCTCAGAAATCGGGCTTGTCTGCCTCGGGCACCGCAGAGTCCTTGCCGGAGTACCATTGGAGGTTCTCGGCGCAGATCACTTCGGTCCACGGGCCGATATTGGGTCGATAAGTAATGGTCGCCGTCCAGGGCCTGGTGAAGACGCCGGCATCCTCGACCGTGAAGTGGAGCTGCAGCATCTTGCCGCGGTAGTTTGGGTCGATCTCCACGACGCCGGTCGCGCCCGTCACGGGGATATAGGAATTTTCCCTGGCATTGCGCTCCAGGGCGTCTTTCGCCTCGTCGTAATCGACGAGGCGGTAGCGCTCGACGACATGCAGCGCCGGGCTGTGCGGGGTGCCGTACATATCGACCATGGCGTAAGGTCCGATCTTGATCCCCACGGTGTCGATTACGAGGCTATCGCCTTCGTAGTGGCCGACGGAATCACCATACCAGGACGGCGTGACACGGGCCGGACTTCCTTCGTCTCCGGAGCGGGGGATCGAAATTGTATTGCGCGTGGGACATCCCTTCGTACACCTGGAGTTTCGGCCTCCACTCCCGCGCGGCGCAGCTTGCGGTGGGTGAGCACGCTCAGGCTAAGAAAAAGATCGCGCGTTCCGCTCGTGAGAATCGCCGGCGGGAGGCCGGTGAAGTCGCCGTAGATCGGCGGGAGCTGCGGATCCTTCAGATTATGCCCGTTGGCGTAAAGCTCGGCCGCATGCCGCAAATAGCCATTGTAGCTGACCAGACCTTATCGAGCCACTCGTTCGTTTTATGCGTGTCGCCGGTTTCGGTTAAATCCGACCGCGGCGTCCCCGGCGCAATCGCGGCCGGGAGGGGCAGGCCTTCCTGTTTGGCGCGCAGGATCATCGCGAGCGTCATGCCGCCTCCGGTCGAAGTCCCGAAGATCGCCATGTTTTGCGAGGGCTCTGCATCTTGACTGCCTCCTTCCATACCGCCATGGCGTCATCCATGGCGGCCGGACAGGGGAAGTCGGGCGGCATGCGATAGTCGATACTTTTCTGATTTCTCATGCCGCGGAAGCCAACAAAACGCCAACAATCCAGCGTTGTTGGCCTTTTTTGAATCCTGTGGATAACTCTCCAAGTTAGGTGCGACGCGCCCACGCGTAGGCTTGAGCGAGCCAGGCTCTATGCGGGGGAGGGCGGCTTGGAAGAGGTCGATAGAGTCGGCAGCTCGTTTAACTATTTTGTCTATCTCTCCTGCACTGACGATCTGATCTACGAGAGCACCAACATCGGAACCCTCGTCGACTCAGAGCCCATATCCGATTGTACCGAAGAGACCGCCGGCGATGTTTTCATCAGTCCGCACTGCCCGCTGCCATGCCATCTCCTGTTCCATATCGTGCTTCTTGATTTCGGCAGCCCATGCTGGTCCGATATAGGCTCCCATCAGGCATCGCGGCCAGGACCGGCCTATCGTTCTGCTTCATGGCCGCAACGATCGGAGCGCCTATCGGAGGCAGAGGGAACGCCGTTTCCCATGACGCTGCAGATTTCGTAGGTCCCGTCCTGACAAGCGGCTTGACTGGCGCCCATGCCTTCCTCTTGACAGATCTTCTTTCTCTACACCTGTCGTACGGCGCCAATTCTTGCTGACTTTGTGCGGGATATTTACTGGAGCACATATGCGGCGGGCGGCCGGAGAATCGCCAAGGACCATCCAAAGAAATTCATCCTGCAGTCGGTAGGGCGGGGACTTACGGGCAGCCCATGGTCGGAAACGACGGTTACCCGTGCCCCCCGATACTTGCTTGGGATATCCGCGGATTATGGTCTTCTTGGGCCGATACGGTCGGGCAGCCGTCCGATTCTCCCCTTCCGGATCAGCCCTCTCACGACCTGCCTCCTAGTTCCGTTCAGCCGCGCCTCCGTTGACAACAAAAAGGCCGCATCCCACTAGGTTTCAGATCGGACTTTTCCATAATATTTTCTCATATTTTAATGAAGTTAAGAAATTATTTTGCAAATAAGGTAAATAAGTAATGAAGACGGTTTACAACGCGCATTGCAGAGCGTACGAGCGATGCCTCAACGCCGAACCAATTGCTTCGAGCATGGAGGAACTCACTATGCCACGTGCGAAACAAGCGGCGAAGCGAAGGGCTGCCGGGAAAACTATGCCGGTGCTGGGGGCTGCGGGCTTGTCGCTGGCGCTAACAGGCGGCGCAGCCGCGACGACCGGTGGTCCGGCAACACATACCCGGCCGGCGCAGAGTGCTGTCCCAAATCACGAAATTATCCTCGGTGAAGAGGAGATCACCGACGTCAGTCTGGCGACGTTCTATGTTTTCGATATGGAAAACTCCGGAGCGGGCAAAGCGGGCGTGCAGCTTGCCGGAGGCTGCTGGGGCTGCCGCGGGTGCGGAGGATGTCGCGGCTGCGGTTGGGCCTGCCGCGGGTGCGGTTGGGGCTGCCGCGGTTGCTCCTGCTGGTCGTGCTCCTGTTCGTGCTCTTGGTCCTGTTCCTGCTCTTGTTCGTGCTCATGCTGCTGCTGCTGGTGCTAGAGCATGTTGCAGCCATATTGAACCATTTCTCCTTAAAGGCATGGGCGGGCTCGTCCCGGCCATCCGTGTCATATCTGCGCAGTCGTCGAAGGAGAGACATGGATGGCCGCGACAATCCCCTGATCAAGTCCGGGGGCGGCCATGACGACGAGGGAAGAATTCGATCTCACCGACACGTGGCCCGGAGCATTTTACGATAAGCTTGAGCGAGAGGCTCTTCAGCTCGCCCCGCAGGGGAGCGGTGAAGAGCGGCGCTGCGACGTTTTCGATTCTACCCTATCGGAATCTTGCGTGGATCTCTACCTTATCGGAATCTTGCCTGGATCGAACGCATTACCTGACACGTCGGCAGCGTTTTCTACGACAACGGACGATGATGCGCAGAGTTTAGCCATAATACTTGCCTAGGAAGAAACTTACCCGGTAGGACCGCGCCACGGGTAGCAGAAGTTTCATGCGCTGCAGGTCGGGCCAGGCCCGGTGGAAAACTCTTTTGAATCTTGAGTGGGTGCAGAAGCCTTAAGGGCG
>JAJPKK010000080.1 GCA_021323775.1 Hyphomicrobiales bacterium
ACGGGTAGCAGAAGTTTCATGCGCTGCAGGTCGGGCCAGGCCCGGTGGAAAACTAGCCTGAAGGATGGCAACTGGCAGGATATCCAGCTCGGCAGATTCGGCGGGCGCCGGCGCTTGCGCGCGGAAACCCAGGTCCCACGATGGGAGGAGGACTCGCATGGACAATACGCTGCGGAATGGCATTGCTCACAGCCGCCAGAGCTCGCGTCGGCAGTTCCTGCGAGAGATGATTGCAGGCGGCGCCTCGGTCCTGGCGCCCCCGTCGCTGCCGGCGATCGCGGCGGAAACGGCGCGGTTCCCGAGGGTTCGGGATGAATCACCGGCGAAACGCGGCTCGGTCGCAGAGACGCTGGCGGATTTCGCGATCAAACTCCGCTACGAGGACTTGCCGGAGGACGTCATACGCACAGTGAAGCGTACGATCCTCGACACGATCGGCTGCGGATTCGGCGGATACGGCGCCGAACCGAGCCGGATCGCGGTCACGCTCGCGAGCCGGGTCATCGCAACGCCGGCCGCCACGGTCCTCTGCAGCGGCGTCAGGACAAGTCACGAGCTTGCCGTGTTCGCCAACGGCGTCATGATCCGTTATCTCGATTTCAACGACGGCTACATCACCCCGAAGGGCGGCGGTCATCCGAGCGACACGATCGCGGCTCTGCTGTCGTCGGCCGAAATCGCGGGAAGCAGCGGGCGCGATCTTATCGTTGCCGCCGCTCTCTCCTACGAGGTCTTCTGCAAAGTTGCCGACGTGCTCGACACGAGAGGCCTCGGGCTGGATCAGTCGACCATTCTTGGGCTCGCCAGCCTCGTTGGCGCAGGCCGGCTGATGGGGCTCAGCAAAGAACAGATCGTCCACGCCATCGGCATCACAGTGGGCGGCAACACCGCAATCAATCAGGGGCGGGTCGGCGCCTTATCCAACTGGAAAGACTTCGCCACCGCCGAAGCGAGCCGCAAAGCGATCTTCTCGCTTGAGCTCGCGCAGGCCGGCATGACCGGGCCGGCCAATGTGTTCGAAGGCCCGTCGGGGTTCTTCAACACCATCAGCCGCCGGGCCTTCACTCTGCCGCCTCTTGGCGAACCCTTCGGCATCATGAAGGCGTTCACGAAACGCTTTCCGCTCGGACAATACTCCCAAACAGTGGCGGAAAGCGCAGCGCGGGTGCGGTCATCCTTTGCGAGCACGGACGAGATCGACGAAGTCAATATCCGGGTGTCGCACAACGCCGTAAAGGTCATGGCCGACAGTCCCGATAAGTGGCGGCCGCAAAGCCATGAAACGGCCGACCACAGCATGCCTTATGCGGCCGCTGTCGTGCTGATGTTTGGCACGATCGACAGCCAGTACTATGAAGATCCCTACCTCTCCGATCCTCGACTGCTCGATCTCGTGAGCCGCGTCCATTGCATTCCGTCGGCCGAAGCGGATGCGCATGAACAAGATTACAATCTCTGCGATTTCGAGATTGTTCTCAAATCCGGAGAGCGTAAGGCGGTCCGGGTCGAATACCATCGCGGGCACCCGAAAAATCCGATGACCGATGCTGAAATGGAGGAGAAGTTCCGGTCTCTTGCGCGCCGACATCTCCCTGCCGACCGGACCGACGCGTTGCTGCGGCAGTTGTGGGCGCTCGACAACATGTCCAAAGCAGGATCGCTCGTCGCCATGACCAAAGTGTAACGGCGCCCGGCGCCAATCGGTGGGCGGCCGAGTGCGGCGGCGCGGCAACTCTTTGCGTTTCATTCCTGTCACGATGCCCTGCGCAGCGAAAGCGGGGCAGCCATTAACTCCTGCGTGTCAAGGAGAACTGTTGCCAAAGCGCCGTGTCGGTATTATTGGACCGCCAGCCCTTCTGGGTAATGACAAGATGGTGAGTCGATGAACAACCTGGTGAATCAAAGATTAGAAACGCAACACCAGGCTCTGGCCTCATCTGCGCATGATCTCAGACCTTGCGGGCGAACCTGTACGGATTGAAAGGGAACAGAAGACCGCTCCGGTCATGCTTTCGCCCAATCGCAACCCGATAGCTCTGGATTACACGCGTCCACAACCTGACGCTGCGGTTTACCTCTAACAGAGGCTGCAGTTCATCTCCAATAGAGTAGGAGCAGGCCTTATGATCCGATATGCTTCCCTTCTGATCGTCGCGATGATTGCAGCATCATCAATCGGATACGCACAGGAGAGCCGCACGGCTGGTCACAAGGGAACGCCGCAGCAACAGCGGGCCTGCCGTCCGGATGCGCTCCGACTGTGCCGCGGATTACACGAGGACGAGGCGATTTACGATTGCCTGAAGGCGAACAGCGCAAAACTGCGCTCCGCCTGCCGGGAAGTGATCGAGGGCGGCCGCTGAAGCGCGTCCGGGTCATGTCGGATCGCTTCTCCAGAATCATGGCCGGGGTTGTCCCGGCCATCCACGTCTTGCACGAAAGACGTGGATATGCGCGAGGACGGAATGCCGCCGCCTGGGGCGCCGGGATGTCATTGCGCGGGCATGCCGGCGAGGAATGATGATTCAATCTCGACGGAACGCTTAGGTAAATGGAATAGGTAAATCGAATAACATGCTCAGATCGTCGATCGTTCGGATCGTTGCGGTGTGTACCCGGCATCCCTGGCGGGTTGTCGCTTTCGTTCTCGTGCTCGGCGCCTTGAGCGGCCTCTTCGCCGCAACCCATTTCAAGATCAAGACCGATGTCGACGCCTTGATTTCGCCGGATTTGCCGTGGGCCAAGACTGCACGGGCCTACGCCAAGGCCTTCCCACAACGTCCCATTCTGGTTGTCGTCGACGCGCCGACGTCCGAGCTTGCCGATCAGGCATCCGCAAAGCTTGAGGCGGCGCTCAGCGCGCATCCCGACCAATTCCCGGTGGTGACGGAAATCGGCAGCGGGCCGTTCTTTGCACGCAACGGTCTGCTGTTCCTGTCGCTTGCCGAGGTCGAGCGGTTCACAGAGGCGCTCGGTCGCGCCGACCCGCTGGTTGGAACTTTGGCGGCTGATCCCACACTCAGGGGCAGCCTTGACGCGCTATCGCTGGCGCTGGAAGGCGTCGCGCGGGGCGAGCTAAAGCTTGAAGCCTTGTCGTCGACCATGACCTCGGCGGCCGACGCGTTACAGGCTGTGATTGACGGTCGCCCGGCGAGCTTCTCCTGGCAGGCCCTCTCGGCCGGCAAGCCGGCGGCGCCAGAGGACCTGCGCCGCTTTATTCAGATCGAACCCAAGCTCGATTTCGCCGCGCTTGAGCCGGGGCGGGCCGCCACGGATGCGATTGCCCGGATTGCGTCCGAGCTGGCGCTTGGCGCGGACTTCCAGGCGCGCGTGCGTCAGACCGGGCGCATCCCCATGGAGGACGACGAATTTGGGATGATCAAGGAAAATGCCGGCCTGCAGTTGGCGCTGTCCTTGAGCGCGGTACTGCTCATTCTATGGTTTGCACTGCGCTCGTTCCGGCTCATTTTTGCGGTCTCTGTTTGCTTGATCGTCGGACTCGCGGTTTCGGCAGCGGCCGGCCTGCTGGTGGTCGGCACGTTAAACCTCATCTCGCTCGCGTTCTTCGTTCTCTTCATCGGTCTTGGGGTCGATTTCGCAATCCAGTTCAGCATACGCTACCGCGCTGAACGGCATGAGCAGCCAAAACTGCTTGAGGCTTTGCGGAGCAGCGCCTGGAAGGCGGGCGCGCCCCTCACGCTGGCAGCCGCGGCGACGGCTGTCGGTTTTTCGTCATTCGTGCCGACCGATTATCGCGGTCTTTCCGAACTCGGGCAGATCGCCGGCATCGGGATGATCATTGCCTTCTTGGTCAGCATCACGCTGTTGCCGGCGCTGCTGGCGATCCTCAATCCTCCCGGCGAGCCGCATCCGATGGGATTTGCCGCGCTTGCGCCGGTGGATCGGTTCCTGGATCGCCACCGCAAGGGAATCCTCTGGGGGACGCTCCTCGTGGTCGGTCTGGCGTCGCCGCTGCTCCTCTTCCTGCGCTTCGATTTTTCTCTGTTGCATTTGCGCAGCGCGGAGTTCGAGTCGGTCGCGACTTATGTCGAACTCGCCAGAGATCCGCGAACCGGAGCCAATGCGATCGATTTGCTGGCGCCTGATCTGACCGCCGCAGACGCGGCGGCGCAGCGGGTTTCCGCACTTCCGCAGGTCTCGCGGGCGGTGACGCTGAGCAATCTGGTCCCGCAGGATCAGGACGCCAAGCTCAAACTCATCGGCGACGCAGCAGCGAAAATCGATCCCTCGCTGAACCCAAAAGAAATGGAGCCCGCTCCGACCGATCAGGAGAACGTGGATGCCCTTGCGGCGACGGCGGATGACCTCGCGAAGGCCGCCGAAGATGAGCAGGAACCGAACCCTGGCGCGGCCGCCGCAAAACGGCTCGCCGGGCTGTTGCGGCAATTCGCTGCGGGCGACCAGGCGCTGCGCGAGCGCGCCGAGGCAGTATTCGTGGCGCCGCTGCGCTTCTCGCTCGACCGGTTGCGAAGCGCGCTGCGGCCGGATCGCATCTCCAGAGAGACCATCCCGCCTGATCTCGTCCGGGAATGGCTGACGCCGGAGGGGCAGGCGCGGATTGAGGTTCTCCCCAAGGGAGATCCCGATAATACTGAGGTGCTGCGCAGCTTTGTGAACGCTGTGCTCGCGGCCGAGCCCAATGCTACCGGTCCGGCCGTCTTGCTGTTCGAGGCCGGGGAAACCGTTGTGCGCGCATTCGCAGAGGCCGGCCTTTTCGCCCTGGTGGCAATCGCGCTGCTGCTGCTGATCGCGTTGCGTCGAATCGTCGATGTTATGCTGACCCTCATCCCGCTCTTGATTGCCGGCATTGTCACGCTGGAATTGTGTGTCGTCCTCGACCTGCCGCTCAATTTCGCCAACATCATCGCCCTGCCATTGCTGCTGGGCGTCGGCGTCGCATTCAAGATCTATTACATCATGGCCTGGCGCGCCGGGAAAACAGGCCTGCTGCAATCCAGTCTTACGAGGGCGGTCATCTTCAGCGCGCTCACGACAGCAACGGCATTCGGAGGGTTGTGGCTATCGAGCCACCCTGGCACGGCCAGCATGGGCAAATTGATGGCGCTGTCCCTCGTTTGCACGATGGCGGCGGCGGTGCTGTTCCAGCCGGTGCTCATGGGGCCGCCCCGGCAGAAAGCAGGGTAAGCAGAGACGCCGGAGAATGGCGCAGGGGTGAGCACGTTTCGCTCTGAGCTGCAGTGGATTCCGGTCATATCGAAACATCGCAGGGTGGGCAAAGCCATCGGGTCCGGCCTTCGGCCGGCCCGATGACAGGCCCCGCGTGCCCGCCCGCCCTCGAAAGACCGAGCGCTGGCGGACGCGGCGCACCGAAGTCGGGCTTGCCCGACTTCGGCAGTCAATAGGGCCGAAATCGGCAACAGCCGATTTCGGTTGCGCCTTTTGCCCACCGGGACCGCTTTAACAAACGGCAACGGGCGCATGGCACAAGTCAGCGACGGCGCCGCCGCGGCTGGTCGCCTTCGTCCTGCAGTTTGCTCATCTCGGTGCCGACTTTGTCCAGGCTTTGCCGCGCCGCGGCCAGTGCAAGCGACATCGCTTTGAGCCGGTCGGAGGAAGAAGAAGCGCTGCCGGGCGCAGCCGGCGGCGCCATCCAGGCAAGGCGCGGCGACCAGCTCGCGATTGTCTTTCTCGCAGTGCCGCCGTACGCCTGCCAAGCCATGCCGGCGGCAAAACCGAGGATAAAAATCAACAGGACGCGAGAGAAAGCGAACGAGACGAGCTTGCCGAGCCCTGATCGCGCTTTCATCATCACGTTCCGCATAGCCGTGCGGAGACCCGGCTTACCCGATGGCTCGGCGGCTGGGGCTGCGGGAGAGCTCGGATACTGTGGACGTCAGACTGGAATTCATCGGCGTCCCTCCATTTGCCGGTGGGAAGACGTGTCATCGGCATATGATAGCTCTGAACCAATTTTGATTCGCAACCAGTTTCGACTTGACGAATCCGCCGCCGCGCAGCCGTTGATTGGCCGCTCAGCGGCGATCAAGAGGCGATCTTGGGTTGCTGCCTGCTTTCAAGCGATGCCGCAAACGCCCAACGCACGCGGCCGTCAACTCACCGCGAGCGGCGCCAGCGCATCGATATCCGTCGCCACGTCAATCACTGCCGGCCGCTCGGCCGTGAGCGCCTGGGCGAGGGCTGCCGGGAACGCACCGGCGTCCTCGACCCGGATGCCGAGCGCGCCCATATCCTCGGCGAGGCGGGCGAAGTTCACGTTGTTGAAGGTCCACAGCGCGCGCCCGCCTTCGGTCTGCGCGCCGCCATAGACGCGATCGAAGCCGCGCTTCGACTGGTTGCCGCTGCCGTTGTTGTTGACGACGGTGACGGCGTTGATCCGCCAGCGCACCGCCGTCTCGACCTCGCCGATGTGATACCAGAACCCGGCGTCGCCCGTGAACGTCACCACCGGCCGGTCCGGGCACGCGCATTTGGCGCCGAGCCCGGCGGGGAACGCCCAGCCGAGGTGGCCGGCGCTGCGGATGTAGCTCTGGCGCGGGCTTGTCAGGTCGTACATGCCGCCCATCCACATGCCCGCATGGCCGGTGTCGACGACCACGATGGCATTGTCTGGCACGTGCCGGGTCAACTCAGCGCACAGCCGTTCGGGGCGGATCGGCACTGCCTCCGAGGCGAGCAGGGATTGATACGTCTCGCGCCACTCCGCGCAGATCCTCCGCGTCTCTTCGATCCAAAGCTTGCGCTTCGCAGCAGTGCTGCGATCCGCCGCCGCCAGCAGGCGCGCAAGCGTTACCTTGGCGTCGCCATTGACGGCAGCAACCAGCGGGTAATTGCGCCCCAGCGCTTCCGGGTTGATGTCGATCTGAATGGCGGGCGTGCCGATCGGAGGAACGGCCCAGAAATGCGTGGTCATGCCGCCCGTCTCGCTGCCGATGAAACAGACGAGATCGGCGCGGTTGACGACGCGGTTTGCGCTCTCGCGCGAATAGGTGCCGACCACACCGACCGACAACGCATGCGCGCCCGGGATAGTGTCCTTGCCGTTGAGCGAGGTCGCGACCGGGATTTGCAAGGCGTCGGCGAGCGCCACCAGCTCGGCCTGCGCGCCCGAGGCGCGCACGCCGCCGCCTGCCACGATCACAGGGCGCTCGGCCGCCTGGAGCGTGTTGAGCGCCGCGCGCACGCTGGCCTGATCGGGCTCTGGACGGAACGGCGGAACGCGCGAGAATTGCGGCTCGCAGAGCGGCTCCATTTCGGCCTCCTCGGCGTCGATCTGGCCCTCATTGCCGCGAAACTGCAGATGCACCGGGCCGGGCGTGCCCGACACTGCGACCCGGAACGCCTGGCGCACCATGTCAGGAAAGCGCGCCACGTCGTCCACGGTGGCGTTGAACTTGGTCACCGGCTCGAACGCCGGCATGTCGTCTACCTCCTGGTAGACCCTGCGGAACTTGGTGCGCGGTTCGCGCCCGCCCGTCATCGCAATCACCGGAGAATGGGCGAGCCAGGCATCGCGCAGCCCGGCCGCGAGATTGAGCGCGCCGATCACCTGCGCCATGCAGACGCCGGGCTTGCCCGAGGCGCGCGCATAGCCGTCCGCCATATAGGCCGCGGATTTCTCGCCGTGCACATGCAGCCGCTTGATGTCGGTGCGGCGCTCCATCTCGACAAAGCTCCGCCGCAGCACCGCCGGCACATGGAACACATGGGTGACGCCGTAGCCCTTGAGCATCTCCGCCATGCACTCGGCGCCGAGCATTTTTTTGCGGTTGTGGCCCAGGAGCATGGCCGATCGCGTCCCTTGTCTTTGCCGTCGTTTTGCATACGTGGTTTTGATAAGTTGAACTAGAGGAGTTCAACCCTGAAGACAATCGCCGCCCTTGTCCCGAGCGATCGCGCGGTCCCGAGCGATCGCGCGGGGCGGGGATGGCCGAACGTGAGAACCGCACATGACCGTTAACGCACCCGCGCCCTTGTCGGGAAGCATGGACGTCGATGAATTCATGGCCTTCATGCAAACGCGGCCAAAGGGAGAACACTGGGATCTCATCGAGGGGGTGGCGGTGATGATGGCGCCGGCGAGCTACGCGCACCAGCGGATTGTGGCCAATTTCTGCAATCTCCTCAACGCCGCCTTCGCAGCGCGGCACCTCGATTTGTATGCCTATTTTGATGTCGGCGTGCGGAACCCCGGGGTGCGGAATTTCCAGCCGGAACCGGATGTGGTGGTCGTGCCTGGCGTGGCCGGCTTTGAGTATTATTCGGAAAGCTTTCAGTTGGCGGCGGAAGTGCTGTCTCCGTCAAACACGCGCGATGAAATTGATCTCAAATTGCGCCGGTATCGCGAGGCGCCCGACAATCTCTATGCGGTTGTGATCGAGCCGCGGGAATTCAGGGTGGAAATTTACGCAAAGAGCCGCAAGTGGGAGCCGATTGTCCTCAAGCGGGCCGACGATGTGATTGAAATGCCCGAGTTCGGATTGCGCTGCATGGTCGTCGATCTCTATCGGGGCACGCCGCTCGCCCCTCGGTAACGCCCCCTACTTGATCGCCAGCGGATTGACCGGCGAGCCCACCGCGCCGGTGATCGGGATCGCCGGCGCGACGAACATGAACTCATACACGCCGTCGTCGCGGCAGTCGGCGGCAAGCTCGGCGACCTGGAAGATTTCCCCCATGGTGATGCCCATGATCGGGATTGTGATCCAGTGCCAAGGCTGGTTGATCCCTTCCTCGGATTCATTGGGGCGCACTTCGCAGCCCCAGGTGTCGCTGGCGATTGCGGCGATCTCGCTCCTGTGAATCCATTCCAGCGTCTCGAACGAAAAGCCCGGCGCATCGCCGCCCGGATAGCCGTCCCAACTCCCGATTCGCTGGCAGCGCTCCATCTGGCCGGTGCGCACGATCACGAAGTCGCCGCGCCTGATCTTGACGCGCTGTGCGGCGGCGGTCCTTTCCAGGTCCTCTGACGTGATCGCGTAGCCGTCCTCGAGCTCCTCCTTGCCCAGCGCAAGCGGAACGTCGAGGAAGACGCCGCGGCCGACCATGCGGTTCTTGGTCTTCTCGATGCCGCACTTCGCGGCGCCGGCGCTCGACACTTCGCGGCAGTCGTAGCCGTTCCACATGTAGTTTTCGTAGAAGATGTGGCCGAGGCCGTCCCACTGGGTGCCGGATTGCAGCGGCATCACCACCACATCATCGGAAGCGCGGATGCCGCGCTTGTCGAGCACGCCGGAATAGGCGTCGGTGCCGGTGCGCAGCATCAGGTGCATCGGATTGATGCGGCCCATGGGCGGGTACTTGGTCTTGCCGCCCTGCGGGCCCAACTGGTCGAAATTGAGCGCCAGCGAGATCACCTTGCCCTTGCGCACCAGTTGAGCCGCCGCGATGATGTCTTCGGGGCGTACGTAGTTCAGCGTGCCGATCTCGTCGTCCGGCCCCCATTTGCCCCAGTTCTTGTACTTTTCGGCGGCCTCGCGAAGGTCCTCCCGTGTGAATTTACGTGGCGGCATGGGCGTGCTCTTTTTTGCAGGATGATCGGCATCGGGTGAAGGTTTGCGGGCGCAGCCGCAGACCTTCCTATACCGGTTCCTGCGCCATGCGTCACCGCAGCGAAGGCTCTTCTGTGGCTCCGTCAGCCCGGACGGGTGGAGAAGGACGCACGCGATGTAAGGCAGGGCACCGCTATCGAGCAGCGGCGAAGGATGATACGATCGCACAAAAACCAGGGAGAATGTAAAGCGAAATCGAGGAGGAAAACCATGTCCGAGCGCTTTCCAAAAGAAAGACTTCTTGCGGGCGGCGTCGTGACTGGCGCCGTCTGCGCGGCGCTGGCCTCGCAGGTCTCGGCGCAACAGAAGGGGTCGCCGCCTGATTTCTCGACCAACCAGGCCGGATGGGTGGCGACGGGAGAGATAACCGGAGTTCCGGGCGGTCCGCCGATCCAACGCCAGGACCCGGCGCACGCTTATGTTCCGAACAATGTCGGCCGGCAACCGACCTACCGGATCGCCGATCTTACCAATCCGAACCTGAAGCCCTGGGTAAAGGAGCGGATGAAGAAAGACAACGACGAGGTGCTGGCCGGAAAGATCGCTTTCACAGCGCGCTCAAGCTGCATGCCCGCGGGGGTTCCGGCTTTCGTGACGTACCCGGTCCGGCCCGTCTACTTCATCCAGACGCCCCGGCAGGTCGTGATGATCTATTCGGGCGATGCGCAGATCCGGCGCATCTATCTCGACGTGCCCCATTCGGAGAATCCAAAGCCGTCCTGGTATGGCGAGTCGGTGGGGCGCTATGAAGGCGACACGCTCGTGATCGACACCGTCGCCCAGAACGACAGGACATTCGTCGATTACTACCGCACGCCGCACAGCATGAAGCTGCACGTGGTCGAGCGCTGGAAGCTGATCGAGGACGGCCAGAAGCTCCAAGTCACCTACACGATCGACGACCCGGACGCGTTCTACCAGCCTTGGTCGGCGGTCCGGCAATACCGGCGCGTGGAGCAGCCCATGCTCGAGGAGGTCTGCGCCGAGAACAATCAGCACTTGTTTGACTACCACATCCCGGTCGCAGACAAACCTGACTTTTGAGGCTGCGCCTAGATTGGAAATTGCAAAGCTCTAGGGCGACCCCTCATTGGCGCTAACTTGGGCCAACGGTGCTCCCTCCCCGCTTGCGGGGGAGGGGAAAGCCTGCTGCTTACGCTACGCAAATCAATCTGCTGATCCTCGACGAAGCCTGATTTAGGACAGCGGCAACAACAACTGCTTCACTTCATCCGCCAAGCAGAAGACAACCGAAAGTGGACAAAACTCCAGATGGCCCTATAATAGATATGGTTTCCATTATCAGGGAGACGATATCACAGCACGCAATAACGGCAGATTTTCAGAATTCCCGTAACTGCCCAGGTTGTGCCTTTGCCGTCAACTGATCCGCAACGCGCTCATTTGGATTTGCGCGTCCTGCGTGAGGGCCTGGATGACGTTCCAGCCTTGC
>JAJPKK010000242.1 GCA_021323775.1 Hyphomicrobiales bacterium
CACCAAGCCGGGGCGTCCACCGCTTCCAAACCGGCCAGGTCACCCTAACCCAGAAGCGGACATTTGATGTGCTACCAAAACCGGACATCTTGAAAAGCTACCGACACTTTCGGTTGTTTTCTGGTTGGCGGATGAGCAGTTGTTGTTGCCGCTGTCCTAATCGCCGCCGGAAAATCGAGTCGGAGGGCTGTAGCAAGCGCTCAATGCGGTCCTGCATCTTCCGCCATGCCTCAAGCTGACCCCATGGTGGCGCCTTCGCGATTGGCGGACGCGGTGCGCCACTGGGGCGACCACAAGGGCTTCCTCCGTGCAAGGGAGGGGAGCGTTACGAAGGGGTGTCGAACCGGAACCACAGCCTATTTGTTCACGAGCTGGGACCCTCGGCGAGGGAGAGCCCAGAAAGGAGGCCTCGATGCAATCGCCGCTGCAAGCTCCCATCCGGGCAGGCACGCCTGACCATCCCATCACCATCACGGCAGCGCCGCACCGGATCCGCGTCACCTTTGCGGGTCGCGTGGTGGCCGACACCAAGCGGGCGCTGTCGCTGGCGGAGGCATCCTACGCGCCGGTTATGTATATTCCGCGCGAGGATGTCGACATTGCAGCCTTAGAGCGAACCGATCACAAAACGCGTTGCCCTTATAAGGGCGAAGCGTCCTACTATTCGATCCATGCGGGTGACCGGACGGCCCAGAACGCCGTGTGGAGCTACGAACAACCGCTTGAACGCGTAGCCGCCATCGCGGGGCACATGGCATTCTACCCCGATCGGGTGGATAGCGTGGAGCAGCTTTCGGATTGATGCATGCAATCGGGCGTCACACGCGTTAGAAATCGAACGTTTCTGGCGAATATTTAACTGTTTTTTCGCCTTGTTCCTGCGTTACGTTGCCGTTAAAGAGGCTCAATGGGGATTCCGAACATGGATGCACGCTTCGCCGCCCGGATGGCGACCGGACTGAGCTTGGCTATTTTGGGCCTCGCCGCGCTGCGCGGGGAAGCCTCGGCGCAATACCCGCAATATTATCCGCCCGGCCCCTATACGCCTGTCCCGCCCTATCGTGCGGTGCCGCTCCCGCCTGACGACGATGAGGACGTCCCGCCGATGCCGGCCCCGGGCCCTTACAGCCGGCCGTCAAATGGGCCGTATCCGTATGATGCGCCCGCGAGACCGCCTTCCGGCATTCAAAGCGAGGCCTTACCGCCGGTTGGGCCGTCGCCATATGCCGGCAACGCGTATCCGGACGGAGGATTGCCCCCGCCGCCCCGCGGATATCGCTATGGAAATTGGGAGCCCATCCGTCCGCCCGGCGATATCTATGCGCCTGGTGACCGGACGGCTCCGCCGGGCCCCGGCGCGCCGTCGGACTATGCTGCCAGGCCGCCGATGGAGATAACGCCCAATGCCGGAAGCCCGCCGCCGGGCTCCAGCTACGCGGCCTTGCCGCCGGATTACCAGCCGGAGACCGGGCCCCGCAAGGAATTGCCGCCCCAATTCCGTCGCCAGATGGTCGATTACCCGACTCGCGAACCGGCCGGCACAATCATCATCGACACGCCCAACACCTACCTTTACCTGGTCCTCGGCGGCGGGAAGGCATTGCGCTACGGCATCGGCGTCGGCCGCGAGGGCTTCACATGGTCCGGGCGCGAAAAGATCAGCCGCATGGCCGAATGGCCCGACTGGCATCCGCCCAAGGAAATGATCGAACGCCAGCCCTATCTGCCGCGGTTCATGGCTGGCGGTGAAAGCAATCCCCTTGGGGCCCGTGCGCTCTACCTGGGAAACACCCTCTACCGCATTCACGGCACCAATCAGCCATCCACCATTGGATCATTTGTGTCCTCGGGCTGCATTCGGCTTACCAATGAGGACGTCGAGGATCTTTACAGCCGGGTGACGGTGGGCACCCGCGTGGTCGTGCTGCCCGGCGGGCCCAGCGCAAGGCAGTCGGTGGAACACCGGGCTGACACGAGCGGAAACGTCCGCTAGACCGCGCAAATGCGCCAGTTCAGGCAGGCCGTGGTGTGGGGTTGCCTCGGGTGGATTTCCTCCTGCCCTCAATTCGGCGTGCGCTCGAATGCGCTGCCGCTGGAGTTCGGGATGACGCCGGAAGCTGCTGCAGCGGCCCTCGGAAATCCGCTGAGCCCACTGGCCGGCCGCGGGGACTCGGACATCTACTATGCTGAGGCGATCGCCGTACACATCGGTTTTATCGTCCGTCAACGGGAGCGGTTATGGCTCAAGTTCCGCGGCGGCCGCCTCACCGGCTGGAAATATGGCTGGGACCGGCCGATGGCGTGGTAGCGGCCCGCGGTCGCCGTCATGCAGTTTCTTGCTCTAGCCCATGTTTCCTAGCAGCAGAATTCCCGGTGGATGGCTGGCCAGCCATCCGTCATGATGAGGCGGGTCAAGGAAACCGGCAGGACCGCCCATTCGGCGATTTCCTCGACCGTCTTCTCGCCGGCCTTCAATTTTACCGCAGCGCGACGGCGAGCCGCTTCCGGAAACAGGATCGGAAACCGTTACTCCCCGCCGGCAGCCTCCCGCTGCGCCTCGCTGTCCGCCTTCTGCTTGGCCTCGAGGTCTTCGCCGGTTTGCTGATCGACCATCTTCATCGACAGCCGGACCTTGCCGCGTTCGTCGAAGCCCAGCAGTTTGACCTTCACCTTGTCGCCTTCCTTGACAACGTCAGAGGTCTTTTGCACCCGGCGCGGCGAAAGCTGGCTGATGTGTACGAGGCCGTCCCGCGAGCCGAAGAAATTAACGAACGCGCCGAAGTCCATCACTTTCACGACGGTCCCGTCGTAGATCATCCCGACTTCCGGATCGGAGGCAATCGACTTGATCCAGTTAACAGCCGCCCTGATCGAATCGCCCGATGAGGAGGCGACTTTGATGGTGCCGTCGTCGGAAATATCCACCTTGGCGCCCGTCTTCTCGACGATTTCGCGAATAACCTTGCCGCCGGAGCCGATCACTTCGCGAATCTTGTCAGTCGGGATCGTTAGCACCTCGATCCGCGGCGCATGCTGTCCGAGCTCGGCGCGGGCCGAGGCGATCGCCTTTGCCATTTCGCCAAGAATATGCAGCCGCCCCTCTTTGGCCTGTGTCAGCGCGACCCGCATGATCTCTTCGGTAATGCCGGCGATCTTGATATCCATTTGCAGCGAAGTGATGCCCTTCTCGGTGCCGGCCACTTTGAAGTCCATGTCGCCGAGATGGTCCTCGTCGCCAAGGATGTCGGAGAGAACCGCGTAACGCTTGTCTTCGAGGATAAGGCCCATGGCGATGCCGGCAGTCGGCGCGCGCAGCGGCACGCCGGCATCCATCAGAGCGAGCGAGGCGCCGCATACGGTCGCCATCGACGACGAACCATTTGACTCGGTGATCTCCGAGACGACGCGGATCGTGTAGGGAAATTCATGATGCAGCGGCAGCATCGGGTGCACGGCCCGCCAGGCGAGCTTTCCGTGCCCGATTTCCCGGCGGCCCGGCGACCCGAGACGACCCGTTTCGCCCACCGAGAAGGGCGGAAAATTGTAATGCAGCATGAAGCTTTCTTTGTAGGTGCCGGTCAGCGAGTCGACGAACTGCTCGTCCTCGCCGGTGCCGAGCGTCGCCACCACGAAAGCCTGGGTCTCGCCGCGGGTGAACAGCGCCGAGCCGTGCGCGCGCGGCAGCACGCCGACCTCCGCCACGATCGGCCGCACCGTCTTGAGATCGCGTCCGTCAATACGCCGGCCCGTGTCAAGAATGTTCCACCGCACGATCTTGGCTTCGAGTTGCTTGAAAACTGCGGCGACCCGCTCGGCGTCGTAGCGTGCATTCTCCACGCCGTCCGCGAAGAAATGCGTCATCACGGCCGCTTTCGCCGCATCCACGGCCGCATGGCGCGCCATCTTATCGGGAATGGCGTAGGCGGATCGCAGTTGCGGCTCGACCAGGCCGAGCATTTCCTTTTCCAGCTCAGTATTGTCCACCTCCACCAGTTCGCGCGGCTCCTTGGCTGCCTTTTCGGCAAGACGAATGATGGCCTCGATCACCGGCTGGAAGTGCCGGTGGCCGAACATGACGGCGCCCAGCATGACTTCTTCGGGAAGTTCCTTTGCCTCGGATTCGACCATCAGCACCGCGTCCTCGGTGCCGGCAACCACGAGGTCGAGGTTGCTCTCGGTCATCTCGTCGATTTGCGGATTGAGAACGTATTCGTTGTTGATGAAGCCGACGCGGGCGGCGCCCACCGGCCCCATGAAAGGCACGCCGGAGAGCGTCAGGGCCGCGGATGCCGCCACCATCGCTAAAATATCAGGATCGTTTTCCTGATCGTGCGACATGCATGTCGCGATAACCTGGGTATCGCAGCGCCAGCCGTCCGCGAACAGCGGACGAATCGGGCGATCCATCAGCCGCGACACCAAGGTCTCGCGTTCGGTCGGGCGCCCCTCGCGCTTGAAATAGCCGCCCGGAATGCGGCCGGCTGCGAAGAATCTTTCCTGGTAGTTGCAGGTCAGCGGCATGAAATCGACGCCTTCCTTAGGCTTCTTCGCCGCCACAACGGTTGCAAGGACGGTGGTCTCGCCGTAGCTGGCGAATACTGCTCCGTCCGCCTGTCGGGCTATTTTGCCGGTTTCGAGAACGAGCTTGCGCCCGCCCCAATCAAGTTCTTCACGATGGATGTCAAACATTGGTTTCGACTTCTTTCATGGTTTGCGCCACGAATGCCATAAGCAAGATAGCGAGAGACTGCGTGCTTGATGCTCAACCGCCGGACCTCCAGTCTGGCGTCCCCGCCTGCCGGGAGGGCAGGCAGGATGGAGGCGATTTGCTTGAGCCGCAGCATCTGGCGATCCTGCCATGGCGTTCTGGCCTGGGGCTGCCGGGCATTCTTAGTCCGGCCTAACATCCCCGCCCTCTTCTCCTCCGCCTGCGGCAAGATAAAGGGTGGGGCGAAATACAGCGGATGCGCCACGCCTCCGCTCAAAATTGCGTAACCTCCTCCTGGGAGCGCGGGCGTTTCGCCCGCCTGCGTTGGCGCAACCGAAGAAATGCCGGCGAGACGCCCGCGCTCCCGGGGCGACCCCCGGGAGGGGCCGGCGTTCTCAGTGGCGCATAGCCGCGGGAAACGCGACAACAGGCGAGTTCTTCTCAACGACGGATACCGAGTTTCTGGATCAGGGCCCTGTAACGGCTTTCATCGGTGCGCTTGAGGTAGTCGAGAAGCTGACGGCGCTGGGACACAAGCTTCAGCAATCCTCGTCGCGAGTGATTGTCCTTGACGTGCTTCTTGAAATGCTCGGTGAGATTATTGATGCGCTCCGAAAGGATCCCGACCTGTACCTCTGGCGAGCCGGTATCGCCGGGCTTTTTTGCATGCGCTTTGATGACTTCCGACTTCCGCTCCGCAGTGATCGACATCGTCAACGACCTTCCTGTCGGCCGGCTCTGCCTTGCAGTCCGGCGAGGTTGAACACGCGCTTGGGGACGATTTCGCCGCGGTCGACTTGGGCCAGGGCAACCAGACTGCCCGAGGCCGTAACGTGAACCGTGCCACGGACGACAGGGGCGTCCCGTCCGCGCATCAAAACGGCCTGGCCCCGTTGGAGCCGCGCCGCGTCCGCCCTGCTGACGGCTAGCGCCGGGATGTCGTCCAGCGCAGTCGCAACCGGGAATAGTGCATCGGCAAGGCTACCCTCGCCGGCAGCGGCTCTATGGCACAAAGCCTGAACCTCTTCCAGTGAAATCATGTCCCTTTCAGCAAACGGCCCGACGGCTATTCGACGCAAGGCCGCGACGTGCCCGAAGCAGCCAAGCGCACGGCCGAGATCGCGCGCAAGCGCTCGCACATAGGTGCCTTTTCCGCACTCCGCTTCGAAGTCGGAGTGATCCTCGTCCCGCATGGCGACCATCGCCAGGCGGTCGATGTTTACGACCCGCGGCTTGAGCTCGGGCTCCTCGCCATCGCGCGCGATGTCATAAGCACGCTCGCCTTCAATCTTGACCGCGGAAAACCGTGGCGGCACCTGTTCGATGGCGCCCACGAATCTCGGTAAAAGGGCCTCGATTGCCGGCGGGGTCGGGCGCGCATTGCTCGCGGCCACCGCCCTTCCTTCCGCGTCGTCGGTATCTCGTTCTTCGCCCCAGCGGACGGTAAAGCGATAAATTTTGCGCCCGTCCATCACGAACGGCACCGTCTTGGTGGCCTCCCCCAGAGCAATCGGCAAACATCCGGACGCAAGCGGGTCGAGGGTGCCGGCATGACCGGCCCGCTTCGCCGCAAACAGGCGCTTTATCACCGACACCGCGTAGGTCGAGGTCATGCCGACCGGTTTGTCGAGCACCAGCCAGCCATGAACATCATATTTCTCGCGTTTGAACTGCCGCGCCTTGCCCCCTCGACGCACACGATCGACAGCCGGGGCCGCTTCCGGCGCGATGCTGTCGACGACGTTCGCGCCGCCAGCATCGGCATCGACGGGATATTGACCAGTTATTATGGAAGTCATTCATGCTCGCTTTTATTGTTTTCGAGATCGCGTCTGACCTCTGGGGATCGCAAAAGCCGTTCGATTCGCTCCGCCTCGTCAAAACGTTCATCAATTCGAAAGCGGATGTCAGGCGCAAATTTGAGGTTCACCCGCCGCGCGATTTCGCCGCGGAGGTAGCGCTTGTTGCGCTCCAGCGCCGCGAGCACGACTGCGGCGTCCTGACCGCCGAGAGGCAGGATGTAGACCGTCGCGATCCGCAGATCAGGCGACATGCGCACCTCGGGAACCGTGATGAGATGCGTTGCGATCACCGCGTCGTGGACTTCGCCGCGGCTGAGAATTTCCGCGATTGCATGGCGAACGACCTCGCCGGCGCGCAGTGAGCGCTGTGTTGGCCCCCTGGCGGGCTCACGGGCATGGCCGCGCGACATGGTCTTGATGCTCAAAGCGAGCGTTGCACCGTCTCCACCCGGTAACATTCGATCGTGTCGCCAACCCGCATATCCTGGTAATTCTCAAAAGACATACCGCATTCCTGACCGGCGACGACTTCCCTGACGTCATCCTTAAAGCGCTTGAGCTGCGCCAACTTGCCTTCGTGAATCACCACGTTGTCGCGGATGAGGCGGACATTGGCGCCGCGCTCGACGGTTCCGTCGGTGACCCGGCAGCCGGCGATCTTGCCGACCTTGGAGATGTTGAAGATTTCGAGAACCAGCGCATTGCCGAGCGTGGTCTCCCGCAAAATCGGCGCCAGCAGGCCCGACATTGCTTTCTTCACGTCGTCGACGAGATCGTAGATGATGTTGTAGTAGCGGATCTCAACTCCATCGCGTTCGGCCATCTCGCGCGCTTCCTTATGGGCGCGCACATTGAAGCCGATGACTGCCGCGCCCGAGGCCTCGGCCAGCGTAACGTCGGACTCGCTGATGCCGCCGGCGCCCGCGAGGACGATCCGCGCGGCGACTTCCGGCGTTCCGAGCTTTTCGAGCGCGCTCGCGATAGCCTCGACCGAACCCTGCACATCGCCCTTGATGACGAGCGGGAACTCCTTGCGTCCGGCGGTCTTGAGCTGACTCATCATCTGCTCAAGCGATCCGCGCTTGCCGCTCGCCCGGGCCGCGATCTTTTCGCGCCTCTGACGGGCGCGGTATTCCGTGACTTCGCGGGCGCGCGCCTCACTTTCCACCACCGCCAGCCGGTCGCCGGCTTCCGGCGTTCCGTTGAAGCCAAGAACCTCCACGGGCGTGGACGGGCCGGCATCGCTCACGGATGCGCCCGTGTCCGACAACAGGGCTCGAACGCGACCCCATTCCGCTCCCGCGACCACGATATCGCCGCCGTGCAGCGTGCCACGCTGCACCAGGACGGTCGCCACCGGGCCGCGGCCGCGGTCAAGCTTTGCTTCGATAACAGTGCCCTCGGCCGGGCGATCCGGATTGGCCTTGAGATCGAGGATTTCGGCTTGCAACCCGATTGCTTCCAACAGCGCGTCAAGATTGATCTTCTTCGTGGCCGAGACTTCGACGTCCAGCACCTCGCCGCCCAGCGATTCGACCTGCACCTCGTGTTGCAGCAGCTCGGTTCGCACCCGCTCCGGCTTCGCATCCGGCTTGTCGATCTTATTGATGGCGACGATCATCGGCACTTTCGCGGCCTTGGCGTGCTGAATCGCCTCGACGGTCTGCGGCATCACGCCATCGTCCGCTGCAACCACCAGCACCACGATGTCGGTAACTTTGGCGCCGCGCGCCCGCATCGACGTGAACGCCGCATGGCCCGGCGTATCGATGAACGTGATCTTCCCGCCAAGCGGCGAGGTGACCTGATAGGCGCCGATATGCTGCGTGATGCCGCCCGCCTCTCCGCCCGCCACGTTGGTTGCCCGGATCGCGTCGAGCAGCGAAGTCTTGCCGTGGTCGACATGGCCCATAATGGTTACGACGGGCGGCCGCGGCTGCAACATGGCCGGATCGTCGACCTTGTCGAACAGACCTTCTTCGACGTCCGATTCGGCGACGCGTCTTACCGAATGACCCAGTTCCTCGGCGATGAGCTGGGCGGTGTCGGCATCGATCGTGTCGGTGATCTTGGCGATCTGGCCCTGCTTCATCAGAAGCTTGATTACGTCCACCGCGCGTTCGGACATGCGGTTGGCAAGCTCCTGGATCGTGATCGCTTCCGGAATCGTCACTTCCCGCACCAGCTTTTCCTTGGGCTCATTGGCGGCATGGCCTTTGAGGCGCTGCGTGCGGCGGCGAAATGATGCGACTGAGCGCTCTCGCTCCTCGTCGGCCTGCAGCGCCGTCACGACCGTGAGTCGCCCGCGGCGCCTCTCCGACCCGCCTCGAGCGGGCTTTGGCGCCGGCGCCGTGCGGGCGCCGCCAGCGCCGCGACGCGCCGGTCGCGGCGTGTCTTCCTCATCGGCTTCCTGAACGATATGGCGCGCGCTGACCGGCGCGGCCGTCGTCAGCGTCTGCGACGGCGTGGCAGTCTTCGGCTTTGCTTCCTCATCGCCAAAACGCTTCTTGGCCTCCGTCTCGGCCTTGCGCTTGGCCTCCTCTTCGTGCCGGCGACGCTCTTCCTCCTCGCGCTTTCGCGCCTCCGCGGCCTCACGCTCAGCGCGCTCGGCGGCTTCCTTTTCGGCGCGCTTGCGGGCCGCTTCCTCGGCCAGCCGCCGCTCCTCGGCCTCATTGACCCTCGATTCCGCAAGCGCGTGAGCACGAGCCGTGCGCTCCTCCTCGGTCAACTGCCGCAGCACGACGCCGGACGGTTTGCCGCCGGGCGTGCCCGGCGCTGGGGCGGCCCCCGCGGCAGCCGCAGCGCCCCGGCCTCCCGGCGCTCCCCGCCGTGGCGCGGAACCGGCCGGCGCTGAGGTCGGCGCAGCCTCGGCGCTTTTGCCATCGCCAGGACCCACGGACCGTCGCCGCACCTTTTCGACCACGACCTGCTTTGTTCGGCCGTGGCTGAAGCTTTGGCGCACCACCCCCTGCTCGACGCTGCGTTTGAGCGTCAAGGTCTTGGTTGGGGTGACCGTCAAGGTCTTCTCGCCGGGATTCTTGGTTTCAGTCATTACGATCCTGGTTCTGGATGAGTGCCATTTTGCTGCCGCGAGCCGCGGTCCCGGTCGCCCGGGTTATCAGCTCGGAAAGACTCGAGAAACCGCCAACGTGCGAGAAATGTCTCGCTCGCCCGACCGGCCAGCAACGCTGCGTGTACCACATTTAGGCGGCCTAGTGCCAAATCCAATTGAGCGGAGGTAAAGGCTTCGACAATTTTACCCTTCGCCCCGTCGTCCGCACGGCGCTTGAATGCGGCCGCAAGCCTGTGGCCGCTTTCCGCCCCTGCATCTCGCGCCCTGATCAGGGCCACGAGGGGGGCCGCCGCAACCGCGGCCTCTACCTTTGCAAAGCCCAGGACAACGAGCCCCGCCTTCCGGGCAATCGAAAGGGCATCCAGCGCTGACCTCTCCAGAAGCCGTTCCAGCTCGTCCGGAAGATCGGAAGAAACCCTGACGTCAGCATTAAAGGCGCGCCCAAAGGCGCGCCGCCGGACCGCACTCTCAACGAAGCGGCGATGCGCCGTGATCCAAACTCCCCGTCCCGGCAACCGGCGCTTGAGATCGGGCACCACTGCCCCTTCCGGCCCGACCACGAAGCGTATGAGCTCGCCCACCGGGCGCACCTCGCGGGTTGCGATGCACAAGCGCTCCGTCACCGCTGCTGCGGCGTGCGGTTCCCGGTTCCTGGCAATATCGGTCGCCGGTCCTTGCATGGCGTCACCACTCGCTTACGCTGGCTGCTCGGCGCCCTCCTCAGCCTGCTGGGGCGTCGCGTATTTCGCGGCGAATTCGGCCTCTTTGATCCAGCCGGCCTTGAGCCGGGCCTGCATGATAATCAGTTCGCATTCCTCCCGCGTGAGCTCGAAGCCGTCGAGGAGCCCGGGGTTGCGAGTGGTTTCGCCGTCCTTGCGCTCAGTCCAGCCGGCAAGATCATCGGTCGCACAGCCGGCAAGGTCCTCGACCGTCTTGATGCCGTTTTCTCCCAGCGTCACCAACATCTTGCCAGTGACTCCGGGCACCTCCGTAAGGTCGTCCGAAACCCCAAGCTCCTTGCGCCTGGCGTCGTATTCGGCCTCCACCTTGGCCAAATAGTCGTGCGCGCGGGTCTGCAGTTCGCCCGCCATCTCGTCATCGAAGCCTTCGATCGACGCGATATCCCTCCGGTCGACCAGGGAAAGCTCCTCGACCGAGTTGAAACCCTCCGAGGCCAGGAGCTGGCCGACCACCTCGTCGACATTGAGCGCCTCCATGAACATCTTGGTGCGCTTCTCGAATTCGGCTTGCCGGCGTTCCGACTCCTCCTGCTCGGTGAGAATATCAATATCCCATCCGGTGAGCTGGGAGGCGAGCCTCACGTTCTGGCCGCGCCGTCCGATGGCAAGCGAAAGCTGCTGGTCCGGAACCACAACCGAGATGCGTTCGCGATCTTCATCGAGCACGACCTTGGCGACTTCGGCCGGCGCCAGCGCGTTGACCACGAACGTCGCTACGTCCGGCGACCACGGTATGATGTCGATCTTCTCTCCTTGCAACTCGTTAACCACCGCCTGCACGCGCGATCCCCGCATGCCGACGCAGGCGCCGACCGGATCGACCGACGAATCCCGCGAGATCACCGCGATCTTGGCGCGGGAACCCGGGTCGCGCGCAACCGCCTTTACCTCGACGATGCCGTCGTAGATTTCCGGCACCTCCTGGGCGAACAGCTTGGCCATGAACTGCGGATGCGTGCGCGAAAGGAAAATCTGCGGACCGCGCGGCTCGCGCCGCACGTCGTAAATGTAGGCGCGGATGCGATCTCCGTTGCGGAACACTTCGCGCGGCAGCAGCTCGTCGCGCCGCACGATCGCCTCGCCGCGGCCAAGATCGGCGACGACATTGCCGTATTCCACCCGCTTGACGATGCCGTTGACGATGTCGCCGATGCGGTCCTTGAACTCCTGGTATTGGCGATCGCGCTCGGCTTCGCGCACTTTCTGGACGATCACCTGTTTGGCCGACTGGGCCGCGATGCGTCCATATTCGAGCGGCGGCAGCGGTTCGGCAATGTAATCGCCCACCCGCGCGGCCGGATTGCGCCGCCGGGCATCTTCTACGCTGATCTGGGTCGCATCGTTTTCAACCTGATCGGCGACAAGCAGCAGGCGCGACAGCCGCATTTCGCCGGTTTTCGGATTGATTTCGGCGCGCACCTCGGTTTCGCTCCCATAGCGCGAGCGAGCCGCCTTCTGGATCGCGTCCTCCATGGCGGCAATGACGATGCCGCGATCGATCGCCTTTTCGCGGGCGACCGCATCGGCAATCTGCAACAATTCGAGCCGGTTGGCGCTGACGGCCATCGGTCATTCTCCTTCGGACTGAGACGCGGCCGCAGGTGTCCCGGGCGCGCGTTTATTTTTCATGCTGTTCTTCATGCGTTGACGTGAAGCGTGATCGTAGCGTGGCGCGAGACCGCCGTGCCGGCGCGGCGCGCCGCCGCCCCCCGCCTCGCCCGCCTGACCCTTGCCGCGGCGCAGTGCGGCGGCAATGAGGTCGTCGGTGAGAACGAGCTTCGCGTCCGCTATGTCGTCAAACCGCAGTTGTGCGTCGCCCCCGCCCTCCGCGCCGTCTTCCACCCGGATGCGGACAGCGGAATCGTCGATCCCGACAAGACGGCCGCGGAACCGGCGCCGCCCCTCCAATGCGACCGCAAGTTCGACCTTCACGACCTCGCCAACGTGGCGTTCAAAATCCGAGCGGCGGACCAACGGTCTATCAAGCCCAGGCGAAGAAATTTCGAGCCGGTAAGCGCGATCGATCGGATCGGCGACATCGAGCACCGGCGAGATCGCGCGCGACACCGCTTCGCACTCCTCGATCGCCATCGTGCCGTCGGGACGCTCCGCCATGATCTGCACCGTGCAACCGTCCAGCCCCGAGACCCTCACCCGCACCAGCCGAAACCCGAGATCGATGAGCACCGGCGTCACGATCGAGGCGATGCGCGCCGCCACCCCGGTTTCCGCGATCAGACGCGGCTCCGTCAGGTTGGCCTTATCGGTCGGGCCCGTATTGATAACGGGGGTCTCAGTCATCATGCTCCGTTCGGCTTTGCTTTTCATCAGGTCGTCGGAGCGGCTATTCGCGCGGTCGGACGACGCAGGTAATAAAAAAGAGCGGGTCCCGGGCGGGGCCCACTCTCACAACCCGATCGAATATTTCGATCGTTATGAGATGTCGATCTGACGCCCTACATATAACTCATTGCAACTCTAATGCAAGGGTCATTCGCCATTCATTTTGCCCCGTGATTGCCGCGCAGCCCCTCCACCCTTTGCGGGGCAGGGCTATGGACGGGGGGCGCCTCACGGCGCGAACCCGCGCCCTGCCCCTCTCCCGCAAGCGGGGCAGGGGAGCTCGCAGCGCCCGGACGCGGTAATTCTCGACGCCGTAATTGAAGCGATCATCTTCGCGAAAAAGCTCAAACGCGCCTTTTCAGAGCCATGCCCAGGGCAACGAGTCGAGGTTAACGCCGCAGCGGGCCCAATATGTCGAGCAGGTATTTGGGGTCCCAAGCGGCGCGCTTGCGGCGGCGCTTGATGGATCGTTTGTC
>JAJPKK010000051.1 GCA_021323775.1 Hyphomicrobiales bacterium
CGAATCGCCATTCATGAATCCTTGAATCGAAACGCGATTCCGCTGTCTAGAAAAATCTTACCGGCAGAACATCGAAAGGATGGCTATCCCACCTGGGCAGTTACAAAAATTCCCAAATTCGCTGTTATTTTCCCTGTTCTCAGGGAAAATGGTATTTTAGTAGCGCGCTGCCGATCTTTGAACGATTGGCGGTAAAGGTGTCGTTTTTGCCGCGATGCCATATGCAGATACGACAACCGTGTCGTTGCGATAACCACGATCGCCGGTTCGCGGTCTGGGAAATGGCTCAGTTAATGTCGCCGCTTTCCTTAGTCCCATGGGAAGAATGGGTCTGCGCCGAAAATATCCGGGAATATCACAGCAACCGGGACGCCGACGTGCCGCGTGCAAGCGGCCGGATTTCTGATCACTGCAACGGATCCTCCTCGGCGCCCGAAATGCCTGTGGCGCTGTCTCTTGTCGCGGGGTCGGGACCTCGTCCCTCTGCAAAGGCGCGCTCCTGCATGCGCGCTCCCCGCATCAGCCCCGGAAGGGCGTAGTTTCCCTCGTTGCAGCGCGGCTCGTAATAAATCCTGTTCGCCTCGTCGCCCTGCCGGGTGAACTCCTGCGTGACCGTCCACGGCCTCGTCCACACGGTCGGATCCTCGATGGTGACCACGTATTCAAGCGTGGTCGGCGACGTCCGGGTCCAGCGCTCGACCAGATGCAGGTTTTCGCGCGAGCCCTGAAAATCCGTCTTCGCCGTGAAGTTCGTGACATCGATGACGAGCGCGTTGCCTTCCCAATGCCCGCGCGAATCGCCATACCATTGGCGGATGCTGGACGGCAAATGCGGGCTCCCGTCCATCACGATGTTCCGCTGCCAGCCCTGTCCCTGGCCCACGTCATAGAACATCGCGACGCCGCCCGGCGTCTGCACGATCCGGTGCGTGCGTTGGCCTCCGATCCCCGGCAGCCCGGGGGTCAAGCAGCGGACCGACAACGGGGCGTCCTCCGGGCCATCGTGGCGGTTGATCGATATCGTGTTGTAGCGGGGGGTGCGCTCCGCGAATCGCGGCGAGGGGGTCGGATCGTATTTGCCGCCGGCACAGCTGCGGTACTCGATCTTGCAGGTCTCGGTCGATTGCAGCAAGGCAAGACGGAAGTCGCGCTCGGCGGCGGCAATTTTCTGAGCCTCTGGCGTGAATTGCGGAATCCGGCCATTGGGCGGATCGACAATCCGCGACGTGCGCACGCCAGTGTGCTTCCTGGAAATGAAAAGGTCGTTGTAGGAGCCGGTGACATCGAGCTCGGTCCCGCGCTCCCGGCGCCTGTCCTTGCCTTGCAGCGCCGCGCGTTGTGCATCCAATTCCGCCCGCTGCGCCTCGGTGAAAAATTCCTGAGCGGCATACTTGGCGGGGCGCTGCAAGGGCGTGTCGGTTTCATCCATCCAGATGCCCTGCAGATCGGGATCGCCCCAGGGGGTTTTCAGCGCCGGGGCCGGCGCCTGAGCTGCGGTCCGTGTAATCGGCACCGTAATGAGTGCGCTGACAGCAGCCCCAGCAATGGCCACCATTAACAGCGAGCCTGACAACCTGTCGCGCATGATCCCTCCCTTGGCAATCTGGTGCAGATGATAGCGTTCCTTGGCATTCACCGATAGCCCGATCACTCTACCGTCGAACGACTCTGGGTCAGCCAATTCGGCGGGGACGGCGCCGCAAGCCTTTGAATACGCTTCGGAACGGCACCCCGTAAGACGGCTTGAGCGCAACCGAAACCCTCGACGGGCCGATCTCTGCGGACCTCCCGCTGATGGCTTTCGCTGGCGCCCTTCATCCTGCGAGAAGAGACACTCTCAGAGAGACTTTCGCCCCATTCGTGCGCCGCGTGCCGCGCTCCGGGGTCTGGGGCGCCTCCTTGCGCGGTGAACGCCTATTGCCCATATTAGCGCCAAGCCAGACGGGGGATGTCTCGGGTAGGACCTCCGGAGGGCCGGGGCGCCGACAGGGCCCCGACAAAGTCGCTGTTGTAGGGCTTTGAGATCATGGCGCGAGTACCATCGTTATCGAGCCCGTTTCTGCTTGGCTTCGATGAAATCGAACGGGCGCTCGATCGTGTTGCGAAGGCTGCCGACGGGTACCCACCGTACAACATCGAACGCATGGCGCGTGAAAATGGGCAGCCCGAGAGGCTCCGCATCACGCTCGCGGTTGCCGGGTTCGCCCGCGAAGAGCTCGATGTTACAATTGAAGAAAGTCAGCTCGTGATTCGCGGCCGGCAGAACGACGAGCAGACGCGTCACTATCTGCACCGCGGAATTGCCGCCCGTCAGTTCCAACGCACATTCGTGCTGGCGGACGGAATGGAGGTGCTGGGCGCCGATCTGAAAAACGGGTTGCTGTCGATTGACCTCGCGCGTCCCGAGCCTGAGCGCGTGGTTAAGACGATCGCGATCAACGATCACGGATGATGACGATCACGGATAATGACGGCCATGAGGAACTCGACAAGTTCACGGTCGAGGAGTCGCGCATCATGAACAAGGGCGTCCATTCAGCCAGCATCTCCCGGGAAGCGCTTGCGCAGCTCGGCGATGGCCAGATCGCCTATATCAAGACAATCCGCTCCGAGGACGTGCCCGCCTTGTTTCCCCAGGCTCCGCAAATCGCGCCGGGACTGAAGCTGTTTGCCCTGCATGCGGCCGATGGCACGCCGATCATGATTACCGATTCGCGCGAAGCGGCAGTCGCCAACGCCTGGAGCAACGAATTGCAGACTTTAAGCGTGCACTAGCGGCGGGCGGTCGCATAGGGTTACGGTTACATCTCGCCCGATCCGGACATCAGTACCGCATAGAGCGCTTCAGCGTCTCGCGATTCGCGCAGTTTTTGGGCGATTTCGGGATCCCGCAACAGGCGGGCAATCCGCGCCAGCGCTTTGAGGTGATCGGCGCCCGCCGCCTCGGGCGCGAGCAAAAGGAACAGAAGGTCGACCGGCTGGCCATCCAGCGCGTCGAAGTCGATGGGCCGCTCCAGCCGGGCAAAGACGCCGAACAGGCGTTCCAGCTTGGCGAGTTTGCCGTGCGGAATAGCAATGCCGCTGCCGATGCCGGTGGAGCCGAGCCGCTCGCGCTGCATCAACACCTCAAGCACTTCGCGTTCACTGCGTCCGCATATTGCGGCCGCGCGGGTCGCAAGTTCCTGCAGTGCTTGTTTCTTGCTGTTGACCCTGAGCGAGGGAACGACCGCCTGCGGCACTACGAGGTCGGTAAGCGCCATAAAGATCGTCCAAGTCGCGAGCCCCCTGAGTCGCAGAGGGCTCAACTGGGGGGCGGAACATAAGGATGGGCCCAAAGCGCGTCAATAGGCGGATTGTAACGCTTCGGGCCCGATGCGATGACAGGCGCAATATGGTGGTTTAGTAACGCTGCGACCAGCCCCGCCCGAGCACCTGACCGATCGAGCCGCACCATGACCAGCCAAGATACGCCGATGCACCCTCGCCAGCGCACCGAGTATTCCGCCATCGTCGATCGGCCGCCACTCCGTTTGCCCAAGGGTGCGCGCCTCGTGCTGTGGCCGATCGTCAATCTGGAGGTCTGGGACATCAGCCGGCCGATGCCGCGCCAAGTCCTGCCGGCCCCGACCGGCGCGTCGCTCCTTCCCGATGTGCCGCACTGGAGCTGGCACGAATACGGCATGCGGGTCGGTGTGTGGCGATTCTTTGACCTGTTCCATAGCCGCGGCATCAAGCCGACGCTCGCCATCAACGCGCGGGTCTGCGAGGACTATGCGCGGGTCGCCGAAGAGGCGCGGCGGGAGGACTGGGAGTTCATGGGCCATGCCTACGACCAGATGCCGATCCACAAGCACGAGAACCAGCGCGATATGATCAACCGCTCGATGGATATTCTCGAGCGCTTCACCGGCAAGCGCCCGCTCGGCTGGCTCGGCCCCGGCCTGACGCAGACCTATGAGACGCCGGACCTGCTCGCCGCGGCCGGCGTCAAATATATCGGAGACTGGGTGTATGACGACGAACCGGACATCATCCGCACCGCCAACGGGCGGCTCGTGACGCTGCCCTACACGGTCGAACTCAATGATATCGCGATGATGATCGTGCAGCACCACGAAAGCGACTATCTGTTAAGGCGCGCCATCGACGCATTCGACCGGCTCTATGCGGAGGGCGAGCGCCGCGCCAAGATCATGGCGGTGGCGATCCATCCCTATATCAGCGGCCAGCCGCATCGGATCAAATACCTCGAAGCGATCTACGACTATGCCGCAAAATTCGCTGGCGTGCTGCACTGGAACGGCGAGCAGATTCTGGAGTGGTACCTAAGGGCAAAGGAGTAGGGTGGGCGAAGCGCAGCGCGCCCACGTCAGGCCCCTGTAGCCCGGGTTGAGCGGAAGCGAAACCCGGGGCCGGCGTTGCCATGTGGTAGGCCCTTCCCGGATTTCGCTGCAGTCAATCCGGGCTACAGCCTACGACGCCGCGTGCAGCCCGGAGGCAGCCGATCGTCAAATCAGCCGCCCGGTCCACTCGCGCAGACCGGGAAACGCGTCGCCGAGAAGCGACGGCGGCCACGGCACGTGCAGCAGCTTCACGAACAGGATGTAAAATCCGATCCAGAACGTGATGGTGATGATGAGCGCCAGCGGCCACCGCGTCCTGCCGGCGGTCGACATGTAAGAGAACATATAAAGGCCCAAAGCGGGCATCAGCCCGATCAGCATCACGCCGGCCAGGAGCCCCATGAGCCAGAGCGCTTCAACGAGAAGGCGCGCATAGACGGTCGTCTCGGCCAGTTCTCCCAATGCGCCGGCGACCTCGTGCCCAGTCTTCTTCGCAAGAGCAGGCTTGCCTTGCAGCTTCCCCAAAGCAGCGGCGAGACCCGCACAGGCGATGACGATGAGGCCCGCAGCGGCCGCGGTCTGCGGCATCAGCCGCGCCGAGAAGCGCCAGCCCGCGGCGCTCCAGAACGCCGCCGCAAGGGCGAGAAAAGCGAGCACCCACAGGCCCGAGCCGACGACGCGGTCGATGGAGAAGGTGTTTGACCGAAAAGCAGCGGCCGCGACTCCCTCCCCCCTGTCGAAATCGGCTGTTGCCGATTTCGATCCCTCGATCAATTGGCCGAAACCCGCGTATACGCGGTTTCGGCTGGGGGAGGGATGGGGTGGAGGGTCGGGCAGTTGTGGCGGCGTTGCGCCCCATCGCCCGCCCCCCGCCCCTGGCCCCTCCCCGCAAGGGGGCGGGGCTGAGCCTGCGGCACGACCACGGCCCAAGCTCGCGCCAGTGAGAACGGGAGCCGGCCTCCACATCCGGTAAAATGCCCTGAACAGCGGACTTGCAAGCACCAGCACGGTGATGGCGAAGATCGCGATGACCCCCGGTCGCTGGAGCCATTCGAACTGATAGCGGCCGACCGAGATGAAGAGATATTTCTCGATCAGCTTGCCGAGCACGAAGCCGAGGATCAGCGGCGCGCGCGCCCAGCCATGCCGCTTCATCGTCCAGCCGATGAGGCCGAACGAAACCAGCACTACAAGATCGCCGAAGCTGAGCGAGCCCTGATAGGCGCCCACAAAGCACACCGCGAATACGGTCGGAATGAGGATGCCGGCCCGCAAGGTCGCGATCCGGGCGAGCGGATTGGCGGAGAGGAAGCAGACCCCGGCGCCCACCACATTGGCGAGCGCGAGGCTCCAAACCAGCGTGTAAGTGACGTCGAGCTGCGTATCGAGCAGTTTCGGACCCGGCGCAATGCCGTGGGCGAGAAAGGCGCCGAGCAGCAGCGCCATCGATGGCGAACCCGGCACCCCGAACGCAAGCGTCGGGATGAGGGCGCCGCCCTCGCGGGAGCAGTTCGCGGATTCCGCCGCGATCAGGCCGCGCACGTCGCCCTTGCCGAAGGTCTCCGAGGCGCCTTTGACCATGCGCGCGGCCGATCCGTAAGCGATCCAGTCGATCACGGCGGCGCCCATGCCGGGCACCGACCCAAGCACAACCCCCAGAAACGAGGAATTGAGGATCAGCTTCCAGTTCTGGATGACGTCGCGCACGCCGCGCATCTGTTCGCGGAACAGGCCGTCTAATCGCTGCGTCGAGCCCATATTGGTGCGCGCGATCGCCATGTCGATGAGTTCCGGCACCGCGAACAGGCCGAGCGCAATGCATTCGATCGGCACGCCGTCGTCAAGGTAAGTGCCGGCGATGTCATCGAAGGTCCAGCGCAACTGTCCTGACTGCGCTTCATCCCCGACCGCGGCAACCAATACGCCGAACAGCGCAACGATCAGCCCCTTGAGGATGTTGCCCTGGCTCACCGATGCGACGAGCGTAAGGCCGAGCACGCACACGGCGAGCAGCTCCGGCGTGCCGATCGCCAGCATGAATGGCCGCAGGATCGGGATCGAGACCGCCAGCAGAACGGCGCCGAACACGCCGCCGACGATCGACGAGCTGAACGAGGCGCCAAAAGCGCGTCCGGCTTCGCCGCGCTTCGCCATCGGGTGGCCGTCGAGCACTGTTGCGGCCGACCCGACCGCACCCGGCACGCCGAACAGGATTGCTGGAATCGTATCGGAGGTCGCCGTGACCGCCCACATGCCGATCAGGAAGGCGAGGGCCGTATGGGCGTCCATGGCATGGGTGAACGGGATCAGCAGAGCGAGGCCACCGAGGCCGCCGATGCCCGGCAGCATGCCGATGACGAGCCCGAGCCCGATGCCGGAGCAGATGATGGCGAAGCGCGCCGGGTCGAGCACGACCGCGAGCGCGCTGAGCGCATTGTCAATCAGCAAGGGCGCGTTCCGTCATGTGCTGAACGGGGGTCTGATGTCCCTCCGCGGGTCGTCGTCTCAATGCATAATACATAATCCGAAATGCCGACTCTACCGTCGAAGGCCTGACGCAATGAAAATCGTGATCCCCGACGACTACCAGGACATGGTCCACCTGCTGCCGAGCTACGCGCTGATCCGCCATCACGACGTGGTCCGCTATCGAACGCCCGCGCGCGACCTCGATCAGCTTCTGGAGCGACTGGAGGATGCAGACGTCGTGGTGGCGATCCGGGAGCGGGTGAATTTCTCCCGTGCGGTCCTGTCGCGCCTGCCGCGGCTCAGGCTCATCGCCCTCGTCGGCCGCAATGCCCGCACCATCGATTTCGCTGCGTGCACGGAGCTTGGCATTCCGGTCGCGACCGGCAAGAGCAACTCGCCGGTGGCGCCCGCGGAGCTGGCGATCGCCCTCATGGCGGCGTCGCGCCGCAACATCGCGCTCGAAGCCGAGCGCATGCGCCGGGGCGAGTGGCCGTGCACGCTGTCCCACCGTCTGCGCGGCTCGACGCTCGGCATTTTCGGGCTCGGCGCCATCGGCAGCCTGGTCGCGCAGGCAGGACGCGGCCTTGGCATGAACGTGCTGGTGTTCGGACAGGAGGGCTCGCGGGCGCGCGCCGCAACCGCAGGTTACGAAGCGGCGGCCGACAAGGCCGATCTCTTCGAACGGTCGGATGTGCTGTCGCTCCATGTGCGCCTCAATGCCGGCACTCGCGGCATCGTGGGCGCAGAGGACCTTGCCCGCATGAAGCCCACCGCGCTTCTCGTCAACACTGCCCGCGCCGAACTCATCGCGCCGGGCGCTCTCGTCGCGGCGCTGAAAGCCGGCCGTCCGGGTTATGCGGCGGTTGACGTTTACGAGGAAGAACCGGTCACGGGCGGCAATCACCCGCTCTTGAAAATGCCCAATGCGCTCTGCGTGCCCCATCTCGGCTGGGCCGAATGGGACAATTTCGATCTTTATTTCGGCGAGGCCTTTGAGCAGATCGTCGCCTTCGAGAAGGGCGAGCCGTTGCGGCTTGCGAACCCGGAAGTGAAAGCGAGGTGCAGGATGGGTTGAGCGAGAGCGAAACTTGCCAGAGCCTTCCAACGACGGGACTGATGGTGGGTTCCGCTTCGCTCAACCACGCTACGACGCTGCAAAAGTTACCCCAATTTCCCGACCTCCGCCTCAAGCAGCGTCCAGCACTTCGTCCCCAGCTTCTCCTTCCAGGTTGCGTAGACCTGCGTGAGCCGGGCGCGGAACGGCGCCTGGTCAACCTCATTAAAGATAAGGCCGGCGGCGGCGAGCCTGTCGCGGAGGCTTGCGTTGACATTACCCTGGTCGATGCGCTGCTGACGCACATATTTTGTTACGTTGCTCGTGATCACGTCCTTGATGTCGTCTCCCAGGCTGCGCCAAGTGGCAAGATGCGCCATCTGGTTGAAGCCGGACCACATGTGGTTCGTCATGCTGACGTATTTCACCACTTCGTAGATGCGGAAGTTCTCCAGGACGGCGAGCGGATTTTCCTGCGCCCCGACTTTGCCGTTTTTGAGCGAGTCGTAGATGAGATTGGCTGACGTGGTCACCGGCTCGGCGCCGAAAGCCTGGAAGGTGTCGAATATCATCTGTCCAGGCGGGACGCGGATTTTCACACCGGCAAGGTCGTCCGGCGTGTTGACCGGGCGCGCCACCGTGGTGACCTGGCGCATGCCGTTGTCGAAGCCCGCGACCGGGAAAAGATACATGCCCTTCGCGGCCATTTCCTCGCCCATATAGGCGCCGAGCGGGCCGTCGATCGCCTTGTGGGCCTCGGCCGCCGATCGGAACGCGAACGGCGCCTGCTGCACTTCCGCCATCGGCACCACCGTGCCGATAATGCCGCCCATCAAGGTGAAAAACTGGATCTCGCCGGCGATCAGCATTTTCAGCGCCGCCGGATCGCCGGCTGCGAGCTTGTTGTTTTCCGCGTAGACGGTGGTCTCCACGCGGCCGTTGGTCTCCTTACCGATCGCCTCCCACATGGCGACGAGATTCTTATGGAGCGTGCTCCTCTCCGACTGATTATGGTACTGCGTGAACTTGTAGTCGGCGGCCCGAACCGGCTTTACGATGATGGTTGTTCCGGCTGCCGCCGCTCCGGCGAGCAGCGCACGTCGCGTCCAGGGCGTCTTCATCGCGGTTCCTCCTGATCCGGCCTCGCGGTGTCTTATAGCCCCGATTGAGCCAAGCGAAATCCGAGGCCGGCCCGTCCGTGCGGCAATGCCGTTCCCGGGGCGCAGCAGTGTAGCGGAGGCGGCTGCAGTTGACGATAGGGCGACGAGCACGTGACGAGTATCATCGTCAAGGCGCGTTCTCACCTTTGCGGATCGTAGCCGCATGTAGCGAAGCGAGATGCGGGGCCAACCGTTCCCGGATTTCGCTTCGCGCGCTACGGGACGTTCGCAAAGCAATTTCCTTCGGAAACGCCCGCGAAAATTTGCTATGATTTTGCAGACCAAAAACAGGCACAGGGTTGGCGCAAAGGGGGAATCCATGGGTTTGAGCGCAGTACGGCCGTTCCTCGCCTTCGCATTGATGGCGGCGGTGCTTCTGTCACCAGCCTTCGCCCAGCAAGCGTCTCCGCAGAAACAACCTGCGGTCAAGGATTACTACCAGCGTTCACTTGCGACCTACGAGTTTCGCAAGGCCGCACAAAGCGGACCGGAACGCGGCCGGGAGATCTTTTATTACAAGTGCTGGTTCTGCCACAATGAATTCACCAAGAACGCTCCGCAGCTTGCAGGGCTGTACCAGCGCGGCACGCTGCTCTCCGGCCTGCCGGTCAACGACGGCACCGTGAAGGATCGCATCCGCAACGGCGGCGCCGGCATGGCGGCCTACAAGTATACCCTCAGCGAAGAGGATTTGAACGACCTCGTAAGCTTCGTGCGCGAGAAGTGCTGCTGGGATTCCGACGCTCCGCCGCTCAATCCCCGCTATCAGGCGCACTAAGATGGGGCCGCTTGTCCCCTCTCCCGCTCGCGGGGGGAGGGTTTGGGGGAGCGGGCACACAGCATGGCGCCGAACCGCCGCAGTGCCCCTCGCTGCCCTCCGCCGCGCGCGGGGAAGGGCACAAGAGGACAGGCCTGCGTAAACTAAACAAGATAGACGATGAGATTCATTGGGAGGAACATCATGTCCACAGGCACACGCGGCGCCGCCCGGCTGATCGCAATCTTTGGATTTGCGCTTGCCGCGCTTCCTCTCAACGCAGCGCCTGCGCGCATGACCGGCGGCCCCCAGGGCGTAGTAAAATCCGCCAAAGGCGAATTGCTCGAAGGCGTCATGGTGCAGCTCATCGCCGGGAAGAATGCGGTGCGCACCACCGTCTACAGCGATGCCGACGGTCGGTATGAATTCCCACTGCTCGAGCCCGGCACCTATACGCTGCGCATTGCGCGGCCGCGGGAGTTTCGTCCGTTCGTGAAGGAGGGCGTCGACATCAAGGGCGCAACGCCGCTCGCCGATATCGTACTCGATTATGTGACTGACCAGGACAACTTGCCGCCGCTGCCGGAGATTGCGGCGCAGATGACCGGATCGGAATGGCTGCTCAGCCTCTCCGGCACCGGCGCGGAAAAGAAGCTGCTCACGAACAACTGCAACTGGTGCCACTCCTACCAGCAGATCTTCCGCAACCGCTATGACGAGGAAGGCTGGCGCAAGATCGTCTATCGCATGATCCACGGCGCCGGCTCGCCGCTGATCAACATCAACGAGCGCGGCCGCTGGGGCAACGACGAAGAGCCCCGCCTGGTCAAATGGCTCGCCTCAGTGCGCGGGCCGGACGCGAGCGACCCGCCATTCCTCATGCTGCCGCGTCCGCAGGGCCGCCAGACCCGGGTCGTCATCACCGAATACGAGTTGCCGCGGCTTGAGCCGGCGACCCACGACGTGACCGGCGATTCCAAAGGCAACCTCTGGTACTCGACGCACCGCAGTTCCTATATCGGCCGGCTCGATCCCGTGACTGGCGTCGTGAAGGAATTCCACATCCCGCCGGTCCCCGCCGGCGTTCTCCCCGGCACCCATTGGATCTATGCAGACAAGAACGACATCATCTGGGGTTCCGAGAACTGGGCCCACAGCATCTGGCGATTAGACCCCAAGACGGAGGAGTTCACCCGCATTCCCTGGAAGGTGCGCGAGCCGCTCAACACGCCGATGGGCGGCAATTATGCGATCGATCCCGAAGGCTTCATCTGGAAGGCGCGCGAGCGCAAGGTCACCAAGGTGGCGGCCCTCACGGGCGAGCCCGTGATAAGCTACGTACTCAAAAAATTCGCCGGCACCTATGGCAGCGCCATGAGCCGCGACGGCCGCTATTTCGGCGGCGGCGCCTGGCCGCGCGACGGGGTCGTGGTGGTGGATACGCAGACAGCGGAAGTGTTCGAGCCCGACACCTCGCCGCGCTCGGGCCCGGCGCGGGGCGAATTCGACCGCGACAATAATTATTGGGCCGGCGGCCGCGGCGGGCAGCTCATCAAGTTCGATATCAAGGAGAAGCGCATTCACGAATACCCGCTGCCGACGCCCTATGCTTCCATGTATTCGGCTCAAACCGACAAGAACGGCGAGGTGTGGGCTGGCGAAATGCATTCGGGCCGCTATCTGCGCTTTGACCCGAAGACCGTGAGCTTCACCGAATACGTGCTGCCCGAGCCCTACGGCATCGACCGCGAAACCTGGATCGACAATTCGACCGATCCGGTGACGGTGTGGTATGTGGACCACGAGGGATGGCTGGTGCGCATTCAGCCGAAAGATTAGGGGCGAGACTTCTCGGCAATAAGCCCGTGGGCGAAGGCGCGCTCACTCGAAATTGACAGCTTGGGAATTTTTCACGGATGACGACTTGGGTGCGCGGTTTCCATCGCACTGTCCCCGCCGTCACCGCGCCCGTCGCCTTGACGGACGACGACTTGGGTGCGCTGTCCCCATCGCACCCGGCATAATGTCTCAGCACTCATGGAGATTGCAGGCGGGCACGCTTCGCTCTGAGCTTGTCGAAGAGCGACCCGTCCTACGCGTGATTCGGGTCCGCTGAACTCGACGTGAACGGCGGCGCAGATTCTCCCGGCTCAACGTCCCACCCGGCCTCCTCCTGAGCGAGTTCGACCCATCTCTTCGCGATCCGAACCAAATCGCCCCGGTATTGCTTGTCGATGTGCGCCGCCATAGCGAGACACCTGGCCGCACGATCAAGGTAGAATTCGCATTCCGATTTCATGTTCCACGCTTGTGCTTGTGGCAAGAGCTCAAAGCTGGATTCCAGTTTGCTCAACGCCAGCGCATTCCAGTTCAGCGTTCGAAAAGAGGAATGGCCGAGCCGGTGGGCGAGGCCAAGCGTTGGGCAGACGCATAGACAACTGGCCGACTCTTCCTTTGAACACAAGATTCCCGGCGAAATTGCGTAAGCGATACGCCCAATGTCGGCCGCAATCGGCTGCGGCGGAACCGGGCGGAACTGCGCCGCATGCGTGCGGCCGAAGGATCAACTGCGTGCGAGCGGCGCGGCTTTCTATGTCCGTTGCGTCGTTCGCTCGGTGGTCCTTGCATTGTGGCGGCTCAGGGGCCTTTAATCATGGCGAGGCGCCCCCTTCGCTGCAAGCAGGCGGGCGGTCGCCGAACAACACTCCCCGCTCGCGCGGGGAGCGCTCGAACCGCGCCCTCAAAGGGCAACGTTTCAACGGGAGGACTCAATTGATGCTCACAAAAGCCGGCTTCGTAGCGGGCGCCGTCGCGCTCGCTCTCACGCCCTGCGCGTCGAACGCCCAGGTCCAGATGCAGCGCGACATCACCTGGAAACTGGGGCTCGCGATTGCCGAGGGCGCCATCGAGGAATGCGCAAAGACAAACGTTCCCATCTCGGTGGCGGTGGTGGACCGCGCCGGCCGCGTGCGCATCTTCATTGCATCCGACAATCCATCCCCGCACAATTTCGAGCTGGCGCGGCGCAAGGCTTATACGGCGCGCACGTTCCGCCGGCCGTCGCTCGAATGGGCGCAGCGGACAAAGGACGGAGCGGATCTCGCGGCACAGCGCCAGCTTGCCGACGTGATCGCGCTGGGCGGGGGCGTTCCCATTAACGTCGGCGACGACACGATCGGAGCCGTGGGGGTGAGCGGATCGAGCCAGACCGGCGATGAGGCCTGCGCCAAGGCCGGCATTGCCAAGGTCGCCGACCAGCTCAAACCTTGAGCGGCGTTCGCCTTGTTACATTGGCCTTGCGGTCATCGCCCTCTCCGAAGTCGCGGGAGGGCACTGACACGCACGGGTCAGTCTCAGTCGAAAACATCCGACAACCGGCGGCGCCCGGTTGGCCGCGGCTATTTCCTGGGCGGCAGCGGCATCGGGCCCAGCAGATAGCCGGGCGGATCATTGGGCAGGATGAATTGGGTCTGGCCGTTGATGATCGGACTATGCTGAGTCTCGGTGCAAACTGAGTCGCCGACGAAGGTGTCGGGCGGAAGACGCCGATAGCGGCGGTTGACATGCCATGGCGTCGCAAACGCGACCGGATCCTCAATCGTCATGTCGTTCTCCAAGGTGTCCCTGTCGATGAGGCGCATGCGCTCGATCAAGTGGACCTGGTTGCTGTGGGGCGCGCCGGTGCGGTCATAAGGCGTATCCCCGCGCATGCTCACGGTGTCGACCACCAGCGTGTCGCCTTCCCAATGTCCGATCGAGTGGCCGGTCCAGGTATCGAAGCGCTCCTCGACCGGCAGATGGTCCCGGCCGTCGGTATAGATGCGGCGAAGCTGCGGCCCGTATTCCCAGATGATGTAGGTTATTTCCGGCGTTACGACAAATTCGAGCGGCCCGGGAATGCCGCCCATCAGGCGCGGCATGCCGTGGGGCAGGCAGTTGGTGATCGGGTCGGTGAAATAGCCAGCGAGCGTGTGATCGAGCTTGGCCTTGTAGATCGCCTCCCATTCGGCATTGTAGGGCGGATGTTCGCGGTCGCCCGGCTGCTGCGCGTTGTTGCCTTTGGGGTCGGCGGTGGCAGGGTCGAAGATCAATCCGCCCACCGGGTTCCACAGGCCCGACCAGTTCGGCAAGGTCGCCATCACCTTGGCGCGCTCGGCCTGCGTCAGGCCAAAGGGAGTGACGCCGTACTGCTCGGAGAAGGCGGGCGCACTCAAGCATGCCGTCAGCATGGCCGCCGAAATCAGCAGCGCAGCCGCCCGGCTGCGGCGGCGTCCCCGGTGCATCATGTGTCCGTTCGTCGCGTTCGCGATCATCGAATCCTCCCCGGTCACGGTTGATGGGCGCCCGATCGTAGCCTGGATGGAGGGAAGCGCAATCCCGCTCACCCGGCGCCAGCCAGCCTAACTGGGCGGCCATCGAAGTGCGACGCCGCGAGCCCCGGATTGCCCTTCGCTCCATCCGGGCTACCAACGCGGCTGGTCAGTTCGCCGGCGCCGACGCAGGGATCAGGCCCGGCCGAGGGGTTGTACGCCGTCTCGATTACTTAAAACGCGTTCTCAAACCGCGGCGGCCGATCGGGCGAACCGTCGCAGCGGCGCGGGCTGCCGTTCTCGCGGGCGCGTATACGCTCAGGCCTCATTCGATACGTTGATGATTGATCTCAAAAGTTCATACGCCACGTCGGCTTCATCCACGCGAGCAAGCAGAATTCTTTTCTCGTCGGCCACTTTACGGCCCGTGTCAGCAGCTTTTTCAGCGGCCCGCAGGGCTTGGCGCTGCAGCCGCAATTGATAGAGAAAAAAACCGGCTTCAACCGCAACAACGGTTAGAAATACAATGGTGAACAGCGTCACCCTGGGATCAAAATACTCCCCAGCCAATTGCAATATGTTTTTATATTGATGCACTGCATCGAGAGCGCCGGCGTCATTCACGCGCTGAACGGCTTCCCCTATTGCGAAGCCGTATCCGGCGAAGAAACATGCAAACAATGTGCGCCAAACGATCGGGCGGTCCAGCTTCTTCAGCATGGATGGTTCTCAATGGAGCGCCGCAGCGGCCACAACCTCAAAGGCTTGCGCCGCGGACGTCTCGGCCCGTGCGCCTTCCCCCATGCCCACAAGAGCGGATTAAATCAGATTATCGGGACGCTGAAAGTGGCCCTCCGCTGATTGTCGCGAATGTGTGACAAACTTGGCACACATCGGTCCCTTTGAGGCCGCGAGCACGTTCCAAAAGTGGTATCAAAATGGCGCCGTTTGCCCTTTACGGGAAAATCATTGGGTCTGAGCGCATGGCATTTCGACGGATGCCCAAAAGAGGGCGGCGGCCCAACAGGTGCTAATCACAACCTGTCCCCGATTTCAGGGCTCGCCAAGGGTGCACCCGGCCACGCCCTAACTATCGGGATAACAAATCATGCTGCATCGCAGGCGGGCCCCGGAGAGCTTCCGGTAGCACCCTGCACTTTTCTGGCCCCTTCACCGCTGGACACGAAGCCTGTGGAAGCACGATGGGATTGTGTTTGCCCGCGAGATCGCATTTGCAGTTTTCAGTTCTCAGGCATGCCAGGGTCGGCCGGCGTATTGGAGGCATCGATCTTTATTTTGAAAGCAGGTTTGCAGAACCGCGCATTTGCTGCGTCCGTGAGGAATAAGGACGGAACCACATACTACTATACGGAAAATCCGCCAGAGTTTAGCTTGAGCGTTCAAAATATCACGCTGCAATGCAAGCCACAATTATAAATTCACCTTGTCCTGCGATGACATGTATCGTCACGTGTCATTTCCCCGAATCCCGGCGCACTTCACATATTCAGCACGCGCCCATAGGCGTCGAGCACGGCTTCCCCCATCGTTTCCGACAGCGTCGGATGGGGGAAGACCGTGTGCATCAGCTCTTCCTCGGTGGTTTCCAGGTTCATCGCCACCACGTAGCCCTGGATCAGCTCCGTTACTTCGACGCCGATCATGTGGGCGCCGATGAGCTGGCCGGTGACCTTGTCGAAGATCACCTTGACGAGGCCCTGGTCCTCGCCGAGCGCAATCGCCTTGCCGTTGCCCACGAAAGGAAAACGGCCGACGCGCACGTCGAGCTTTTTGTCTTTGGCGGCAGCTTCGGTGAAGCCGACTGAGGCGATTTGCGGGGCGCAATAGGTGCAGCCGGGAATCTTGAGCTTGTCCAGCGGATGCGGCTTGAGGCCCTTGATGGCCTCGACGCAGACGACGCCTTCATGCTCCGCTTTATGGGCCAGCATCGGCGGACCTGCAACGTCGCCAATGGCATAAATGCCAGGAACATTGGTACGGCCATAACCATCGATCGCGATCGCGCCGCGGTCAATCTTGACGCCGAGCCTTTCGAGACCGAGATTTTCCACATTGCCGGTGACCCCGACCGCCGAAATGACGCGCTCGACGGTGAGCGTTTGCATGCCGCCTTTGCCGTCGTCGATGGTGGCGGTGACGCTGTCGGCCTTTTTGTCGAGCCGCGTCACCGTGGCACCGGTGAAAATCTTGATGCCTTGCTTCTCGAACGCCTTGCGGGCGAGGCCGGCGATTTCAGCGTCCTCGACCGGCAGGATCTGCGGCAGCACCTCGACTACGGTGACCTCGGCGCCGAATGAGCGATAGAACGATGCGAACTCGATGCCGATCGCGCCGGAGCCGATCACCAGCAGCGACTTCGGCATGCGCTCCGGAACCATGGCTTCGAAATAGGTCCACACCAGCTTCTGGTCCGGCTCGAGGCCGGGCAGCATCCGCGGCCGCGCCCCGGTGGCGATGATGATGTGCTTGGCCTCATAGGCGCCTGGCCCGAGCGAACCTTTGGGGGCTTCGGCGCTGGCAGGCTTGACGGTCACCTTGCCGGGCGCGTCGATTGCGGCCTCGCCCCAGATCACCGACACTTTGTTCTTCTTCATAAGGAAGCCGACGCCGTCATTGAGGCGCTTCGATACGTTGCGTGAGCGTTTGACGACGGCTGTGGCATCGTAGGAGACGTTCTCCGCCGCGAGCCCATAGTTCCTGGCGTGCTGCATATAGTGGAAGATTTCCGCTGAGCGGAGCAGCGCCTTGGTGGGGATGCAGCCCCAGTTGAGGCAGACGCCGCCCAGATAGGCGCGCTCGATGACCGCCGTCTTGAAGCCGAGCTGCGCGGCCCGGATCGCCGTCACATAGCCGCCGGGTCCCGAGCCGATGATGATGATGTCGAAGGATTCCGCCACTCTGATCTCCGCTCTCGTTTGGCCGTCCGGAAATGCTGCGCCGACCGCCGACGCTGTAGCCCGGATTGAACGCAGCGAAATCCGGGGTCAGGCTATCACATGGTTGCCGGCGCCCCGGGTTTCGCTGGCGCTCAACCCGGGCTACACAAGCATCGCGGTCGGACTCTCGACATAAATCTTGAACGCCGCCAGCAATTCTGCGCCGAGCGCGCCGTCGACAGCGCGGTGATCGGTCGACAGCGTCACCTTCATTTGCGTGGCAACAGCGATCTTGCCGTCGCGCACCACCGCGCGTTCAACGCCTGCGCCGACCGCGAGAATCGTTGCGTGGGGCGGGTTGATGACGGCTGAGAATTCCTCGATGCCGTACATGCCGAGATTCGAGACGGCCGACGAACCGCCCTGGTATTCCTCGGGCTTGAGCCTGCGCGCCCGGGCGCGTGCGGCGTAATCCTTCATCTCGGCTGAGATGGCCATCAGCGATTTGGTCTCCGCCTTGCGGACCACCGGCGTGATGAGACCGCCGGGGATTGCGACAGCGACACCGATGTCTGCGTGCTTGTGCTTGAGCATGGCGGTCTCGGTCCAGGTCACGTTGGCGTCTGGAACCTTGATGAGCGCCAGCGCCAGCGCCTTGATGACGAAGTCGTTGACGGAGAGCTTCCACGCCGGCTTGCCGTCTGGCCCTTTCGGCGCCGTCACGTTGATATCTTCGCGCGCCGACAGAAGCTTATCGAGCGTGCAGGAGATTGTGAGATAGAAATGCGGGATCGTCTGCTTCGCCAGCACGAGGCGCTGGGCGATGATCTTGCGCATGTTGTCGTGGGGAAGGACCTCATAGGAGCCGGGCTCGAACAGCGCACGGATCTTCTCGTCTGAAGGCGCCTGCACCGGCGCAATGCCGGGGGCAGCAGGGGCCGGAGGAGCAGTCGGAGGAGGCGCACGCAATGCGACCCCGCCTGCCTTCGCGGCTTCTACATCATGCGCGATGATGCGGCCGCGCGGCCCGGTGCCGGCAATGCGCGCGATATCGAGGCCGGCCGCCTTGGCAAGGCGGCGCGCGAGCGGCGAGGCGAAGATGCGGCCCCGACCATTGCCGGCAGGCGCTGGCGCGGCCTGTGCCGTAGGCATGGATGGACTTGGCGCCGGAGGCGGAGATGGCTGTGGCGGAGATGGCGGCGGCGCTGCGGCCGGCTTCGGCGCGGGCGCCGCTGGGCCTGATACACCCGGCTTTGCCGCAGGGGCGGGTGCGCCGGCCGCGGCCGCTTTCACATCCTCTCCTTCCGCGGCCAGCACCGCGATGGGCGCGTTCACGGCGACGTCCGCGGCGCCCTCGGGGACCAGAATTTTGGCCAATACGCCTTCATCGACGGCCTCATATTCCATGGTGGCCTTGTCGGTCTCGATCTCCGCCAGAATGTCGCCGGCCTTGACCTGGTCGCCCTCCTTCTTGAGCCACTTGGCGAGGTTTCCCTTCTCCATGGTGGGAGACAGCGCGGGCATCAGAATGTTGATCGGCATCGATCCGCCTTTTGGGGTTTGGCACGCGCGCCCCTGCGTCGCGCGGCGTTTCTGGCAGAGGGTTTCGATTTGGATTGCGACTGAACCTGCCGCTTGCTGCGCGACAGGGCCGATTTCGCTGGCCTGGCAGACTTGCTGCCTTTCCGCGTATGCCGTGCTGCGCTCGCCCCCAACCCGGGGAACGAGTGCATGAACGAGTCCACGATGGCGTCGGTCGCCTTGGCTTCCGTGAACTTACCCTCCGCTGCGTGGAGCGATGCAAGCCGCCGTGCAACATCGGCGAGCACCCATCCCCAAGGCCCCGGACCCGGGAAAGCGGCAACGCGCGCCATGATGAAAAGCTCTTCATCGACTACGGCGGCGCGCAGCAGCTCTACGCCGCCCTTGTCCAAAGCATCATTGGAAATCGGCAGGGCGTCATAGATCGGGTTATTGCTGATGGACGCCATCAAGGATCTCAGTTCGCCCCCGCGCCGGCCACCCCGCAGGGCAACGCGTCCGGTCGGGCTTGAAGCCTCGCGTCACCGGTAACAAACCGCCTTCACGGCGGTGACCACCTCGGCCACCGAAGGCAGCGCCAGCTTTTCAAGGTTCGCCGCATAGGGCATCGGAACATCCTTGCCGGACACCCGGGCAACAGGGGCGTCGAGGTAGTCGAAGGCCTGTTCCATCAGCCGTGCGGAGATCTCGGCCCCGACGCCCGATTGCTGCCAGCCCTCCTCCACCACCACGCAGCGGCCGGTCTTCTCGACCGAGCGGATGATGGTCTCGGTATCCATCGGCCGCAGCGTGCGCAGATCGATGATTTCGACGCTGATGTTCTCCTTCTCAAGTTCTTCGGCAGCCTTAAGAGCGTAGGTCATTCCCATCGACCATGCCACGATGGTGACGTGCTCGCCTGCCCGCGCGATCCGCGCTTTGCCGATCGGCACAAGAAAGTCCTCGTGCTTGGGCACAGGGAAGGAGTGGCCGTAGAGAATTTCATTTTCGAGGAACACGACCGGATTGGGATAGCGGACGGCAGACTTGAGCAGGCCCTTGGCATCGGCCGCCGTGAAGGGGGCAATCACCGTGAGACCGGGTACGTGCGAATACCATGCCGAATAATCCTGGCTGTGCTGGGCGGCGACACGCGCTGCTGGTCCATTGGGGCCACGGAACACGATCGAGCAGGCCATCTGGCCGCCCGACATGTAGAGGGTCTTGGCGGCAGAGTTGATGATCTGGTCCATCGCCTGCATGGCGAAATTGAAGGTCATGAATTCCACGATTGGCTTGAGGCCCGCCATCGCGGTGCCGACGCCAAGCCCGGCAAATCCGTGCTCGGTGATGGGCGTGTCAATCACGCGGGTGGGCCCGAACTCCTGCAACAGGCCCTGCGTCACCTTGTAGGCGCCCTGGTATTCGGCAACTTCCTCGCCGATAACGAAAACGTCAGGATCGCGGCGCATCTCCTCCGCCATGGCGTCGCGTAATGCTTCGCGCACTGTCATGGTGACCATTTCAGCGTCCGCCGGCACTTCGGTTTCGGGCGTGGCGACCGGCTGCCGTGGCGTTGCGAAGGCCTCTACGACCTTGGCTAAGGTCGCGGCTACCCCCGGCTTGGCCTGCTCCGGGAGCGCGGGTGCCTCGCCCGCCCTTATCGCAATGAAGGAGGAAGAAGCGGGCGACACGCCCGTGCTCCCAGGCGAAGGAGGGGGTGGGGGCACGGCATCCTCGGCCTTTGGCGGGACCGCGGCGGCGAGCGGTCCATTCAATGCCTTCGCGTCTTCGCCGTCAGACAGGATTACGGCGATCGGCGTATTCACGGCGACGTCGGCGGTGCCCTCGGGAACGAGAATCTTCCCCAGTGTCCCTTCGTCCGTCGCCTCGACTTCCATGGTGGCTTTATCGGTCTCGATCTCGGCTATGACGTCGCCCGATCTGATGCGATCGCCTACTCCTTTCACCCATTTGGCAAGGTTGCCCTTCTCCATCGTGGGGGAAAGCGCAGGCATCAACACCTGGATCGGCATGGCTGTTCTCGGGATGGCTAACTCTGCAGGCTTCAGCGCACCACGTCGGTCCAAAGCTCAGCCGGATCGGGCTCCGGCTCATGGGCGGCAAATTCGGCCGCTTCGTTGATGATTTTGCGCACTTCCGCATCGGTTCGCTTGAGCTCGTCCTCGCTCGCCCGGCCGGTGGCGAGCAGGCGCGCACGCACTTGCTCGATCGGATCGCGTTCGGTCCGCACTTTTTCGACCTCTTCGCGGGTCCGGTATTTTGCCGGATCCGACATGGAGTGACCGCGGTAGCGGTAAGTCAACATCTCCAGAATGATCGGTCCGTTGCCGTCGCGGCACCACTTCACCGCCCTTTCGGCGGCCGCCTTGACTGCGCGTACGTCCATGCCGTCCACCTGCTCGCCCGGTATATTGAAAGACAGGCCGCGCTTGGAAAAATCGACCTGGGCGGATGCGCGGGTCACCGCCGTGCCCATGGCATAGCGGTTGTTCTCGATCACATAGACGACCGGGAGCTTCCACAGCTCCGCCATGTTGAAGCTTTCGTACACCTGGCCCTGATTTGCAGCGCCGTCGCCGAAATAGGTCACGCATACGTTGCCGTTCTGCCGGTAACGATTGGCAAAGGCAATGCCGGTGCCGAGCGAGACCTGGGCGGCGACGATGCCATGGCCGCCGTAGAAATTTTTCTCGATGCTGAACATGTGCATCGAGCCGCCTTTTCCTTTGGAATAGCCGCTGCGCCGGCCCGTCAATTCGGCCATGACGCCCTTCGGGTCCATCCCGCAGGCCAGCATATGGCCATGATCGCGGTAGCCGGTGATGACCTGATCGCCAGGTTTGAGCGCAAGCTGCGTGCCGACAACCACCGCCTCCTGTCCGATATAGAGGTGGCAGAAGCCGCCGATCAGTCCCATGCCGTACATCTGGCCCGCCCTCTCTTCGAACCGGCGGATCATCAGCATGTCGCGGTAGACGCGAAGCTCGACTTCCTTGGGAAGATCGGGAGGCGCTTGGGCGAAGCCGTCGCCTGACGGGCCGCTGACCCTCGTCTCGGACGTCGTGGCAGGAATGGCGGCTTGCTTCTTAGTCTTGGCGAGACCCATAAAATCCTCGGGCAGGAGTCTTGTTCACCTCCCCATAGCGTAAAATGCACGCTCGCGAAAGCGCCGCCCCACAACAACTTTCAGCGATGCTTAACCATGATGGTGACCTCATGCGGATCCAGATAGTTGAGTAGCTCTCGCGCGCGCTCGTCAAGCATGTCGGGGTCGATGCGGTCGGCCCTGAGGAGCGCCACTCGGCGCTCCCACCAGGCCCGCTCCGCCCTGACGCGCTCGACCTCGTTCGCCAGGTCGGCGATCTCATGCTCAAGTTCTTGGCGCGCGTTGATGCCATTCTTTCCCGTGTAGGCGTTGACGCCGAAATAACCTATGAACAGCGCCGCCACGGCGTAAAGGCCGAGCGCCGTCAAAAATGCGCGAATCCGCGGGCGAATAACCATCGCCCATTTGTGCTGCCGGTGCGGTTAATGCGCTCCTAACGCGGGGGACGCAGAAAAGCCGCAGGAAAACAGGGCCTTGCTGTGAATCAGTTGGATGCAGCAAGCCCTTTGACGGCCGCCCGGCCCCCGTAGCGCGCCTGCGGCCCCAAGTTCTGCTCGATACGCAGAAGCTGGTTGTATTTTGCAGTGCGATCCGAGCGGGCCAGCGATCCCGTCTTGATCTGTCCACAATTGGTGGCGACCGCGAGATCCGCAATAGTGGCGTCCTCGGTCTCACCGGAACGGTGCGACATAACGCAACTATAAGCCGCCTTGTGGGCCATCTCGACCGTTGCGAGCGTTTCGGTCAGCGATCCGATCTGATTGACCTTGACGAGGACCGAGTTGCCGAGGCCGCGCCGGATCCCCTCGGCGAGACGCCGCACATTGGTGACGAAAATATCATCGCCCACCAGTTGGCATCGCGCCCCTATTGCATCGGTCAAGGCTTTCCAGCCGTCGAAATCATCCTCCGCCATGCCATCCTCGATCGACACGATCGGGTAGCGCCGCACCAGCTCGGCAAGATATTTCACCTGATCATCGATGGTCCGGACTTGTCCTTCGCCTTCATAATGGTAGGCGCCGTCCTTAAAAAACTCGGTTGCGGCTGGGTCGAGCGCAAGAACGATATCCTCCGCCGGCCGGTAGCCGGCCGCTTCGATTGCCTTCATGACGAATCCAAGTGCAGCGTCGGCGGACGGCAGGTTCGGGGCGAATCCGCCTTCATCGCCCACATTGGTGTTGTGCCCGGCATCGCGCAGCGCTCGTTTGAGCGTCTGGAACACCTCGACGCCCATGCGCAGCCCCTCAGCGAAGTTTTCGGCGCCGACCGGCATGATCATGAATTCCTGGAAATCGATCGGATTGTCCGCGTGCACGCCGCCGTTGACGATGTTCATCATCGGCACCGGCAGCGTACGGGCCGCGGACCCGCCGACATAGCGGTACAGCGGCAGCCCGCTCGCCTCGGCAGCCGCTTTGGCGGTCGCAAGCGAAACCCCAAGGATCGCATTAGCGCCAAGCCGCGCCTTGTTGGGCGTGCCATCAAGGTTAATCAGGGTCTCATCAATCTTGACCTGGGCCTCGGCATCCATGCCGCCGATGGCATCGAAAATCTCGCCGTTGACGGCGTCGACTGCCATGCGGACGCCCTTGCCGAAGTAGCGCTTCTTGTCGCCGTCGCGCAGCTCGACGGCCTCATGAGCCCCGGTCGAGGCCCCGGACGGCACCGCTGCGCGGCCAAGGCTGCCGTCCTCCAGCACAACGTCGACTTCGATAGTGGGATTGCCGCGGCTATCGAGAATTTCGCGTCCGATGATATCGACGATGGCGGTCACATGAGACTCCCGGTTGTTGAACATCGTGCGCGGCTTCTACAGGATTAAGCCCAGAGCGAAAAGCGTGACCCGGCCCCTTGGTTCCCGCACGCGTCCCCTGCTGGGGCGCTACAAGCGCCGTCCGTCCAGCATTCCCTGCTGTAAGGGCGACCCATGTGGTCGCCCTGGCGCCCGTGGATGTTACGGGCGGTTTAGATTTGGTTCTTGCTCCGGAGGCGACCACAAGGGTCGCCTCTACAACCTCCCTGCTTCTGCACGAATCTCCTCTCGTCAATGATGGTGCGTATCATGGTGCGCGTCGTGGGCGGACGCGGCTGACGTGGCGCCTGCGGCCTCGACCGCGAAATCCACATCGACGTCGCCCGCCTTCTCGAACTTCAGCGTTGCCTTGAACGGCTTGCCGCGTTGCACCGGCTGTTTGAGGTCCGTCATCATGATGTGGAGCGAGCCGGGCTTGAGCTCGACTGTTTCGCCGGGCTTTATCTCCAATCCCGACGTAAGCGGCCGCATCTTCATGACGCCATTGTCCATGCTCATCTCATGAACCATGAACCCGCCTGCGACGGGCGTGGAGCCGCCGACGAGCCGATCCGGCTCGCTGCCAGTGTTCCTGATTGTCATGTAACCAACCGCGACCTTCCCCCCTTTGGGGACGGCTCGCGACCACGGGCTGTCGATCTCGAGTGAACCCGCCTTGTAGTCGAGCGCGGTCGCGACGCCGCCCGATGCGGACGCCGCGATAAGGCTTGCGACGAGAATGCCGAGCTTCTTCATGGTGCTGCTCCGATATTGCGTGGTGATCACGCGGGACGCGGCGCCGTTGATCGGCCGTGCCCGCAAGCTTCCGATAAAGTGATGAGGCGGCTTACGGCCGCCGCGCGCTATGCGACCAGGGAGGACCGCGGGGCAGCGCGCTCGCGTTGACCGTGGCAGCGGGCAATCGCCACGCTTTGAATGACCACGACAGCATCGCGAACGTAATCGTGTGAGATTGCAATGTCGCCGCCGGTGCGTCGATGTAGGCCGCACCGGCGAGGCAGAAAATGCAATGGCTGTCGGCGCCAGGGCTCTCCGGCGCGCTGCCCCCCGGCGTACCGCCATCGTGGCGGCACAATTCAAAGCCGGCGGCAGTGTCGGCGGGATCGGCTGCGGCGAGCCGGGCGCCCGCCAAAGTGAGCGCGATGCCCTGCAGGATGAGCGCAAAGATGAGGACGCACGCGGCGAGCCGCTGCCGCCCGCTCCTCGTACACTTCGCCAACCGATCCATGCCGGACCCCGTTTGCGGTAAAATACAGGCGTGACGACATGGGGCGCAAACGTTATTTGTGCAGAACCAGTATCGGCCCCTTCGCTTTGTATCGCCGTGTCGCGCAGATGCCACATAAGCCCGTCCGCCTTGAACAATCGAGCCGCAAGCCCGTCCACCTCGGCCAACCGAGCAAGATACCGGCTTCGCCGGAAGAAGCCGTGCTCGATCGCGTCCCCAACCCGCATTCCGACACCAACTACGTGGCGCGTTTCACGTTTCCAGAATTCACCACCATGTGCCCGGTCACCGGGCAGCCGGACTTCGCGATTCTTGTGATCGATTATGTGCCGAACCTGTTCCTCGTCGAGTCCAAGTCCTTGAAGCTTTATCTCAACAGCTTCCGCAATCACGCCGCGTTCCATGAAGATTGCACGGTCACGATCGGCAAACGCCTGTTCGCGCACCTTAAGCCGCGCTGGTTGCGGATCGGCGGCTATTTCCATCCCCGCGGCGGCATGCCGATCGACGTATTCTGGCAGGCCGGCCGGCAGCCGCGCGATGTGTGGGCGCCCGACCAGGGCGTGCGCGGCTATCGGGCGCGGGAGTAGCAGAGACACTTGGGACCGGGAAGGTTAGGATGAGGAGCTAGTTGAGCGCTTCCGAAATTCGAAGCATATGGAGCCCGCCCGGAAGGCCGCGTTTACTGGCCCAAGTTGAGGTCTCCAATTGATAGGTTTCATGGAATCGCTGAACTAGGATTCGGTGAATAACAGGGATGGGGTCGTCTCACCGCACGGACTCGCGGCCCCTCGCCGCAAGCGGGGAGGGGAAGTTGGCTCCGCCTGCGTCCAATAATTGAAGCGATTATTTCGCGGAAGCCGGCGCTATTGAACCTAATCCGCGGCTGAACGACCAACTCGCAAGGCAAGGAGGGAGGGTTCACGCCGGCCCTTCCTGCCCCCCGGGAGCATTGAATGCCGCTTCGGAACGTCATGATGGGCTCGACGGGACCGGACGTGAAGGCGGTCCAGCAAGGCCTGAACAAGCACTGTGGACGCACCGTATTGGTCGACGACGGAATTTTCGGCACAAACACAGACAGGGTGGTGAGGCGGTTCCAAACCGAAAAGAAGCTGGCGCCTGACGGAATTGTCGGCCCGATTACGCGGTCGGCGCTGTTTCCTCTGGTTGGGGCAACGATCAATTTCTGGGGGCAGCGCGCCCAGCGCGCGCCCGTGCCGAACACCCTGTCGATGCGAAATCCTGGCGGCGCGAACCTGATCCTTGGGTTCGGCATCCCGTTTCCGATCCCAATCCCGCTGCCGATTCCGCCTGGATTGTTGAGCGGCGACGTCGCGAACGATTCGATCACGCCGGCTGGAGCGACCGATCCGGTGCCTGTCCCCAAAGTTGCCACGCCGCCGGGCACCAGGATCGTTGTCGAGTGGCAGCAGATCTCACAGACCCAAAGGCAGTTCGACGGATTATTCCGCAATCCGCAGGATTCGTTCGCCATCGGATTCCAGAGCGTATTCAAACGCGAGCAGTTGCCAAACAGCACTCACCATCTGGAGATCGCGACCGGATGTCTGCTGCAATCGCCAATCGGTTTTCAGGACGCCCACGGCAACGACTTCACTTTGGCTTGCTTCGCCCAGGCCACATGGGTCGAATCGCTGGGACAATCCGGAATCTTCGAATGGGCCCCGTATGCGCAGGCACAGGGACAAGGCAATTTGACCGGGCCCGCCAACGTCACCGCGACGGCGGGCGGGTTCCCGCTCAATTTCAACATTAACCTGAACAAAATAAGAATTCTGAACTTCGACGACGTCACGCTGCAGCTTGGCGCCGGTGTGGTCGGCGGCCTCAAGTTTGCGCCTACGGGCTTCAATTCGTCTTGGGGACCCCAGGTCGGGCTCGGTTTGAACGGGAAATTCTCCTTGTTCGGCGGCGGGCCGTGAAATCGCGGGATACTGCGGGACGCCCTGGGCGGGCCCTGAATCATTCCCACTCGATTGTTCCCGGAGGCTTGCTTGTCACGTCGTACACCACCCGGTTCACGCCCTTCACCTCGTTGATGATGCGCGTCGCTACGCGGCCGATGAACGCTGCGTCGAATGGATAGAAATCGGCCGTCATGCCGTCGGTCGAGGTCACGGCGCGCAGGGCCACCACGTAGTCGTAGGTGCGGCCATCGCCCATCACGCCCACCGTCTTGACCGGGAGAAGCACGGCGAAAGCCTGCCAGATGTCGTCATAAAGGCCGGCGCGGCGGATTTCCTCGATGAAGATTTCGTCGGCGAGGCGCAGGATATCGAGCTTCTCTGACGTGATCTCGCCGGGGCAGCGGATCGCGAGGCCGGGCCCGGGGAACGGATGGCGGTTAACGAAAGCCTCCGGCAGGCCAAGCTCGCGGCCGAGCGCGCGCACCTCGTCCTTGAACAGCTCGCGCAGGGGCTCGACCAGCTTCATGTTCATGCGTTCGGGCAGGCCGCCCACGTTGTGGTGGGACTTGATCGTCACCGACGGCCCGCCCGTGAACGACAGGCTCTCGATCACGTCGGGATAGAGCGTGCCCTGCGCAAGGAATTGCACCGGCGCCCGGCCGTCGGCGGCAATCTTCCTGGCTTCCGCCTCGAACACATCGATGAACAGCTTGCCGATGATCTTGCGCTTCGCCTCCGGCTCAGTGACGCCCGCGAGGGCCGCAAGAAACTGCGGCTGAGCCTCCACATGGACCAGCGGGATGTTGTAGCTGTCGCGAAACAGGGCCACCACCTTGCGGCCTTCGCCGAGCCGCAGCAGGCCGTGATCGACAAACACGCAGCTGAGCTGTTCCCCGATCGCCTCGTGGATCAGCACGGCCGCGACGGCGGAATCAACGCCGCCCGAAAGCCCGCAGATCACCCGCCCAGCGCCGACCTGGCGGCGAATCTTTTCAATCGCCTCGTCGCGGAACGCCCGCATGGTCCAGTCGCCGGCGCAGCCCGCAATGTTGCGTACAAAGTTGCGCAACAGCGCGGCGCCGTGCGGAGTGTGAGCCACTTCGAGATGGAACTGCGTGGCGTAGAATTTGCGCTTATCATCCGCAATGGCGGCGATCGGCGCGTTGGGCGATGTCGCAACCGGCCGAAAGCCCTCAGGCAGCCGCGTCACCCGGTCGCCATGGCTCATCCACACCGGATACCGCTCTCCCTTGCGCCAAACGCCATCGAATAAGGCGCAATCTCCGCTCACCTCAACTTCGGCGCGGCCGAATTCGCGATGGTGGCCGCCCTCAACTTCGCCGCCGAGCTGCTGCGCCATGGCCTGCTCGCCATAGCAGATGCCGAGCACCGGCACGCCAGCCTGATAGAACTCAGGCGGCGGCAGCGGCGCGCCGGCGTCGAGCACCGAGGCCGGGCCGCCAGAGAAGATCACGGCGCGCGGTTTCATCTCAGCAAAGGCGTCGCGCGCCTTCTGAAACGGCGCGATCTCGCAATAGACCCGCTGCTCGCGTACCCGCCGTGCAATCAGCTGGGTGACCTGGGAGCCAAAATCGACGATGAGGACCTTGTCGTGCATGTGCATTACGTCCGCCGCATGACCGAAACGAAAAAGCCGTCAGTCCCGGTCCGGCGCGGCGTCATCAAGAGGCCTTCGGCCGACACCTTGACGGCCGCGAGGAACCGCGTTGCGCCGGCGCCAAGGCTGCCCGCGACCGCATCCGCCGGCACGACGGCAAACTCCGGATGCCGGCGCCTGAAAGCCCGCACCCGCGCGCCGTTCTCCTCGTCCAGCAGAGAGCATGTGATGTAGGCGATCCGTCCGCCTCCGCGCACCAGCCGGGCAGCGCGCTCGAGCGCCGCGTCCTGGGCCCTGATGCGTTGCTCCAGCGCGCCCGGGCGCACGCGCCACTTGGCGTCCGGATTGCGCCGCCACGCCCCGATCCCGGTGCAGGGCGCGTCGATCAGCACCAGGTCGACGGCTTCCGCAAGGTCGTCAAGCAATTCGGCCTCGCCGCGCGGCGTGCGCACCTCGACATTGCCCGCACCGGCCCGCGCGATCCGCGCATGGATCGGCGCGAGGCGCCGGATGTCCGCATCGGTTGCTACGATGCGGCCGGAATTCGCCGTCAGCGCCGCGAGCGCCAGCGTCTTGCCGCCGCCCCCGGCGCAGAGATCGACCACCGTCTCGCCTGGACGCGCTCCCGACAACTGGGCGGCTAGCTGGGAGCCCTCGTCCTGGACTTCGATGAGCCCATCGATGAAACTCGGCTCCGCATGCAGCGGCGGGCTTTTGGCATCGGCCGACAGCGCGATCCGCAGGCCGGCCGGCGACCACGGCGTCGGCGCGGCGCCGAGATGGGCCAGGGCCGCCGCGGCCGTGTTGCGGTCTGCCTTGAGCGTGTTGACGCGCAGATCGACCGGCGCGCGCCGCGACAGCGCCGTCCCCTCGTCGGCACGCTCCTCGCCGAAGACGGCGGCAAAATAGGGGTCAAGCCACTCCGGGTAATCGCCGCGCACATGCGCGGGCGCGTCATCGGAGAGGCCGGTCGCCGCAAGCGCGTCGGCCTCAGCATGATCGGGGGGCGGCGGCGCGTGGCGGACGCCGTCAGCCAGCCGCGCGATCGAATCAGCCGACATGCCGCGCTCGAGCCGCAATGCGCCGAACAGGATTGCGCGCGGCGTCGACGCCCCCATCAGATAAGCTGCCGAGCTGCGCCGCCGCAGCGCGTCAAACACCAATCCGCCGATGGCGGCGCGGTCGCCGGAGCCGGCAAAGCGGTGGGCGAGCCCCCAGTCCTTCAAGGCCTCGCTTGCGGGCCGGCGGCGATGCTGGATGTCTGTCAACACTTCGATGGCGGCGGAAAGCCGCGCTCCGGGAGTCATGGCGGGCGTTACGGCCGGCTCGGATAATTCGGGCTCTCGCGTGTCACCGTCACGTCGTGGATATGGCTTTCGCGCAGACCCGCGTCCGAGACGCGCACGAACTCGGCTTTGCTCTGAAACTCAGCGACCGTGTGGGCGCCGACATAGCCCATGGCAGCGCGCAAGCCGCCGGTCAATTGGTGCAGCACGTTCGCCACCGGGCCCTTGTAAGGCACTTGCCCCTCGACGCCTTCGGGCACCAGCTTCAGGTTATCCTTGATGTCCTGCTGGAAATAACGGTCGGCCGAACCGCGCGCCATGGCCGCGACCGAGCCCATGCCGCGGTAAGCCTTATAGGAGCGGCCCTGATAGAGGAACACCTCGCCGGGCGTTTCGTCGGTGCCGGCGAGCAGCGAGCCCACCATGGCGCAATCGGCGCCGGCCGCAATGGCCTTGGCGAGATCGCCCGAATATTTGATGCCGCCGTCGGCGATCACCGGCGTATCGCTTTCCCGCGCCGCCTCGACAGCGTCCATGATGGCGGTGAGCTGCGGCACCCCGACGCCGGCGACGACGCGGGTGGTGCAGATCGAGCCTGGACCGATGCCGACCTTGATGGCATCGGCGCCCGCATGGATCAGCGCTTTCGCGCCCTCGTGGGTCGCCACGTTGCCGGCCACCACCTGCACGGCGTTGGAGAGCCGCTTGATGCGCCGCACGGCGTCGAGCACGCGAGTCGAATGGCCGTGGGCAGTATCAACGATCACGAGATCGACGCCAGCCTCGATGAGGCGCTCGGTCCGCTCGAAGCCTTTGTCGCCTACGGTGGTGGCCGCCGCTACCCGCAGGCGGCCCTGCTCGTCCTTGGAGGCATTCGGGTGCGCCACCGCCTTCTCAATGTCCTTGACGGTGATGAGCCCGACGCAGCGGTAGTGGTCGTCCACCACCAGGAGCTTTTCGATGCGGTGCTGGTGCAGGAGGCGCTTGGCCTCCTCCTGGCTGACGCCCTCGTGCACTGTCACGAGGCCGTCCTTGGTCATCAGCTCGGCGACCTTCTGGCGCGGGTCAGTGGCAAAGCGCACGTCGCGGTTGGTGAGAATGCCGACCAGGCGAGCCGGCGTCTTGTCGCCTGCGACCACGGGCACGCCAGAAATCCGGTTCTCCTGCATCAGCGCCAGCGCGTCAGCGAGCGTCGCCTCGGGATGAATGGTGAGCGGGTTGACCACCATTCCGGACTCGAATTTTTTCACCTGCCGGACCAGGTCTGCCTGCTCGTGCGGCTCCATGTTGCGGTGGATGACGCCGATGCCGCCGGCCTGCGCCATGGCGATGGCCATGGCGGCTTCGGTGACGGTATCCATTGCGGAAGCAACAACCGGAATATTGAGCGCAATGTCGCGGGTAATTCGCGACCGAATATCGACCTCTGACGGCAATACGTCAGAAAGCCCGGGTCTCAGCAGCACGTCGTCGAAGGTATAGGCTTCCCGGAGACTGCCGTTTGCAATTGCCGCCATGCCGAACTCCCCGCCGCCCTCTTAGGCGACGTCACTTTCGATAAAGATAATACCCACGGCCGCAGATGGAACCATCGGCCGGCGAATCAGGTCTGCGTTGAGGTTGACGAGGGTCGATATCACGGCGCGCCTGCGTTGGAAAGCTGGTTGCAAGCGCGATTTCCCGCCGCAGCGCGCGAGTCAACGTCCCCAGCCCGGCGGCGGTCCGTGGCGTTCGATCGCTTCAACGATCTCGCGATGGCGACGCTCTTCACGCTTCATATAGACGGAAATGACGGCGTGCAGGGACGGCACCAGCCACAGGACGTTAAAAATGAACCCTAGCAGCGCGCAGGGCACGATCAGCCCCACATTGAGCAAGGCCGCGAAGAGTTGCCCGTTCAGCAGCAGCCCCAGCGGGGGAACGAAGATCGCCAGAAGATAGATCATTGGAGCGCCGGAGCTTTGAGGAATTCCGCTTTTATGTAGATATTACGGGCGCGGGCGCAATGCAGGGAAGGGGCGACTGTTGCGGTCGCTCAAGCGCCGTCGCCCTGGTATTTTTCTTTATCAATGCTATGAAGTTGCCGGAATGCCGCAGCGAGCCAGCTACCCGTTACCGATGACCCGTGAGCGCCTTGTGCCGCTGATCGTCGCGGTGGCGCTGTTCATGGAGAACATGGACTCCACGGTCATTGCCACCTCGCTGCCGGCCATTGCGGCGGATATCGGCTCGAGGCCGCTGGAGCTTAAGCTCGCCATCACTTCGTACCTGCTGGCGCTCGCGATCTTCATTCCGGCGAGCGGCTGGATGGCGGACCGGTTCGGCGCCCGCACGGTGTTTCGCACCGCCATCGCAGTGTTCATGGTCGGCTCGGTCGGCTGCGCGCTGTCGCATTCGCTGTGGCATTTCGTGATCGCACGCTTCCTGCAGGGCACAGGCGGCGCCATGATGTCGCCGGTCGGCCGGCTTGTGCTCATTCGCACCGTCGGCAAACGCAAGCTGATCGGCGCGATGGCGCTGCTCACCATGCCGGCGCTCATCGGACCGATGGTCGGGCCCGCGCTTGGCGGCTTCATCACCACCTATGCGACGTGGCATTGGATCTTCCTCATCAACATTCCGATCGGCCTGCTCGGCATTGCGCTGGCGAGCCTCTTTTTCGAGAACCTGCGCGCTGAAATCAGCGAGCCGTTCGATCTCTTAGGTCTGGCGCTGGTCGGGCTCGGCGTCGGCGGACTCGCCTTCGGCCTGACGGTGACGGGCATCAGACTGGTCCCGGCCAGCGTCGCCATCGCCCTCGTGGCGGGCGGCGCGCTGGCCACTAGTGCTTATGTCGTGCGCGCGCGCGGCATGGCGGCGCCGGTGATCGACCTGACGCTGTTCCGGCTTGCGACCTTCCGGGCCGGCGTCATGGGCGGGTTCATCTTCCGGGTCGGCGCCGGTGCGCTGCCGTTCCTGCTGCCGTTGCTGATGCAGCTCGGTTTCGGCATGACGCCGTTCCAATCCGGCCTTGTCACGCTCTCGACGGCGGTCGGCGCCATGATGATGAAATCGGCGGTGCCGCCAATCCTGCGGCGGGCGGGATTCCGCAATGTGCTGACCTGGAACGCGCTCATCGCTTCGGCGATGATGTCCGCTTGCGCCGCCTTCACCCATGCGACGCCGGTAGCCGTCATGATCGCGGTGCTGCTCGGCGGCGGATTTTTTCGCTCGCTGCAGTTTACGAGCGTCAATGTCATCGCATATGCGGAAGTCGAGCCCGCCCGCATGAGCCGCGCTACTTCGCTGGTCGCGGTGGCGCAGCAGCTCTCCCAATCGGTTGGCGTCGCCGTTGGCGCGCTGGCGGTCGAAAGCGTCCTGGCTTTGAAAGGAGAAACCGCGCTTCGGGCAGAGGATTTCCCGCCAGCCTTCGTGCTGGTCGCACTTGTGTCAGCCAGCTCGATCCTGCTGTTCGCCAGGATGCCCGCCGATGCCGGCGCCGAAATGGCCGACCGCGCGCCTCCCGTGTCCGCTCAGGACGACGAGCAAAAGGCGGCGTAGGTGCGTCGCCCGGGTGGAGCGCAGCGAAACCCGGGGTGGCGTGCCGCAAAGACAGCTCGGCGCCGGATTTCGCTGCGCTCAACCGGGGTGACAAGGGCTACAAGGGCCGGCCCCACCGGCACGTTGCGGCATCGTCGCCCGTTGCCTTATGCTCATCACCGAGACACAGGGAGGACCGCCATGACGATGGGAACGTCGATCGCCGCATGGGCGAAGCTTGGAGCCGTTGGCATTATCATGGCGGCCGGGATCGCCAACGCGGCCGAGATCAAGGTCATCGGCTCGCCCGGCACGCGCGCGCCCTATACGCTTCTCGTGCCCGGCTTCGAGCGGGCGACCGGACACAAGGTGACGACGACCTGGGGCGGCGTCAACGCCATCGCAAGACGGGTAGCGGACGGCGAGATTGCCGACGTCGTCATGCTTCCTGCCCCCCAGATCGACGACCTCATAAAGCGCGGCAAGCTCGTCGCCGAAACACGCGTCAATGTCGCGACCTCCGGGGTGGGCGTCGCCATTCGCGCCGGCGCGACGAAGATCGACGTGAGTTCCTCTGAAGGCATCCGCAAGGCGCTGCTGGCGGCGAAGACGATTGCGTATTCGGCGGGCCCGAGCGGCGTCCATATGGAGCGCCTCATCGCCAGGTGGGGCCTGATCGATCAGCTCAAGGCGAAGATCGTGCCGCCGATCCCCGATGTGCCGATCGGCGAGATGGTGGCGCGCGGCGATGCCGAGATCGGCTTCCAGCAGGTGAGCGAGCTGTTGCCGGTCAAGGGCATCGACTATCTCGGACCGTTGCCGGCCGATATTCAGGAGATTACGGTGTTCTCCGCTGCCATGCACAGGGCTGCCGGCCAGACCGACGCCGCGCGGGCGCTGCTCAAGTTTCTCACCGCGCCCGAAGCGGCGCCCATCATCCGCAAGACCGGAATGGAGCCGGGGTGAGCACGGCCATGTTCAACTCCTTCTATCGCAATGCGGCGATCTCTCGTCTTGTCTGGTCTACAATTTCGCGACAGAAACTAGTCATTTGTTTGCTGGTCGCCTCCGTCGCCCCGGAACCCCAGCGCCAACACATAAAGCTCGGCCGAACCGCTCCGGCTAGCGGCCGGCTTGACGTGCTTGACCGTCGTGAAATCCCGCTTCAGGCCGGCCAGCAATTCGGCTTCGGCGCCGCCCTGCAGCACCTTGCATAAAAACGTGCCGCCGGGACGCAAGACCTCGCGCGCAAACATTGCGGCGGCCTCGGCGAGCGCCATGATCCGCAGGTGATCGGTCTTGCGGTGGCCGGTGGCATTCGCCGCCATGTCGGAGAGCACCACGTCGGCCGGTCCGTCGAGCAAAGCCTTGAGGCGATCTGGCGCCTCGGGGTTAAGGAAATCGAGCTGGAGAAATGCGACGCCGGGAATCGCCGGCATGTCGAGGAGGTCGATGGCGACGACTCGTCCGCGCGCAGGCATGTTGGCTTGCCGGTCCCCCAACGATCCGACACGCTGCGCCGCGATCTGGCTCCAGCCGCCCGGCGCCGCGCCAAGGTCGACTACTTTGGCGCCGGGCCTGAGGAAGCGAAACTTGTCGTCCATTTCTGCAAGCTTGTAGGCCGCGCGGGAGCGCAGCCCCTCCCGCTTGGCGCGCGCCACGTAGGGATCGTTGAGTTGGCGCTCCAGCCATCTCTGTGAAGCGATGCTACGGCCTTTGTGGCTGCGGAGCCGCACTTTGAGATCGCGGCTGCCGCGGTCGGGTCTACCGCTGAGCTTGGACGTCACGTTGGCCCGCCGGGATGCGACCACACCCCGTCCTCGCGCATGAGTTTGACCAATATGCCCTCGCGCAATCCGCGGTCGGCAACCCGCAGCCGCGGACACGGAAAGGCGCGGCGGATCGCTTCCAGGATGGCGCAGCCCGCGAGCACCAAATCGGCGCGCTCCGAGCCGATGCAGGCGTTGGCGACGCGCTCCTCGTAGGTCATGGCGATCAGCTCTTCGATCACGCCAGTGATCTCGGTGTCGGAGAGCCAGCAGCCGTCCACGCGGCGACGATCATAGCGCGGCAGGCGCAGATGAATGCCGGCGATGGTGGTGACGGTGCCGGAGGTTCCGAGCATGTGCACGCCGTCGAGGTTGCCGCCGTGGGCGGCCGTGAAGGGGGCCACATAGGCGGCCACCTCGTCCACCATCGCCTCGAACAGGGCGCGGTCGACCCGCACGCCGCCGTGGCGCTCCGCCAACGTGACGACGCCGACCGGCAGGGAGACCCAGCTGCGCACCACCGGCCGCGGCGGTCCGCGCGCTGCAGGCTCCGATTGCGCAAGCGACACCAGTTCCGACGAGCCGCCGCCGATATCGAACAGCAATACGCCGCGCGCTTCTGGATCAATCAAGGGCGTGCATCCGGTGGCAGCGAGGTCCGCCTCGGTCTTGCGGTCGACGATTTCCAGTTCGATGCCGACCTGGTCGCGGATGACAGTTAGGAACTCGGCGCCGTTGGCCGCCGCCCGGCAAGCTTCTGTGGCGATCAGCCGCGCCCGCGTCACGCCCCGATTGGCCATCTTGTCGCGGCAGACCGCAAGCGCCCCGACCGCGCGGGCGATGGCCGCTTCGGACAGCCGCCCGGTGGCCGATAGTCCCTCGCCGAGCCGGATGATACGGGAAAACGCATCGATAACGCGGAAGCCGTCGCCCGACGGCCGCGCGATCAACAGGCGGCAGTTGTTGGTGCCGAGATCCAGGGCCGCGTAGGTCGCGCGGCTCGGCGCACCCGCACTCGACGTGCGCCGATGCCGGAAATGGCGGCCTCGACCGCGGCGGGCGCGGTTATCGGCACGCGGCCGATGTGGCGCGGGCTCGAGGCCGCCAGTCCCCCGGCCCTCGTCGTCCATCGCATGTCTCTCCGCCGCGCCAACGTCTGCCCCGGGCGACGTGCAGCGGCCTGATGTTTCGAAATCAGGCGGAGTGTATCAGCCCTGGGGGCGCTCGCAAGGAGGTTCGAGGAGCGTGGCTCTACGCCGCTTTAGATTAGCCGGCCATGCGCTAAGTCCCGGCCATCCGGGCCATGCACATAGTATGCACATAGCTCGTATCCCTCCGGCCAGCTTGTGCCGCCCACCCGGCTCCATTATTGAGGCATTCAGGTCAACACATCTGACGCTTCGCCTTAGCGAATTATCATGAATATTCAAGACGATGCGAGTTCCTGGGCGGTGCAGAAGTTCGGCGTCGGGCAGCCCGTGCTGCGCACCGAGGATCCGATCCTGGTGCAGGGCCGCGGCAGCTACGCCGATGATGTGAACCTTGCGGGCCAAGCCTATGCGGCGATCGTGCGTTCGCGCCATGCCCACGGCGTCCTCAAGGGCATCGATACGGCGGCGGCGCTGGCGATGCCGGGCGTGCTTGCGGTCTACACGGGCGCTGACCTTCGGGCGGCCGGCTACGGCACGCTCAAATGCATACCGCCGCTGAACAACCGCGACGGCACGCCGATGAAGAAGCCGCCGCGGCCGGCGCTGGCCGTCGACAAGGTGCGCTTTGTCGGCGATCCGGTCGCCTGCGTGGTGGCAGAGACGCCGATTCAAGCAAAGGAAGCCGCCGAGGCCGTTGAGCTTGACGTTGCGCCGCTTCCCGCCGTCACGCTCGCGAGCGAAGCCGTCAAACCCGGCGCACCGCTCCTGTTCGATGACGTGCCGAACAACGTCGCACTCGACTACCACTATGGCGACGCTGCGCGGGTGAAGGAGGCGTTCGCCAAAGCGGCGCATGTGACCCGGCTCGAGCTGCGCAACACGCGCCTCGTGGTCAATGCCATGGAGCCGCGGGCGGCGGTTGCCGGCTACAATGCGGCGAGCGAGCGGTTCACGTTTTATGTCGGTTGCCAGGGGGTGTTCGGACTGCGCGCCCAGCTCGCTGAGATCCTGGGTATTGCTCCCACAAAGCTGCGCGTGCTCACGCGCAATGTGGGCGGCTCGTTCGGCATGAAGGCGCAGGCCTACCCGGAATATGTCTGCCTTCTCCACGCGGCGAGACTGCTCGGGCGTCCGGTGAAGTGGACCGACGAGCGCTCCTCAAGCTTCCTCTCCGACAGTCACGGCCGCGATCACGAGAGGATCGCCGAGCTTGCGCTCGACGCAGATGGCCGGTTTCTGGCGATCCGCCTGACCGGCACTGCGAACATGGGCGCTTATCTGGGCGCGGTCGCGCCGCTGCCGCCGACCATCAATGCGGTCAAGAACATGGTCAGCGTCTATCGCACGCCGCTGATCGAAGTCTCCACTCAATGCGTGTTCACCAACACCTCCTATGTCAGCGCCTACAGGGGCGCCGGGCGACCGGAGGGCAACTATTTCATGGAGCGCCTGATCGATACGGCGGCGCGCGAAATGGGCATCGACCGGCTGGAGTTGCGCCGCCGCAACCTTGTTAAGCCTGCGGAAATTCCTTACGCGGCGGCCTCCGCTCAGATCTACGATTCCGGAGATTTCCCCGCCGTTTTCCGCCATGCGCTCGAACTCTCCGATTGGACGGGCTTTGCAGGGCGCAAGCGCGAGAGCAGGAAGCGCGGCAAGCTGCGCGGCATTGCCGTCGGCAGCTATCTGGAGGTGACGGCGCCGCCTAACAAAGAAATGGGCGGCATCCGTTTTGAGCCTGACGGTGCCGTGACATTCATCACCGGCACGCTCGATTACGGCCAGGGTCACGCCACGCCGTTTGCGCAGATTCTGTCGAGCCGCCTCGGCGTGCCGTTCGAGCGCATCCGCCTGCTGCAGGGGGACAGCGACGAGCTGATCGCCGGCGGCGGCACCGGCGGCTCGCGGTCGGCCGCATCGAGCAGCATGGCCATGGTGGCGGCGATCGACAAGGTGATCGAGCAGGGGAAAGTGGTCGCCTCCCACCTGCTCGAAGCCGCCGTGGCGGACATCGAATTTGCCGACGGGCGATTCACCATTGCGGGGACCGATCGCTCGATCGGCTTGCTGGAACTCGCCGCGGAGTTGCGTGCGGGGACGAAGCTGCCTGACGATGTGGCCAAGACACTCGACGTCAAGCTCGCAAGCGAACCCGTGCCGTCCTGTTATCCGAACGGCTGCCACGTGGCCGAGGTCGAGATCGACCCTGAAACCGGCGTCGTCGAGGTGGTAAAATACGCCTCCGTCAACGACTTTGGCACGGTCATCAATCCAATGCTGGTGGAAGGCCAGATGCACGGCGGCCTTGTCCAGGGGATTGGCCAGGTGCTGATGGAGAACGTCGTCTACAACAGCGACGGCCAGCCCATTACGGGCTCGTTCATGGATTACGCCCTGCCGCGCGCTGGCGACGTGCCGAGCTTCGTTACCGAGCATCACCCGGTGCCGGCCGCCACCAATCCGCTCGGGATCAAGGGCTGCGGCGAGGCCGGCTGCGCCGGCGCGCTGGTGGCCGTGCCGAACGCGATCATCGACGCGCTGTCCGACTATGGCATCCGCCACATCGACATGCCGGTGACGCCGGAGAAGGTGTGGCGCGCGATTAATGCGGCGCGAGCGGGCAGCGCGTAGGATGGGTTGAGTGCAGCTAAAGCCCATCAGGCGGCGCCGTGCGGATAGCGAGCATGGGTTTCGCTTGCGTTTCATCGTCCCACGAACTCGTGGGACGAGCGAAGGCGCGTGCTGCACCTTCGCAGCGTTTCGGTCGTCGGGTCGGTCATTCTCACCGTCCGGACGGCGTGTCGGTTTGCGAAAGCCCCAGAGTGCCTCCGCGGAACCCGCCGGCATCCAGATAGCGGACATTGCCGACAGCCTGCACGTCGAGCACGGTCTGCAGCCCGTTGTCGGCCGGTGCGGAGGCGATTGACCAGCTCCTGACATCGGGCATCGCGCCGCCCGGCATCGCCTCCGTGATCACCCGGCCGGTGAGCGTGCCCCTGTCGTTAAGCTCAAGTCCCAGGATCGCCGCGACTGTGCGGCCCACATCGGCATTGCTGACCGGGGCCGTGTCGACGAAGCCTGATTTGAAGTCAGGACCCGCGAGCGCCATGAAGTTCCAGGTATCGGCGCGGCTCAGACTGCCGTGCATGCCCTGGCCTTGCTGAAGACCCGCATCGGCGACTTCGACCGGGCAGCGCACCGGCTCGCCGCAGACGGTGTCGAAGGAGCGGAAATTGACCACGATGGCAGGCTTGGGCGTCACTGCGGCGCCGTCGAGGTTGATATCCGCGAGCGACAGCGCGCCGGGAAAATTGCCGAGCCTGCGGTCGACAAAGAGCCCGCTTACATAATCCTGGGCGAGCAGCGCCTTGACGGTCTTGCCGGCCAGCTCCTTGTCGCCGTCCGGGATGTAGATCAGGTCCGCCCCGCCGTTGGCCGCAATCACCACCTTCGGGTGATCCTTGTCGCCGCCGATCATGGCGTTGCCGAATCGCGGATGAGCGCCATCGTCAACCCTCGCGAAATTGCTCTCGTGGTCGATCAGCGGCAGGCCCAGCGCTTTGGCAAGATCGATGGCGAGAAAGCCGGGCGGCAACAGACCAGCCGGCGTGTCGGCATAGCGCGCCTGGGCGGCGGCACTTGTTGCGCTCTGTTTGGAGATGGTCGAAAAACCGTGATCCGCCGTGACGATAATGTCGGTGTCCCGGGCAAGCGCCAGTTCGGCGAGAGCAGCGCGGATGCGGCCGAGATCATCATCGGCATTGCGGATGGCCGCGAGCGAACTCGGCCCGTTGATGCCGGGTATCAGGCTCTGCAGGCTGTCGCCCTCATTGTGCTGGGTGCCGTCGGGATCACGAGACCAGAACACGAGCAGGAACGGCTTGTTGCGCGCCTTAAACAGCGGCAGGACCGCGCGCGTGGCGACTGCGACGAGATAGTCCTGCTGGGCGACATTGGCCACCGTGGCGCCGGGCGTCGTCGCATTGCCCGCAGCGCCGTTGACGCCGCGGCCGGGCGTCGCGGGCGCGAGGCCGGCCGCCTTCAGGCGGTCGGCGAGCTCCGCGGAGAGCGGGATGCCCCGCGTGGAGCCGGTCGCATCGTCGATGACGATCGTTTGCGATCCGCTGCGTTCGGTGTGATCGAACAGCAGCGCTGGACCAAGCTTGCCGATGACCGCGGTGCTGAAGCCCTTGTCGCGGGCGAGCTTGACGATCGTGTCCTCATGCAAGAAGTTGCCGCCGAAATGCGCGTCGAGGTCGCCGAGAACGGCATCGTTCTCGATGAACCGCGTCGGACTGTCTGCGGCGCTCGGCGCCAAGCCCACAAACAGAGTGTTGCCGAACACGCCGGTGTCGCCAAGGTGGTGGCCGGTGGCAATCGCCGAAGCGTTGGCCATCGTCAAGGTCGGGAATACCGCGTGGCTGTTGACAAGGAAAACGCCCTGCTGCGCAAGCGTCGCCAGATTCGGAGCGGTTTCGTGGTTGACCGAGCGGGAGCGCAGCCCATCGGCCACAAAGATCACGACGTTATGGGGGACCGCGCCGGGTCTGGCTTGTCCGTCTGGCGCTTGGGCAAGGACGGGGGTTGCCATCGCGATCAGGCCGACAGAGATAAGCGCCCGAATGTTCATGAAAATTCCCGACTCGTAACGGTGCTGCTTGATTCGTAGCCCGGGTTGAGCGCGAGCGAAACCCGGGATCGGCGTTGCCGCACGCGAGGGTGACCCCGGACTTCGCTTAAGTTTGTCATCCGACCCACCCAGAGTCCCGGGTGGCTCAATCCGGCCCACGAACGACGCTCTGGCAGAGCAAAATCGACTGACAGTCTTGTGACAATCGCAATAGCATTTTTTTTGCAATTGCGTACGGATGGCGGCGCCGGCTCGGCCGGATAATGCCGAAGGAGCAGCGGGGTGCAACAGCTTAACGGCGCCGCGGAGGCGGTCACCGCCCGCAAAGCGAGCGACGAGCCGCCCTCCTGCTCTCGCCCGCATGCGGGCAGGGCGGTTGCACGCGGCGCCGCCACGTCTCCGCTTGTGGGGGAGGGCCGGGGTGGGGGGGCGGGCAAGTTGGCCCGGAAATCGCCCACTGGCGCGACCCCCACCCCCGACCCCTCCGCACAAGGGGGAGGGGAGGAGTCCGCGGCAGCGTCGAATCTTAACTCAGCGCCTAAAAGCGGCGGGCAGAGGGTCGAACGAATCCCGCTGGGCATCGCCTGCATGCTCGCCGCGACGATTCTGTTCGCGGGCTCAAGCGCGCTGTCCAAGTGGCTCGTCGCCACCTATCCGATCGGCGAAATGCTGTTCATGCGCGCCGCGACGGCGCTCATCGGCGTGAGCCTCGTGATTCTGCCCGTTACGGGCTTCAAGGTGTTTCGCACCAAACGGCTGCGCGACCACTTGCTGCGCAGCGTCTCCCAGTCATGCGCGCAGACGTTTCTCGTCATCGCGTTCAGCCTGATGCCGCTTGCCAGTGCAGTCGCGATTAACTTTTCGGCGCCCCTTTTTGCCACGGTTGCGGCGTTCGTGTTCCTCAAGGAGACCGTCGGCCCGGTGCGCTGGGGCGCGCTGATCGTCGGTTTTATGGGCGTGCTGCTGGTTACGTCGCCGGGTGCTGATACACTCCAGGCGGGATCGCTGTTCGCGCTCGCCAACGCGGTCCTGTTCGGCACCGTTACGGTCGGCGTGCGCCGCATGACGGCGACCGAGTCGGCCGAAACATTGACGATGTATCAGATGGTGTTCCTGACGGCCTTCTTCGCCGCAGCTTTGCCGTTCGGCTGGGTGACGCCGACCCTCGCGGACTGGGGCGCCCTGGCGGCAAACGGTCTCGCTAACGCGCTCGGCCAATATCTGTGGACGCGCGCGCTCCATCTCGCCCCCACCTCGGCCGTGGTGCCTTTCAATTACTTCTCACTCGTGTGGGCGATTATATTGGGATTGCTGGTGTGGGGCGACGTACCATCCGCCACACTGCTTGTAGGTTCGGCGGTCGTCGTGGGATCGGGCATGTTCTTGCTCTGGCACGAGTCGCGCGGGCGGTAACGGGCGGAGAGGCCATTGTGGGACCGCGAGCGTCTCGCCCGCAGCGTCCATTGCATCGGCTTCAAGGATACGGACATGTAAGAGTCTGTCCGGAAACATTAGCTGGGATTGCAAAGCTTTCGCAGCATGAGGCGAATTGAGGCGAGGCGCAAGAATGCGAGGCCCTTGCGATTGAGGTTCTCCCAGTCTTTGGCGAGCCTTCAATGGCGCAATCAGCGCCCATTCGTCGTCGGTCAGAATCGCTCGGATAGCGCAATTGGCTGCGGTCATAGCGTTTGCGGTTCTGTGGCGTCCACATCGTGCCCCCACGAATCAGCCCGCTACTCTTGAACCACAACTGATTCAATGGATTCAATATCTTCCCGGACGGACACTCAGGGAATCGGTCGACCAGAGTCCATGGGAGATTCCAAATCAAATTGAAACAATTCGGATGAGTGGACGCTCGGCTAGCGGATCGACCTCCACCAGGGCCCCGTTGGGGATGACCTGCGTAATATCGCAATTGAAACCTGAGATCATCGTGAAATCCGCGAAAGCCGCGCCCTGGACCATGATGGGGTTGACGGCGTTGAGGACAAGGGCTGCCGGCACGACGCCGCGCGCCTTCATTTCGTAAAGCATCCACGCCGTTGCGACGCCGCCCTTGGCGGCGTCGAGGACCAGCACGCGGCCCACATAGCTCTCGCCGGCGAGCTTGTGTTCGGGCCGCGAAAAGACCCCTCGCACCCGGTCAAGATCATAGCGCGCCGAAAAACCGTCCTTGGCGACGAGGGCGCGACCCTGCCGCTTCGCGCCCATTCCGGCCGCGGCGCAGAAGACTTTGCCGCAGCCGCTGTCATTTCGGTTGGTCATGCCGGTGCTTCTTTCCGATGACGTTGGGCGAGCGCCGCGCACCTCTCTCCCGCCGGGTCCCCTGCCGGCAGAGGTGAAGGGCGACACAACGCTTCATGGTTCATGTCGCAATCCGTCCGCCAGCGCAGGCGGCATCGACGCAGGCCTCCATGGACAACAGCGCCGGCGTGTAGCCGTAGCCGCTGATGATGTTCACCAGCTTGGCGGAGTTCGTCGCCAGCCGCTTCCAGCCGTTCGCCTTCGCCATCTCGCGGGCGTAGCTTTGGTAGAAACACATGCCCGACAGCACCAGGCCGCCCGCCGCCTCGATCCGCGCCGTAAGGCCGATGCGGTCGGCGTCCGGCTTGACCTGCGGGCTGGTGACAACGAG
>JAJPKK010000125.1 GCA_021323775.1 Hyphomicrobiales bacterium
GGGGTGGAATTTGAAGAACCACCGCTGTCTGGGAGCACGCTTCGACAGGTCTTCGAACAAGGCCGCGCCGCAAGAGGCCAAAACACACTATACAACTTTTCCGGGAAAATTCAACCCATTATTATTGCGCGTACATGGAGCCGCCGTCCGGGTGAACCGGTTCCAGCGTCGCCCCTCATTAACATTCACATTCGATCCTTTTGGACGGTTCTTTGGCGTCATTGCCGGGGTTGCCCCGGCAATCCATCCAGGGATGGGACCGGGGGTCAAGCCAGCGGGGTGACGGGCATTCACTCGCCGCCGAAATTTGCCGCGAGATACGAACTGATGGCCTGCGCTTCCTCCGGCGTCGCCACGGCGCCGCGGCCAACCATGTTCGCGACCAGGGCGGACCACTCGGCTTTCCGCCGCCGGGCCGATGCCACGCGTTCGAGATCATGGCAGGCGGTGCAGCGCGCCTCGACCAGGTCCTTGCCGGGTCCGCCCGGCAGCGCCACCGGCGTCGGCGAAGCGGCGGGCGTCGTGGGGCCAAAATTGGCAGCGAGATAGGCCACCACCATCTCGGCCTCGCGCGCGTTCAATTGCGCGCCGCGCGTCACCATATTGTAGACGTGGCGCCTCCAGCCGTCCGCGCCTTCCCGCATCGACCTGATCACATTGAGCTGATGGCACTGCGAGCATGCCGTCGCGAGGAGGTCGCGGCCTTCGCCAGGCGGCAGCGCGCCCTGAGCAAAGGCCGGCATGGCGGCGATGACGAGCGCGGCAGCGCAGAGCGCCGGAGCAAGCCGCCCCATGATGCCGGTAAATTGGAACTGTAGCTGAGCCTCGGGGACTCCCTCCCCCCTTGCGGGGGTGGGATGGGGTGGCGAGTCGCGCAGCGGGGCACCGAAGCGCCGCGACCTCCCAATCCCCACCCCCGACCCCTCCCCGCAAGGGGGAGGGGGAAAGCTTCCCGCGCCGCCACGGCGCATGGCGCCGCCACGGCACACGCTAACGCCTCGGTCGTCCATCACACCCTCCTCGTCCGCAAATCCGCAACCGAATAGGCGGGATGCCAGGTGCTGGCCGCCCCGATGCCGTCGCGCTGGGTATGGATGTCGAGGAGATAGGGCCGCCCATCGGCGATGACGCGCTGGGCGCGCAGGATCGCAGCCCTGACCTCGCCGGGCTCGGTGACGACTTCGACAAAGAGCATCCAAGCGATCAAGGCCGCGAGTGATCGCGGGTTGGCCGCTTTTCACCTCCTGCCCCACTCGAAATTCAAAAGAGCCCGATTTCGATTGTGCAGAGGGAGTCGCGAGTGGTTCGGCCCGGCCACCGCTTAACCTGACGGCGATAAGGGTCGCCGCTACGGCACAATGCTCCGACCTCTTCAGATGGCGCGAAGCCAGCCGTCGCATTGGCAATGCCTTCAATTTCTCGAATTGATCGCGGAACTTCGAGCCCTGGACGATGTCGACAAACGGAGCGGATGGCGCAGCAGCCTCGCGAGCGGCGCCCTGTATCGGCGGGAAAGGAGAACGTGATGGCGGCCCGGCGCCAGACATCGTTTCTGTTTGACTTGGACGGAACGCTGGCTGACAGCGTCTATCAACACGTGCTGGCCTGGCGCGAAGCCCTCGATCAAGAGGGCATCGAACTCTCGGTATGGCGCATTCACCGCAAGATCGGCATGAGCGGCGGCTTGTTCACCAACATGCTGCTGCGCGAAACGGGCCTTGATATCGACCCGGCGCGGATCGAGCGTCTGCGCCGGCGTCATGCGGAAGCGTTCAAAGCGCGGTCCCCCCGCGTGCGGCCGCTCCCGGGCGCGCGCGAACTCCTTGGTTATCTGACCCGAACCGGCATCCCCTGGGCGATCGCCACCAGCGGCCGCATGGAAACCGCCGGTCCCGTTCTGGAGAGCCTGAAGGTCGATCTTGCCGGCGTTCCTGTGATCACGCGAGATGTGGTGGAGCGCGCCAAACCCGACCCCGATCTTTTTCTCGCCGCAGCCGACGCACTGAAAGTGGACATCACGGCCGCATGCGTGGTGGGTGACAGCATCTGGGACATGCTCGCCGCCCGCCGAGCGGGCGCGCTGGGCGTCGGGCTCCTGTCCGGCGGATATGGCCGCGACGAACTGGAGCGCAGCAGCGCCTATCGGGTCTATGAGGATCCGGCGGATTTGCTCCGGCACATCGACGAAGTCGGCGGTCGGGTCTGACAGTCCTCGCGAGCTTCTTCTTGCAGGCTCGATGACGGAAAGCGTCCCCGCTTGTCCGTCGCCAGTCGCGGCGGCCGGGATAGCGGAACGTTTTGGCGGGGGATGTCATTTGGGTCTTAACGGGCAGAACTACCGTGCCGCCAAACAGGAGAGCGCAAAATGGCCGGTCGCGACCTCAAAGGACAAAAGATCGCAATTCTTGTTACCGACGGGTTTGAGCAGGTCGAACTCGTGGAGCCGCGGAAAGCGCTCGACAAAGCCGGGGCTCAAACCCTTGTGGTTTCGCCCCGGAAGAAACGCGTGCGCGGCTGGAACTTCACGGATTGGGGCGACGAGATCGCCGTGGATGTGCCTCTCGACAAGGCTCGGCCGCAAGATTTCGACGCCCTGCTGTTGCCGGGCGGCGTCATCAACCCGGATGCTCTGCGAATTCAACCTGCCGCCGTCGATTTTGTCAGAGCGTTCCTTGCCGACGGCAAGCCCGTCGCTGCGATCTGTCATGGCCCCGCGACATTGATTGAGACCGGACAGGTGCGAGGGCGGCGAATCACGTCCTGGCCTTCGATCAAGAGCGATCTGCAAAATGCCGGCGCCGAATGGGTCGACCGGGAAGTTGTCGTCGATCGCAATCTCATTTCCAGCCGCAAACCTGACGACATCCCGGCGTTCATCAGCGAAGTCATCGACCTCATGAGCAGCCGCGTCGAGCAGGAGCGAAAGACGGCATGAGCGAGGTCGCTCCGTCCGCCGGAACTGCGGATTCCGGCCGATTTGAACCATTTGGTCGTCATGCGCGCGCTTGATCCGCGCATCCATCAGCTCCGCAAGAGTTTATGGCCTCTTTTGAATCTTGAGTGGGTGCAGAAGCGGTGCAGAAGCCTTAAGGCCGCGCGGCCTTGGCGAGGGCCTTGATCGCTTGGATGCAGTCTTGCGGGCGGCGGCAGCCGGTCAAGGGCGATTGGCGCGCGTTTAATCGCGCGCCAATCGCCGCTTA
>JAJPKK010000247.1 GCA_021323775.1 Hyphomicrobiales bacterium
CCGGCTGCCGCCGCCCGCGACAAAGAGCATCCAAGCGATCAAGGCCGCGAGTGATCGCGGGTTGGCCGCTTTTCACGTCCTGCCCCACTCGAAATTCAAAAGAGCCACATTTATGCTGACTCATAGCCGGGTTTGCCCCGGCTGCCCACGTCTTTGCCCGCCGAAGGCGCGCAAGAAAGACGGTGGATGTCCGCCCCGCCAGCAACCGATGTTGGATGGCCTACCCCCGCGATCCAAGCTGAAAATCCGGGAGGCCAGGATTGTTGTAATACCGCGGGGGTGGCGCGTCCGGAGCGTACATGGGGGTCTCACGGAAGCCGGGCGCGCCTGGTGGAGGCCAGGGGTAGATCCGCTGAGGACCAAAATGCCTTACCTGGGCGTCCGCAGCAGTTGCGATCAAAAGCGTGCCCGCCGCAACGATGATACTCATAAGAAAAACCAAGGTCGCATTCATGGTCCGGGCCATCCTGTCCGCCCCGGCAACTAACCTTTGCCTGCGAAGCAGGTTTCACGCATTTCAGCGACAAAATTTGGTCAACGGAACTCGCTATCGGGGGTGGGGGAACGATGTGGGGCAGGTGAGGTTATTCCCAATAGCTGGCAGGGGACAAAGGCGTCGCCATGCAGAAAAAAGCCATCGAAGGCGCGACAGAGCACGCCCTCGATGCAGAAGAGGTCCGGCGCCTTGATGCTTATTGGCGCGCGGCAAATTACCTTTCCGTTGGCCAGATCTATCTGATGGACAACCCACTACTCCGGGAGCCGTTGCGCCCCGAGCACATCAAGCCGCGCCTGTTAGGCCATTGGGGCACAACGCCGGGCCTCAATTTCGTCTACGCGCATCTCAACCGCGTCATCAAGGCGCGCGACCTCAACGTCATCTTTGTCTGCGGTCCCGGCCACGGCGGCCCCGGAATGGTGGCCAACACCTACCTCGAAGGAACCTACAGCGAGATATATCCCAGGATCAGCCAGGATGCCCGCGGCCTGCGCCGGCTGTTCCGTCAGTTCTCGTTTCCCGGCGGAGTCCCGAGCCATGCGGCGCCTCAGACTCCGGGCTCCATCCATGAAGGCGGCGAACTTGGGTATTCCCTTGCGCATGCCTTTGGAGCCGCCTGCGATAATCCCGACCTGATCGTGGCATGCGTGATCGGCGACGGTGAAGCCGAAACGGGGCCGCTCGCGGCCTCCTGGCGCTGTAATGCCTTCCTTAATCCAGCCTCGGATGGGGCCGTGCTGCCCATCCTTCATCTCAACGGCTACAAGATCGCCAATCCGACTATTCTGGGCAGGTTGCCCGACGATGACGTCGCCAGTTTCTTTCGCGCCTTGGGCTACGAACCCCTGCTGGTGGCTGGTTCGGAACCCGAACTGATGCACCGATCCATGGCGAAAGCCCTTGACGCGGCGATCGACCGCATCTGGGCCGTCCAACAGCGCGCGCGGGACAATGGCGGGAATGGACTTGAGCCCCGCCTGCCGTCGCAAGTGCCCAGATGGCCGTTGATCGTTCTGCGCACCCCGAAAGGATGGACCGGTCCGCGGCAAGTCGACGGCCAGATGGTCGAAGGGTTCTGGCGCGCGCATCAGATTCCGCTGGAGGCGGTACGCGAGAATCCGGAACACCTGCGCCTGCTCGAGGAGTGGATGCGCAGCTATCGTCCACAAGAGTTGTTCGATGAAGCCGGGCGCCCTGCAAGCGAGATTGCCGAAGCAACGCCGGCCGGCAACCGCCGCATGGGCGCGAATCCGCACGCCAATGGCGGCCTCCTCAGACGGGAGCTTCGTCTCCCGGATTTTCGATGCTACGCGGTCAAGGTCGCAAGCCCTGGCGCGTCCCAGGCGGAAGCGACGCGTATCGCCGGCAGGCTGCTGCGCGACGTCGCGCGGCTCAATGCCAGCGGTCGCAACTTTCGCCTGCTGGGCCCCGATGAGACATCGTCCAATCGCCTGGATGCCGTGTTCGAAGCCACCGATCGCGTCTGGATGGAGCGGCTTGAGCCCTATGATGTCCATCTCTCCCGCCGGGGCCGCGTCATCGAAGTGTTGAGCGAGCATATCTGCCAGGGCTGGCTTGAAGGATATCTTCTGACCGGAAGGCACGGCCTGTTCTGCTGCTATGAAGCCTTTATTCACATCATCGATTCGATGTTCAACCAGCACGCCAAGTGGCTGAAGGTGGCGCGCACGCTTCCGTGGCGACGGCCAATTTCGTCGCTGAACTATCTTCTAACATCGCACGTGTGGCGGCAGGATCATAACGGCTTCAGCCATCAGGATCCGGGTTTCGTTGACCTCGTGGTCAACAAGAAGGCGGACATCGTGCGCGTGTATTTCCCGCCCGATGCGAATTGTCTGCTGTGGGTGCTGGACCACTGTTTGCGCACCTATGACCGCATCAACGTGATCGTTGCCGGCAAAAATGTCGAGCCGCAATGGCTCTCGATCGACGATGCCGTGAAGCATTGCGAGGCGGGGATAGGAATCTGGGAATGGGCCTCGACCGATCAATACGGGAAGGAGCCGGACGTCGTGATGGCCTGCGCGGGCGACGTGCCGACGCTGGAAACGATCGCCGCGGTCTCGCTGCTGCGCAAGGAACTGCCGGACCTGACCATCCGATTGGTCAATGTCGTCGACCTCATGACCTTGCAGTCGAAGGATGAGCATCCCCACGGCATCAGCGACGCGGATTTCGACGGCCTTTTCACGCCTGACCGGCCGGTGATCTTCGCTTATCACGGCTATCCCTATCTGATCCACCGCCTGACCTACAAGCGCAGGAACCATGACAACATCCATGTCCGCGGGTTCATTGAAGAGGGGACCACGACCACGCCGTTCGACATGGCGGTGCTCAACAGGCTCGATCGGTTTCATCTGGCGATGGACGTGATCGAGCGCGTGCCCGGGCTCGCAGCACGGGCGGCGCACACGAAGCAGCGCTTTCGCGACAAGCTCATCGAGCACAGGCGCTACGTCGACGAACACGGCGAGGACATGCCGGAAATCCAGAACTGGAGCTGGCCGCTGTAGGGTGGGTTGAGTGGGGCGAACCCCACCATCGGCCTCGCCGCTGGAAGGCTCGATGGGGTTCGCTTCGCTCAACCCATCCGGCGACCCGCGGCCGCAGCGGGGCTCGACAAACTGCCGTTTCATGACGAAACTCCGGCATTGGAGGGTAGGGCGGGTTGGCTCAACGGTTCACGCGAGGCGCGGTCCCGCTGGCAAGCTCCGGCATAACCCGCCGCCCACCCCGGTGGGATGGCGGATTACCCGGAGTTTACGAACGGGCCGGCGAAAAGCCGGGGTGGCTGATGTGCCCCACGGGCTGCTACAACTGCAGGAGCGCCATGATGCGGACGTTATTCGGTGCGCTGACCGCGGTTCTCTGCGCCATGTGGCCCGCATTTGCCGACGACATGTTTCGGATCGCGATCGGTCAGCGCGGCCTGTGGGATACCTCCGCCATCGAACTCGGCCAGCGCGGCGGGATCTTCAAAAAGCATGGCATCACGCTGGATATTCTCTACACCCAGGGCGGCGGCGAGACGCAGCAGGCGGTGATTTCCGGCAGCGTCGAACTCGGCATGTCCGCCGGGGCAATGGGCGTGTTCGGCGCTTTCGCGAAAGGGGCGCCGCTGCGCATCATCGGCGCGGAGATGACCGGCGGGGCCGATCTGTACTGGTATGTGCGCTCCGACTCTCCCGTCAGAACCTTGCAGGACACCGACGGCAAGACGATCGCCTATTCAACCAACGGCGCCTCGACCCATGCGATCGTCACCGCCTTCATCAAGCAATATGGCCTCAAAGCCAAACCGGTCGCGACCGGCAGCCCGCCGGCGACGTTAACGCAGGTGATGTCCGGCCAGATCGATGTCGGCTGGGGCGGACCGCCTTTCGGCCTTGACCTCATCGACCGGGGGAAAATCCGCATCATCGCGAGCGGCAATGACGCGGCCGCAGTGAAGAACCAGACGGTCAGGGTGCTCATCACCAATGCGGCCACTTTGCAATCGCGGCCCGCGGCAATCGAGCGCTTCATGAAGGCCTATCGCGAGACCATCGACTGGATGTACACGGATTCTGCCGCGTTCCGGTACTATGCGGAGTTTATGGGGATCGGCGAAGCGACGATGCGGCGCGCCCGCGACCGCTTTTATCCCAAGGCCGCTCTTGATCCCGACGCTATTGTCGGCGTCGATGCGATCAACGCCGATGCGGTCGGGTTCAAATACATGGCTGCGCCGCTGACGCGCGAGCAACTCGCGGAGCTGATCCGCATTCCGCCGCGGTGAGTTTTGCGGCCCGCAAATCCTACCTGCAACAAGGTCCGTTCATTTCATATGAAGCGTCGTGTCGGCGAAGCGAGGCGTTCCCACCAGAGGCCGCGGTATCGCGGGCACGGCGCGCATCCTTCGACAAGCTCAGGAGCGCGCCCTTGCCCACCCTGTACGTGATTCCATTCCATCGAAATTCGCTGTAGGAAAGCATCGCAATCGCTTCAAACCCAATGTCCGATAACCCGCGCATCGATCCCCTGAAACCTGAGCGCCACGGCGGTCCGCCGCCGGTGCCGGTGTCGCCGCATCTGTTGACGTGGTGGTTTGGGCTGATGGCGGTCGGCGGCTTGGGATTTGGGGCTTATGCCGACGAACGGCCGTTTGGCAACGGCGCGCTCGCTCATCCCCTGGTCGTCCTCTTCGCCGTCGCGGCCGCCGGCCTCATGACCCTGCGCTTTCTCCACGCGCGGCCGTTGCTCAAACTCATTTCCGCGCCGTGCCTTGCGGGAGGAGCGGTCATCGGGGTCGCGTGCTTTTTCATCGGCAGCTGGTTCGGCAGCAGTCTCATGCATATGCCGTGAGCGCCGCGCACCTCTCCGAGCGGCGAGAGAGACGGCATTGCGCGCCCAATGGGATTTGTCCCCTACGCAGAGGCTTGTGAGGAACACAGCAAATGCTTTGGCCGGCTGTCGGGGTGTGGCCTGCACGAAAAAGGCGCGCAAGTTTCCCGACTGCGCTGCCCCTTAATTGGTGATCCGCATGCCAGGGTGAGCGGCGGCGCTATTCCTCGACAGACGTGCGCAGCGTGTCCCAATCGATCAGAGGTCGTGCGTGGGCCGGATGGGTTGCGGAAACCTCCAGCTTCGGATTACGCCGGGTGAAATCGCAATACGCGAAGCCGAGGCCGGCGATCGAGCCGCGGAAGCTCTTGGCATCGGTCTGGTAAACGTTGAAGCACGGCTGGAACAGCATCCCGCGCAGCGACGCGCAGATGGAATCGGCCCGCACCTGGATGGTGCCGGTCGGCAAGGCGATCAGGCGCGCAGGTCCGCTGCCGCGAACCTGGATGGTGCCGACGACTGACCCGTCAGCATTGATCCGGCCGGCCCCCGTCGTGCCTTCGAAGCAGGTGTAGCTGAAATACTTGCCGGCAATAAAGCGCTTGGCTTCTTCGGGCTTAAGTTCGCCCGCCCACGCCGGCATGGCCGCCACAATGCCCGCGACGACAATGATGCTGCGCCCCAACATGCGCCCCAACTCCACTTTCGATGGCCTGTTTCCGTTAACCTGTCCCAACTGGCCCCGTTACGCCTGACCCGCACACGCTCAGAGGTGAGCATGATTAGGATTTGGTGAATAAACACTGAACGAATTTACCGAATCCTGACCACGAGTCGACCCCGGACGGCACCCTCGACGATTTTTTTTCCCGCCGGGATAACGTCGACGAGGTCAATTTCTTCAATCATTTTGGCCAATTTTTGCCGGTCGAGATCAGTGGCGAGACGCTGCCAGGCTTCTTCGCGCACCGCCAGCGGCGCCATCACGGAGTCTATTCCTAACAGGGACACGCCGCGCAGGATGAAGGGGGCAACCGACGCCGGCAGATCCATGCCGCCTGCGTTGCCGCAGGCGGCCACCGCGCCGCTGCGCCGGGTCATCGACAGCACGTTGGCGAGCGTCGTCGATCCGACCGTGTCGATTCCGCCCGCCCAGCGCTCCCTGGCGAGAGGACGCGCAGGGCCGGCGAGTTCGGCGCGGGCAATCACCTCGGTCGCCCCAAGCTCCTTGAGATAATCCGTCTCGGCGAGGCGGCCGGTCGAGGCCGAAACCTCGTAGCCGAGCTTGGAGAGAAGCGCGACCGCGACCGAGCCGACGCCGCCGGCGGCGCCCGTGACGATCACCTGGCCGCTGCCCGGCCCGATTCCCGCCCGTTCAAGGGCCATCACGCAGAGCATCGCGGTATAGCCGGCGCTGCCGATCGCCATGGCGTCGCGCCCGCTCAGAGGAGGCGGCAGCGCCACCAGCCAGTCGCCCTTCACCCTTGCCTTCCCGGCATACATGCCGAGATGGGTTTCGCCGCATCCCCAGCCGTTGAGCAGAACCTTATCGCCGGGCTTCCATGCCGGGTGGGACGACGCTTCCACGGTCGCGGCGGCATCGACCCCCGCTATCATGGGAAACCGCCGCACCACGGGAGCCTTGCCGGTGATCGCAAGGCCGTCCTTGTAGTTCACCGTCGACCATTCGGGCCGCAGCGTGACGTCGCCCTCCATCAGGTCCTGCTCGTCGAAATCGGTGAGCGCGGCCGCTGTGCCGCTTTCCGTCTTGGTGATGACGATCGCCTTGAATGTCGCCAAGCGGAGTCTCCCTTCACGTATGCCGGATAATGCCTGATAAGGTTATGATGGTTGAGCGGAACGAAACCCGTCCTGCGATCACCTCCACTCCGTCGGCGGCCCGGTGAGCTTCGCAAGTCCTTCCGCCCTCGACATCGTGCGCCGATAGCGCCGCACTTCGCGATGATCGCGGAAGAGGCGCCACACATCAAAGTCGACGAGCCCGGCCGCATGCAATGACGTAATATCGCGCCAAAAGGCGCGCCACAGGTGAAGCCTCAGATCGGCGATCAGCGCCTTGGTCGCAAGATATGCGCCGATCTTGCGGTAGCGCCCGGCGATCTCGGGGCGTTCGCGCGCATAGGCGATGAGCCCGCTCGCCGCCTTTGCCCAATCGTTGGAAAGATTATCGTCGCCCCAGAACTTCTCCCACAGCGGCTCGGACAAGAGCCGCGCCCCGCCGTGCCGGGCAAGCCGGATCAGGAATTCACGGTCCTCGGTGAGCCGCAGCCGCTCGCAGAACCCGCCGGCCGCGAGCGCCGCGTCGCGCCGCACCGTGATGCTGGTCGCTTCGACCGGAATAAGATCGCAGATCAGCGCCCACTCGAACGCCGGGGCGGCAAGGCGGACCTCCGGAATGCGCGCCTCGCGGGTCCGCTTGCGATCATGCCGGATCGCGGAGCTTAAGGTGCAGACGAGGCCGGCGTCGGCCGCGAAGGCCGCGAGCGGAGCCGCGAGGCGACCGGGCCGGTAAGCGTCGTCGCTGTCGAGCAAGGCCACAATGCCGGCGCGCGCCGCCTTGAGGCCGAGATTGCGCGCCGCGCTGGGGCCGCCGTTGCGTTCGGCCGCGATCGTGCGAATGCGCGGGTCGCGGAGCGTCGCCAGATATTCGGCCGTGCCGTCGCGCGAGGCGTCGTCCACCACGATCAGCTCGAAGCGAACATCATCCTGCGCCAGCACGCTCGCGACGGCGCGCGGCAGGCTGTGCCGGCGGTTATAGGTCGCCAGCACGACGGATATGTCCGGTGGTGGAGGCCCGGAAACCTCGTTCATGGCCCGGCTGTATCAGCCGGACCTGGAAAATTCCAGCGGGGGTTTCGTTTCGACCGGACCGCTGTCTTGTGGTCGCCCCTGTTTTGCGGACCGGGTGGGCCCTGATCGGGCTGCCGAACGCCCCATGCCCGCGCCTTCCTTGGGGTTCGCATCGTCGAAGGCCCGGCGCGCCGGGCTTTCGATCGATGTACCTCCAGCCCATGGGCGACCCCAAGGGTCGCCCTACATCGCCCTCGCTTCCGCGATCCGCTGGACCGGCTTTTCGATGATGGGCAGGTTGACCAGCGCCGACAGGACCCCGAACAGGATCGACAGCCACCACACGACGTCGTAGGAGCCAGTGCGCTCATATGCGAGGCCGCCGATCCAGACGCCGAGGAAGCCGCCGACCTGGTGGCTGAAGAAGGCAAAGCCGGCCAGCATGGCGAGCCAGCGCGTGCCGAACATCATGGCGATCAGTCCGTTGGTGGGCGGCACGGTCGACAGCCACATGAGCCCCATCACAGCGCCGAACAGGATGGCGCTCGCGGGGGTCACCGGGAACGAGATGAAGGCCAGCACGGCGAGCGCGCGGATCAGATAGATCACCGAAAGGATGTACCGCTTGGGCAGCCGCGCGCCGAGCCAGCCCGACGACAGCGAGCCGACGATGTTGAACAGGCCGATGATCGCGATGGTCCAGCCGCCGACGGAGGCGGAAAGGCCCTGGTCCGCAAGATAGGCCGGCATGTGCACCGTGATGAAGGCAAGCTGGAAGCCGCAGGTGAAGAAGCCGAGCACGAGCAGCATATAGGAGCGGTGCCCGAGCGCCTCCGAGACGGCTTGCTTGAGCGATTGCGACGCCGCCGCGCCGGGCGCGGCGACATTGCGCTCGGTCGCGAGCGCGAGCGACAGCGGCAGCATCACCAGGCACAGGCCGGCAAAGATCATCAGCGCACTCTGCCACCCGTAGGCATCCTTCAAGGCGACGGCGAGCGGCGAGAACAGGAACTGGCCGAACGAGCCGGCGGCCGTCCCGGCCCCGAATGCGAGCGAACGCCACCCTTCGGGCAACAGCTTGCCGAACGCCGCCAGCACGACGTTGAACGAGCATCCCGAAAGCCCGAAGCCCAGCAATACGCCGGCCGACAGCTCCAGCATCGCGGGCGACTGGCTGTGGGCCATCAGCGCCAGCCCGAGGACATACATGAGGGCGCCGCCTGCGAGCACGCGCAGCGCGCCGTAGCGGTCGGCGATCGCGCCGGCGAAGGGCTGCGCCGCGCCCCACAGCAGGTTCTGCACGGCGAGCGCCAGCGAAAACACGTCGCGGCCCCAGCCATTGTCCTGGGACATCGGCGTCAGGAAAAAGCCGAGCGCGGAACGCGGCCCGAACGAGAGAATCGCCATCAGGCAACCGCACACGATGATCACGCCCGGCGTGCGCCAGCTCATGCGTGGCGTTGCGGCTCCAAGGGTGGTCATGGACGGCGTTTCCTCTATTTGCGATCCCGCGCGTGCGGGAGACATATCTAGGGGCTTGCCGGCTCGAACCAAACCGGAATTTCACAATCGGCGGCCAGCTTTGCGCATAGCAGCCATCCCAGCCCCTTGCGCGGATCTGTCATTCGCAGCGGCGGCCGATTCCGGCGGCGCTTCGAGATTTCGAGCGGCGCGATGTCGATGGCGGCGAGCTTTGCCGGGTTGTGCCGTCCGTCTCTAAGCGAGCCTCTGGCACCGAACCTCTGGCGAAAAGCGAAAAACCCGCGCCGCCAAGCCGCGGGCGGCGGCGCGGGGGGTTCGGCTCGTGATTGCGGGGAGAGTCAGGTTGGGCAGGAAATCTGCGGCTTGATACCGCCGCCTCCGGCCCGACGGGACGATGCGCCATCACGGCTGACCATTGGCGCACCCTGCGTTAAGGGCAGGGTCGCAGAGGGCCGTCGAGGTCCGCGTTGCGGGAAACCTCGACGCCCTTCTTGGCCGCAATCACATTTTCGCCGAGGGGATGCCTCACGCAACAGGATTCTCCACCCATTGAGACAATGACACCATGTTGCCTGCGCCGCCGCCGCCGTAGAGAGCATTCATGTATGGGGCCATGGCGAAGGAAAGATCGGTGCCGCCCGCAACACCAAATTGAGTGTCGATTTCGTCCTTGTAATCAGGCAGGTTATAGTGAGAGTAGACGCCCTCCAGCATCGTCATAACCTGATCAACGCCGACATTCTGGACCCCGGCCTGCCTCAGTGCGGTTCTGATCTGATCTTGATCCTGTTGCGGCAGAGTGTCGATCGCCGGACCTTGGCCGAGAGCGGTGTCCGATTGGATAAATGTCCAGTCCCGAGGCAGGCTCGTCAAACTCCCGATGCCTGTCTTGAAGTTATTCGTCCACAACGCAAGTTTGCTGACTATCGGGCTCGCATTGCCCAACATGCCCCCCAACACCCCTCCAATGCTCCCGAGTCCGACGAGATCCAATCCCAAGCCAAGCCAGTCGAAAGCAACCCGCTCCTGGAACTGCTGCGCCTGCGCCCGGGCCTGGGCGGATTGGTTCAAGTCCTGAGCCGCGAGATTTCCTTCATTAGCGATCGAGCCCAGAATCCAGCCGGCCATGTTCGCCGCCCATCTCCCCGATCCATTGGCCCCCACCAAACTCGTTATGGCCGGGTCGTTCGTTTTTCCCAATGAATAAAATGCGAAGCGCTCCGCGACATTGAACATCGCATCCAAATTATTCTGTGCTACTGAGGGATCGCCCTGAGACGACAGCTCAAAGGCGGTAAATCGCTCCAACTGGATTTGTCCGTTGGTTCCAAGGCCGCCGATCTGGTTGTTCCCTTCCCATTGGTGCAGAATCTGGGGAGCATTGTTGTAGAAAACATCCATGAGAGCCGTGCGAAGGCCAAGGTTCTCCTGAACCGCCTGACCATTGACAAAGACGGTGTGGCTGCCGAGGAGTCCTTCCTCCTGAATGAGCGGCAGCGTCCCTTTTACCTGTTGTGAGACGTTGGGGTTGCTTGAAGAACCGAACAGATAATCGGTAGCTCCATAAAACATTTGCAGGGCCATTTGATTGCCCGCGCTCCCTGCCGATTGCTGGTTGAGCGCGATCATCAACGGTGAAATGCCCTGGATGGCAACCGGACTGGACAATTCATTCGGCCCCGCAAGCAGCGCCATGCCCTGCACGGCCTGGTACCCGAAATCGTGCAGGAAGTTCGGGTTTGCCTGCTGCTGGCCCGCCAGATAATTCATCACCTCCTGCCTTCCGGCAGGGTTATCCAATGCGGCCAGGCTGAAGGCGTCGGCCGCCATCGCGTTGGAGATGCTCTTCTGGTCTCCCTGTTGTGTCGCCGCCGCAGACAGGTAACCTTTTCCCACGTTTGTCAAAAGATCGTAGTTCTGACTCGGATCCAAATTGTGGAGCACGTCGTCAAGCCGAAGCGAAGCCGTAATGCCCGGCGTGCCGGCAGACTGGCCGAGAGCCTGCTCAAAGCTCGGCGGAAGGAAAGGCGCCGCTGCGCCAAGCGCCTGGGCAATGGTCTTATCCCAACCGGGTTGTCCGCCATCAAACGAATTGAGCGCGCGATCGATCAGAGACGTCGTCGCCTGCGGCCCCAGTCCTTGAAAATATCCGGCCAGCCATTGAGCATCGTTGAGGTGATTGTTGATGTCTCCCATAAAAGCGAAAGTCGAAGGCTGACCGTAAATATTCAGACCTATGTGCTGTCCGGCCGTAAACCCCGCTTGATAGCTCCCCGAGGGATTTAAGGGATTAAAGCCTGCATTCTGCTGGAGCTGTTGATAGGTTGGGACCACGCCATGTTGCTGCTCCATGACGCCTTCATTCTGGTACGCGCTGAGCAGCGCCGGATCGCCATTGATGACTGTGAGGGCCGCTTGCGCGTAGCTGGCCCGGTCATAAAAAGCAGAATCAGTGGTCGGATTCCCCAGGGCTTTTCCGTCGACCACGATCTGGCCGAGGAATTGGTTTTTCAGCGCCTCCGCCTGCGGGCTGGTCCCGGCTTGATTGAGAATCCCCGCAATCGACAAAGCGCTGCTTCCCGACTGCGTCGCCTGCTGGACAAGGCTGTTGGCAAGGGTCCCCGATTGGGTGGCGTCCCCGAGGTTGACGCCAGGGGAAACAAGCGCCTTCCCAAGCACCTGGTCAAGGCTTCCCTGATTCTGGGCAAAGACCACGCCGTTGTCGGTCACCTGCGAACCTTGCAGATTGCCGGCCTCGGCAAAGAACTTGGCAGCCTGGTCAGGACCGAGGGTGTTGAGGAACTGTGCGATGTCCGCGCTGTCGCCCTTCTGCTCGTAATTGTAGAGGGTTGCCGCGAAGGCCTGCGCCTTGGCTGTCTCGGGGTTATAGGAAGGATCGTACTTCGTGAGTTGTGGATTGTTGAAGTAGGGATTGTTCGGGTTGAGAAGATCCTGGGCCGCGGCGGCGCCGTTCTGCGCGCTTTCAGGCGATCCGGTTCCTGGCGCGGACGCGTTCTGCGCCCCCTTCGCATTCTGCATCGCTTGCGCGAACTGCTGGGCCTGGTTGGTGTTGTTGGCGTTGGTCGTGCTGTTGCTGGCGGCGTTGCTGGCCGCATTGGTCGTCGCCTGGCTGCCATTGGCGCCGTTGACCGCCGTAACTGTCATCGTGATCTCCTCTCATTCGTTTGCAGGGCGAACCCTGGTCGCTTCGCCGATCGATAATGCGGCTAACGCGGCGAGTCGAAACCTGTCTGAGGATCAAGCTTCAGAAAAATTCCTAACACCCATATGAAGAAATGGTAACAAAGGCTGATCCGCCCGCAGAGCGTTGGATAATGTATACAGGCTGCGGGTGAACCGTCCTGCTTTTGATCAACATGGACTTTATGCGGTATTATGCATGCAATAACCGGTCGCAAAATACGCCTAGGAGGAAACTTACCCGGCAGGACCGCGCCACCGGGTAGCAGAAGTTTCATGCGCTGCAGGTCGGGCCACGCCCGGTGGAAAACTAGGAGGAAACTTACCCGGCAGGACCGCGCCACCGGGTAGCAGAAGTTTCATGCGCTGCAGGTCGGGCCACGCCCGG
>JAJPKK010000101.1 GCA_021323775.1 Hyphomicrobiales bacterium
AACGCGACGTGCTGTTCATTGACGAGATCCACCGCCTCAATCCGGCGGTGGAAGAAATCCTCTATCCGGCCATGGAGGATTTCCAGCTTGATCTCATCATCGGCCAGGGGCCGGCAGCCCGCTCGGTCAAGATCGATCTTGCAAAGTTTACGCTCGTCGGCGCCACCACGCGGGCGGGCCTCCTCACCAACCCGCTGCGGGACCGCTTCGGCATTCCCATCCGGCTCAATTTCTATACCGAGGCCGAGCTTGAGCGGATCGTCAATCGCGGCGCCCGCGTGCTCGGCATCGGCATCACCCCCGACGGCGGCAACGAGATTGCCCGCCGCGCCCGCGGCACGCCGCGCATCGCCGGCCGGCTGCTGCGGCGGGTGCGGGATTTCGCCCTGGTCGGCAAGGCAGACGCGATCGATCGGGAAGTGGCGGATCGTGCGCTCACCGCGCTCGAAGTCGACGCGACGGGGCTCGACGCCATGGACCGGCGCTACCTGACGACGATCGCGGTGAACTACGGCGGCGGTCCGGTCGGCATCGAGACCATCGCGGCGGCGCTGTCGGAGCCGCGCGACGCCATCGAGGAGATCATCGAGCCGTACCTTCTTCAGCGCGGCTTCATCCAGCGCACGCCGCGCGGCCGGCTGCTCACCGGCCACGCGTTCCGGCATCTCGGTCTCGCCGAGCCGCACCGGTCTCCCGCGCAGTTCGGCCTGTTTGCGGACCCGGAGGAAGGCGCGAGTGACAGCATTTAGTCTTGACGGCGAAATCCGCGACGGCCGCCACGAAATGGCGGTGCGCGTCTACTACGAGGACACGGATTTCACCGGCATCGTCTATCACGCGAACTACTTGCGCTTCATGGAGCGCGGGCGGACCAACTACCTGCGCCTGATCGGCGCCGATCAGCGCGCGCTGTTCGAGGCCGCCGAACAGGAGGCGCCGGGATTTGCATTCGTGGTGCGGTCGATGGCGATCGAATTCCTCAAGCCCGCCCGCATGGATGACATTCTCGTCGTCGTGACCGAGGCGGAAGAGGTGAAGGGCGCATCCATGACGTTGCGGCAAAAGGTGATGCGCGAGGCCGACGTGCTGGTCGAAGCCCATGTCCGCGTCGCCTTCGTGTCGGGCGGCCGGGCGCGGCCGATCCCCAAGCCGCTGCGCGCCGCCATGCAAGCGGACTGGCTCCACGCTTCGGTGCGGCGCCCGGACACGTAGCGAACCTATCGAAAAGTGGTTACGCGCCACTCGTGGTCCTTCCGCTTGCGGGGGAGGGTTAGGGAGGGGGGCCTGATCCACGGCACTGACTCGCGCGGCACCCCTCGCCAACCCTCCCCCGCAAGCGGCCCCGCAGGGGGGAGGGGGAAGTTCGCTGCACCCATTGCAATGGCTTGAAGCCATTATTTTCGCCGAAAAGCCTCAGGATTGCGCCGATTGTTCCGAGCCCGGCGCGTTGCCTCGTCGAAGAGACGGGTCGACGTCGCAACGCCGCCGATGTAAATATTTTTAACATGAAATGGAATCAGGACGACGGGCCGCCCCCCCGCGGCTACCATCACGGCAATCTCAAGGAGACGCTGATCCGTGCGGCGCTCGATCTGATCGCCCGCAAGGGGCCCTCGGGCGTCACTTTTGCGGAGGCGGCGCGATTCGCCGGCGTCAGCCCGGCGGCGCCTTACCGGCATTTCCGCGACCGCGATGAACTGCTCGCCAATGTGGCGTTACGCGGCTTCGGCTTGTTCGAAGCAGCGCTGGCGCGCGCCTGGGACGATGGCCAGCCCGAACCTCTCGCGGCCTTCGAGCGCATGGGGCGCGCTTATCTCGAGTTCGCCCGGACCGAGCCTGCCTATTATTCCGCCATGTTCGAGGCCGGCGTCCCGCTCGATGACAACCAAGAGCTGCGAGCCGCAGGGGAGGGCGCGTTCGGTGTGATTCGCACCGCCGCTGAGCGGCTGGTGGCGCAGCTTCCCCCTCAAGGCCGTCCTCCGGCCCTGATGGTGGCCTTGCATGTGTGGGCCATGGCGCATGGCATCGCCTCGCTGTTCGGGCGCGGCGATGCCGGCCGGCGCAAGGTTCCGATGTCGCCCGATGAGCTGCTTGAGGCGGGAGTGCTCGTATATTTGCGGGGACTCGGCCTGCCCAGTGATCCGGCCGTGACCTGAAGTTCGATCCGGTAGGGTGGGCAAAGGCGCCTGCGAGGGCCTTCTTAGGTTTCTTGGGCCTGTCTCGCCTTTGCCCACCGATCTCGGGTTTACCCGGGATCGGGCTCTTTAAGATGCACGTCGGCAACAGCCGATGTGCGATGGCGAGGCGAGGCCACACAGCGTGGGCAAAGGCGCAGGCCAGCCCGTGCAAGCCGCAGGGCCATCGACGCGCCTTTGCCCACCCTACCGTCCGCTCCGGCTCAGGGCCTTGACAGCGAGAGGGCGGTCCCGTATTTATGTAAATGTGATTAACATTCACACCTGAGACCACCACCTATCACCAAGAGCTACCCCAATCACAATCGCGAGGCTGTCATGCCCATCGTTGCAAAGCTCGACGAATTAGGAAGGCCCGCCTGGATCGCCCTCATGATCCTTGGGTTCTGGTTTTGGTGGCCGCTAGGCCTTGCGACGCTGGCGTTCATCATCGGGAGCGGACGAATGAGTTGCTGGAACTACTACCATGGTATGGATCGCTGGCAGCGCAAGATGGAGCGCATGCAGGATAAGATGGAGCGCATGCGCGGAAGAATGAGCGCTGGGTGCGATTGGTGGGGCCATCCTCGGTCCAGCGGCAATCGCGCGTTTGACGAATATCGGGCCGAGACGCTGCGGCGGCTCGAGGAGGAGCAGCGCGAGTTCCGCGACTTCCTTGACCGGCTCCGGCACGCAAAGGACAAGGCCGAGTTCGACCAATTCATGGCGGAACGCCGCAACCGGCCGCCAGAGCCGAATCGCCCGCCGGAATCGCCGTCGCAACCGCAATAGCCGGGGTCCGCCGGAACTCTGGGGAGGCGGCTCCGCAAGTCCTTGGGGTGGCTTTCGCCGCCATCCTACGGAAGATTAGACAAGATTATGAAGAGAAGCCGCCCGCGCCAATGCGGGTGGTTTTTTTTCGTCTCGGAGCGGCGCGTTTTGCGGTGCGACCATCCGCCCCCGATGGCCTCCGTAGGGCATTCTTGCATCCGCGCTAAGGCGTTGTTAACCACGGATGCGGCGTTATGGCTGGGGCGGTCACCGGCTGACGCCACGCCAAAGATTGGACATTTTTCCGCGGGGAATTTCGTAAATCGCCGACAGCGGCTCATCGATCTTGCGCGAGACCTCGCAGGCCGCCTCCTCCCGCCGCCGGACGCGGTGGAGGGCAGGAAACGGGATGCCCCGGTAGAGGGATGGCCCGGTATGAAGGTCCGCGCCGTGGCGCCTGCCGGGCTCGCTGTGGCTATCGAGCCGAGAGGATGACCCATGATCCCACCCGATGTGGCGCCGGCGGATCTTTCCATTTTCACCCTGTTCTGGCAGGCGCACTGGATCGTCAAGTCCGTGATGATCGGCCTCATGGCGTGTTCCGTATGGGTGTGGGCGATAGCGATCGACAAGCTCATCCTTTACGCGCGCACCAGCAGGGCGATGGATGGATTCGAGCAGACCTTCTGGTCAGGCCAATCGCTGGAAGAACTCTACCGAATGGTGTCATCGCGGCCTGCTCACTCCATGGCTGCGCTGTTCGTTGCCGCCATGCGAGAGTGGAAGCGCAGCTTCGAAGGGGGGCCGCGTTCATTCGCCGGCCTGCAAATGCGCATCGAGAAGGTCATGGATGTCACCATTATGCGCGAAATCGAACGTCTCGAGCGCAGGCTCCTCGTGCTCGCCACGGTCGGATCGGCCGGGCCATTCATCGGCCTGTTCGGCACGGTGTGGGGCATCATGACGAGCTTTCAGTCGATTGCGGCGTCAAAAAATACGTCGCTCGCAGTCGTTGCGCCGGGTATTGCGGAGGCGCTTTTCGCCACCGCGATCGGGCTCGTCGCGGCCATACCGGCGACCATTTTCTACAACAAGTTCAGTTCCGAAGTGAACAAGCAGGCGCAGCGCCTGGAGGGTTTTGCGGACGAGTTCGCCGCCATTTTGTCACGGCAGATCGACGAGCGCGCATGAGCTGAGGGGCAAGATGGGAATCGGAGGAACAGCCCCCGCCGGTCCGGTCGGCCGACGACGGCATCGGCGCAGGGCCGTGATGAGCGAGATCAACGTCACCCCCATGGTGGACGTGATGCTGGTTCTGCTTATCATCTTCATGGTGTCGGCGCCGCTGCTGACCGTGGGGGTGCCGATCGACTTGCCGCAAACCCGGGCCAAGAGCCTTGACCAGGACCGTGAACCGCTGACGTTGTCGGTCAACCTGCAAGGCCAGGTTTTTCTACAAAACAGCGAGATTCCAATCGATGATCTCGTTCCCAAGCTCAAGGCCGTGACCGACGCGCGCGGCGGGTATGACGAGCGCATTTACGTGCGCGGCGATCGTAAGGTGGATTACGGCACGGTCATGCGGGTTATGGGGCGGCTGTCGTCGGCCGGATTCCGGCGAGTGGCCCTTGTCACCGAGGTCGAACAGGCGCGATGAGGGCTTTGGACCACCGCATGCGATGAGAACCGGTTACACCATATCGGCGATCGGACATGCCCTTGTTCTGGGGTGGGGGCTGGTTTCATTCTCGGCCAAGCCGTTCGAGGCGCCGCCGATTGACTCGGTCATGGCCGATGTGATTTCGGAAAGCGAGTTCAACCAGCTCACTGCCGGGATAAGGACGGCGCAGCAGGTCGCCAAGCCGGCGCCGGTCGTTGACAAGATCGGCGAGGTGAAGGAGCCGCCGAAGGATCCGGTGGAGAAGGTCACCACCAAACCGGAGGTGCAGATGACGGCCGCAGAGCCGCCTGCGCCGCAGCCGCCCGACATCAAGCCTCCCGAGCCGAAGCCGCCGCAATCCAGGCCGCCGGAGCCCCAGCCCGCTGCGTCGCAGCCCCCGGCCGCAGACCCGAAGCCCGAGCCTGATCCGATTGCCGAAGCCCTTGCGCGCGAGGAGGCAAAGAGGAAGGAAGAAGCGAAGAAGCTCGAAGAAGCCAAGAAACGCGAAGAGGCGAGAAAGCGCGAGGAAGCGCGCAGACGCGAGGAGGCGAGGAAACGCGAAGAGGTGAAGTCCGATCTCGATCGCATCGAGACAGCCCTGCTGGACAAGCGCGCGCCGCAGCGTCAGGCCGTCACCGGCACGATGGTCAATCCGACGCCCTCGCTCGGCGCAACGACCGGAACGGCGCTGCAATTGTCGCAGGATGAAATCGCGAGATTGAGAGCTCAGCTCTACAGTTGCTGGAACCCGCCGGTGGGCGTTGTGGAGGCGAAGGACCTGGTGGTCACCGTGCGGTTCTCCCTCAATCGGGACGGCTCGCTCCTGGGCGAGCCGATCGTCGTCAATCGCGGAAGAAATGCGCTGTTTCAGATCGCTGCCGAAGCTGCGACCAGGGCGGTGCGCCGCTGTCAGCCGTTTCGCCTTCCGGCCTCGAAATACGAGGCATGGCAGGAAATCGAGGTCAACTTCGATCCCATCGATATGTTCCGCGGCTGATGCGCCCCTGCCTGCTTTACCTTCCCGCGAGCCCCTGCCCTTCCCTCCCGGAAGGGCAGGAAAGGTTGGGAAAAATGAAAAACAGGTGATTTCGCCATGCACGATCAATGCGGCACTTCCGATCTCATCCCCGCTTCCGACCTGAACCGGCGCTCGCGAGAGGGCCGACGCAGCCAGGCGCCGATGACGCGCCGCCGCGCCGTCCTGCTCGGGGCCGCAGCCGGGGTGGGCGCCCTTGCGGGACTTGGCGGCGACGAGGCGCGAGCGGTGCTCCGCTTCGATCTCAACCAGGGCAACGTGCAGCCGCTGCCCATCGCGCTCCCCGATTTCCTCGCCGGCAGCCCGTCCGACGGGCAAGCGGCGCGCGCCATCTCCCAGATCATCACCGCGAATCTCAGGCGCAGCGGCCTGTTCGCTCCCATCGATCCAGCCGCATTCATCGAGCGGATTACCGACACGGATGTTGCGCCCCGTTATGCGGATTGGCGCGCCATCAACGCCCAGGCGCTGGTGACCGGGCGCGTCACCCGCCAGCCGGACGGCCGCATCAGGGCGGAGTTCCGGCTGTGGGACGTGTTTGCCGGCACTCAGCTCGCCGGCCAGCAATTTTTCAGCACGCCGGACAATTTCCGCCGCATCGCTCACATCATATCGGACCAGATCTACGAGCGGCTCACCGGCGAGAAGGGCTATTTCGACAGCCGCATCGTGTTCATAGACGAGACTGGTCCCAAAGATCGTCGCGTCAAGCGCCTCGCCATCATGGATCAGGACGGCTTCGGCGTCCGCTATCTCACCAATGGCAGCGCTCTCGTCGTCACGCCGCGCTTCTCGCCGTCGACCCAGGAAATCACCTATATGTCGTTCAGTCAGGGCGAGCCGCGGGTCTACCTGTTCAATACCGAAACGCAGCAGCGCGAAATCGTCGGCAACTTCCCGGGCATGACATTCTCGCCGCGTTTCAGCCCGGACGGTCAGCGCGTGATCATGAGCCTGCAGCAGGGGGGCAATTCGAACCTGTTCGTGATGGATCTGCGCTCCAAGGCGACGACGCGGCTCACCGACACCGCCGCGATCGATACCGCGCCGTGCTACTCCCCCGACGGCAGCCGGATATGCTTTGAGTCCGACCGCGGCGGGCGCCCGCAGATCTACATCATGTCTGCCGGCGGCGGGCCGGCGCAGCGCATCAGCTTTGCGGAAGGGCCCTATTCATATTCGACCCCGGTGTGGTCGCCGCGCGGCGATCTCATCGCGTTCACCAGGCAGGGCCAGGGCGCCTTTGCGATCGGCGTCATGGGGGTTGACGGGCGAGGCGAGCGCATTCTGACCGAAGGCTTCCACAATGAAGGGCCGACCTTCGCCCCCAACGGCCGGGTCCTGATGTTCTTCCGCGACGCGGGCGGCAACACAGGGCCGTCGCTCTACACAATCGACATCACCGGCCGCAACGAACAAAGGGTGCCGACGCCCAGCTATGCCTCCGATCCGGCCTGGTCGCCGCTGCTGGCGTGAGCGGAACGCGGCGGCAAGCCTAACCATCGCCCCATTGATGCTTCAGTAACCATTCGGATCGGTTTCCTGCGAATCGGGGATGTGAGGGGAGGGCAGCAAGACAACGTCAAGGTTGACAAACCTTCGCTTAACGAACGCCCTGCTAAATCGAGGATCACGACCAGGGCCGCTCCCTCCTACGCTCCCCCTCCCTGACCTTCCCGGCTTGCGGGGAAGGTCAGGGAGGGGCGGGACCGCAGGGAGGGGGCCGCCGCCAATAGCCAGAAGGAGTAAACGCGTGCCGAATGTCATGCGCCCCGCTCGCACCGCCAGATTTGCCTTTGCGTTGCTGGCAGCGCTTAGCGCAGCCGCCTGCGCCAACAAGGCGAACGAATTCGCAGCAGGAGCGGTTGGCGGCGCCGCCGTGCCCGGCAGCCAGCAGGATTTCGTGGTGAATGTGGGCGATCGGGTCTTCTTCGAAACCGACTCGTCCGATCTGACGATGCAGGCGCGCGCCACCCTCGATAAGCAGGCGCAATGGCTGACCCGATATAATCGCTATGCGTTCACGATCGAGGGCCACGCGGACGAACGCGGCACCCGAGAGTACAATTTCGCTCTGGGGGCGCGGCGCGCCGAGACGGTGCGCAACTATCTTGCATCGCGCGGTATTGAGCCGGCGCGAATGCGCACGATCTCTTATGGCAAGGAGCGTCCGGTCGCCGTGTGCGACGACATCTCGTGTTGGTCGCAGAATCGTCGCGCCGTGACGGTGCTCAACGCGAGCTCATGATTTCGCTCCCTGCCGGTGACAGCGGCGCCGCGCCGGCCCTTCCTTCCTGAAGCGGATTTCCTGGATAGGGCGAGACGCCGGGGTTCCGCGAGGGGCCAGCCGGCCCAGATGGGCGCGCGCTGCCGTGTTTTCGGGCGGGCATAGGTTATCGTGGCCCCCGGGCATGGAAGTCACAATTTCGACGCAGCCGCGGCTATTGTTGGCAGCGTTCTGCTCGTCCTCGTCGAGGCGAACGATGTCGAACCGTGTCGCTTTCGCCGCTGTCGCCGCTTGTGTGATCGCGATCCCGACGACCGCATTTGCGCAAGCCGGCACCGCGGAGCTTCTGGTCAGGATCGATCGTTTGGAGAATCAAATCCGTCAATTGACGGGTGAGATCGAGCAGATGCAATACCGCAATCAGCAACTCGAAGCCGCGCTCAACGAATTGCGGGCAGGGGAGCCGGGCGCTCGCGGCGGCTCGCGCGGGCCGGCCGGCGCGGCTCCGGCGTACCAGACCGGCACCCCTGGCGGACGGCGTTCGGATGCGTTCGATCCTGAGGCCACCCCCACTGCTCCTGGAGCGCCTCGTGCACTGGGTTCGATCCCCCCTCAACCGGCGCCGCTCTACCAACCCGGCGCACCCGGCGGACGGCGTTCGGATGCGTTCGATCCGGCGGCAAACCCCAACGCTCCTGGCGCACCCCGCGTGCTGGGTTCCATTCCCCCTCAGCCGCCGCCCATGACCTCCTCCCGAGGATATGGCGCAGAGCCGGCGCCCTACGGCGCGGGTGCGGGGCCATATCCAGGCGCGGACCCCGGACGGTTTTCGACGGGTGCGCCGCCGCGAAATCCGGAGTCGACGCCCCCGCTCTACCCTCCCGCGGTCGGGGTCGTTGCCGCAGCGCCAGCCTCCTCACCGCGGGAGCTGCTGGATCTCGGCAATGGCTATCTCCGGCACAGAGACTACGCGCAGGCCGAGGAGACCTTTCGCGAGTTTCTGAACAGATATCCGTCTGACAGGCTCGTGCCTGACGCCCAATTCGGGCTCGGCGAGAGCTTGTTCCAGCGTCAGAGCTATCAGGATGCCGCCACTGCATTTGTGGCCTTGTCAAAAAAATACGAGAACAGCCCCAAAGCGCCCGATGCGCTGCTGCGGCTCGGCCAGTCGCTCGCTGCGATGAACGAGAGAGACCTCGCTTGCGCGGCCTTCGGGGACGTAGGTCGCAAATATCCGCGGGCCGCGCCGAGCCTCAAGCAGGCGGTCGAGCGGGAACAAAGGCGTGCCCGCTGTTAGCGCGCTCCGATGGCGCCAGTTCCGAAGGGTCATGCCCGCGCTTGTCGCGGGGATCCACGTCTTTCCCGCGGAACTTCAGCGAAAGCGACGTCGACGGCCGGGAAAAGCCCGATTGGCGCTAACTTTAAGCGTTTTCGCTTTGGATTGACCTTCCCTGAATGCAGGACCCAACTTCAGCGCCCGCGTGGGCGTTGAGTCAGCGCTCACGGGGACAAGCCCCGCCATGACTCCGAAATAATGGGCCAATATGACTGGAACGCGCTCTAGCGAAGCTGTTGGCAAAGCCGAAGCAGAAGCATTATTCGCAGATCTCGCGGCCGAGCCGGCTCTCGTACTGGCGGTTTCCGGCGGTCCGGATTCGACGGCGCTGCTTTACCTGATGGCGCGCTGGCGCGCTTTACGGCAGCCGGCGCCCCGTCTCCTCGCGGTGTCGATCGATCACGGCCTGCGGCCTGAAGCGAGGCACGAAGCGGCTGCCGTAAAGCGCCTTTCTGAAAAGCTTGGCGTCGAACATCGCACCATGCGATGGAGCGGTCCCAAGCCGCAGAGCGCGATTCAGGAGGCGGCACGGGGGGCGCGTTACCGCCTGCTGCGCCTGGCGGCGCGCCGCGCGAAGGCCCGCTGCGTGGTGACCGCCCATACCCTCGACGATCAGGCCGAGACGGTGCTGTTCCGCATGGCGCGCGGCAGCGGACTAGCCGGCCTCGGCGGCATGGCGCGTACGGTGCCGATTGACGATCTAAGCGCTGGCTCCCGGCAGGCGGCCAATGCGGTTCGCTCCGCGCGCGACGGGCGAGAGTCGAGCCGGTCCGAGCCCGTAGTCGTGGTTCGGCCCTTGCTCGACGTACCGAAGGCGCGGCTGATCGTCACGTTGCAAGAGGCCGGGATTGCCTACGCGGAGGACCCCAGCAACCTGGACCCGCGTTTCGCGCGATCCCGCCTCCGCAAGCTTATGCCGGCGCTCGCGGAGGAAGGGCTGACGCCGCAATGCCTCGTTCGCCTGGCGAGCCGGGTCCGCCGCAGCGAAGCCGCGCATGAGGCGGTTGTCGATTGGGCGGCAAGGCGAGCAGGTCTGGCTGCGGATACGCGAAAGCTGACGTTCAGCAACGCCGAATGGAGCGAATTTCCCGCCGAAATTGCGCTTCGGCTGCTCGGCCGGGCAATTGGCGCGATCGGAACTGAGGGGCCGGTCGAGTTTGGCAAGCTTGAGGCCATGAGCGAAGCGCTGCGGGAGGCTTTGGCTGCTGGCGCCCCGCGATTCCGCCGTACGCTGGCAGGTGCGATGGTATCGCTTCAGAGGAATTGCATAGTTATTGATCAGGCGCCGGCGCGCCGTTCGCGGGCCCGGCATAACCCGGCATAAATGGGGGCTGCAGCGCGCATGGAGCGCAGCGACATCGGGGAACGGCCGGTCCCGCATTTCGCTTCGCTCAATGCGGGCTTTCGGCCGGCGCGCCATCCACGAGGCCAAAAAGCGTGGCCCAACCAGTGACCGGGCCCATTTCGCCGGCGCAGAACGGCCCTGTTCACCAACCAGGGTGCAATCTTTGCCGAAATGCTATAGGCCTAGCTTGGCAGCGGGAGGCGGCACGCCTACATTGTGCTGATGGGAGTTGGGCGGAGCAGCGATTTCGTGTCGCTAAGTGCCGGTCATCGAAGGCTTTGGCGCCAAAGGAAAACCGCGTAAAGAGCAGCCGAGTGAAGGCGCGTCGCGTTGAAGGCGCGTCAAGTGACGGCGCCGGGCCTTGCACCGTGAGGGTCGTTGGATGAATGCCAATCTGCGCAATTTCGCCCTCTGGGTGATCATTGTTCTGCTGTTGCTGGCTCTGTTCACGGTGTTTCAGAACCCCGGGCAGCGGTCTGTCTCGCAAGATATTTCGTTCTCGCAGCTCCTCAATGATGTGGACCAGGGCAAGGTGCGGGACGTGGTGATTCAAGGGCCGGAAATCCACGGCACCTACACGGACGGCCGCGGCTTCAACACTTATGCGCCCAATGATCCGACGCTGGTGCAGCGTCTCTATAACAAGCAGGTCACCATCACGGCGCGGCCCTTGCAGGATAACGTGCCGTGGTTCGTTTCGCTGCTGGTCTCCTGGCTGCCTTTCATCGCGCTTATCGGCGTGTGGATATTTCTTTCCCGGCAGATGCAGGGGGCGGGCGGCAAGGCGCTCGGCTTCGGCAAGTCGCGCGCAAAGCTTCTGACCGAGGCTCACGGACGCGTGACGTTCGAGGATGTGGCCGGGGTTGACGAGGCGAAGCAGGACCTTCAGGAAATCGTCGAGTTCCTCCGCGATCCGGGCAAATTTCAGCGCCTTGGCGGCCGCATTCCGCGCGGCGTGCTTCTTGTCGGCCCGCCCGGCACCGGCAAGACGCTCATTGCGCGCGCCGTCGCGGGCGAAGCCAATGTGCCATTCTTTACGATTTCGGGCTCGGACTTCGTCGAGATGTTTGTCGGCGTCGGCGCAAGCCGCGTGCGCGACATGTTCGAGCAGGCCAAGAAAAACGCGCCGTGCATCATCTTTATCGACGAAATTGACGCCGTCGGCCGCCACCGCGGCGCCGGCCTGGGCGGCGGCAATGACGAACGCGAGCAGACCCTGAATCAGTTGCTGGTCGAGATGGACGGTTTCGAGGCGAACGAGGGCATCATCTTGATCGCCGCCACCAACCGCCCCGACGTGCTCGATCCTGCGCTGCTGCGGCCAGGGCGGTTCGATCGCCAGGTGGTGGTGCCGAACCCCGACATCATCGGCCGCGAACAGATCCTCAAGGTGCATGTCCGCAAGGTCCCGCTCGCCCCGGACGTCAATCTCAAGACGGTCGCGCGCGGCACGCCGGGTTTCTCGGGCGCCGACCTCGCCAACCTCGTCAACGAAGCTGCTCTCATGGCGGCGCGGCGCAACAAGCGCATGGTCACGCAGCTTGAGTTCGAGGACGCCAAGGACAAGGTCATGATGGGACCTGAGCGCCGCTCGATGGTCATGACCGAGGAGGAGAAAAAGCTCACCGCATATCATGAGGCCGGGCATGCGATCGTCGGGCTCAATGTGCCGGCCCATGACCCCCTTCACAAGGTGACGATCATCCCGCGCGGCCGCGCGCTCGGCCTTACCATGTCGTTGCCGGAGCGAGATCGTCTGAGCCACAGCCGCGAATGGTGCGTCTCCAAATTAGCGATGATGTTCGGCGGCCGGGAAGCCGAGATACTCGTATTCGGCGCCGACAAAGTCACGAATGGCGCGACGGGCGATATCCAGAGCGCGACACAGCTCGCACGCGCCATGGTGATGCAATGGGGCATGTCGGACAAGCTCGGCCGCGTGCGCTACCAGGGCAACGAGCAGGAAGTGTTTCTCGGCCATTCGGTGACGCAGACCGTCAACATGTCCGAGGAGACCGCGGAGCTGATCGACAGCGAGATCCGCGCTCTGATAGAGGATGGAGAGAAGACGGCACGTAAGATCCTGATCGAGAAGCGCGCAGATTTCGAGACGCTCGCCGAGGCGCTCCTGGAGTTTGAGACGCTGAGCGGCGATGAGGTCAAGGACCTGCTCGCCGGCCGGCGTCCGCGGCGCGACACCGTCATAGAGCCGGCGGCTTCGCGCGGGTCTGCCGTGCCTCCGGCCGGCAAGCCGCGCCCGCGTCCCGAAGCCGGCGGCATGGAGCCGCAGCCGCAGGCGTAAGCGAAACGCGCATTATTGCAGCGTTGGTGGTGGCCGGGCTTTTCCCGGCCACTCGTATTTCGGGCAGTGTGAGTCAAAATTGGGGCGTCGGGACAGTTCGGGCGCGTGCCGGGAACCGGCTGCAAGCGCTGATCGCGCCTGAGCCGCTCTCACCCTCGCGCCGGTTTCGCCGACCACACAAAGATGACGACCATCCCCATCATCGCAACCACGACTGCCGACAAGGCAACCACGGCCCACCAGCCCGCCGCGCTCCACAGCACGCCCGCCACTGCGCCGCCGACGCTGCCGCCGACGTAGAAGCTGCTGACGTAGAGGCCGATCGCGGATGAGCGTCCCTCGCTGGCGCTCGCAGTGACGTAGCCCGTCGAGGTCGCCTGGCACATCATTCCGCACCCGGCGCACAGAGAAAGGCCAATCAGGATCAGGGTAAGCGGCGACGCCAGGAGCAGCGCGAGTCCCGCCAGCCAGACGGACAGCACGCACATCATCAGCGGGCGCCGCCCGTAGCGCATGACGACCCGTCCGGTCCACGGCGTCGCTACGGCGCCGACCAGGTAAGTGAAAAAGACCGCGCCCAGCAGAGACGGCGTGAAATTGTACGGCGGCGCGGCCAGGCGGAAGCTCACATAGGTAAAAATCGCAACGAAGTTGAACAGCACGCCAAAGCCGACGGCGCAGGTTGCGATGAGCTGCGGATTGCGAAGATGGCGCAGCATCTGCCGGCCCGAGGCCAGGAACCCCTCCGACCGCACGAAGCGCTTCTCCCTGGGCAGTTTCGTGGCGACCACAACGGCGCCGGCGAGCCCGATCATCGCAATCGCCAGAAACGCGTAACGCCAGCCGGCGATATCGCCGACAATGCCCGGGACCAGGCGGCCGCAAAAGCCGCCGAGGCTCGATGCAGAGACGTAAAGCCCCGCCACCCCTGCAACCTCGGCGGGCGGCCACTCGTCGCCGACATAGGCAAGCACGACCGTGAAGATCGGCGGCAGCAGCAGCCCCTCGATGAAACGCCAGAAGACGAGGGCCTCTGGCGCGGCCGCAATCGTCTCCATCAGCACCGGCAACGCCACCGCAAACATCGCCGTCGTGATGAGACGCTTGCGTCCCAGGACGTCGGCGACTGCGCCGGTGAACGGCGCCGTCAGCGCGATGGCGAGCGTGCTTGCCGTAATCATCGCGCTGATTTGCGCCGCCCCAACGCCGAACTCGCGCGCAAGCTCCGGCAGCAAGGCCTGCGGCGCGTAAAGGTGGAGAAAGGTCGAGAATCCCGCGGCGGCGACGGCGAGATGCCGAAAATCAAAGGTCATGCGGGCTTAATAACGGCGACCGCCGAAAGCACAACGCACGATCGCGATCATCGGGTGTGCCGAAAGCGCAAGCCGCGTTCACGCCACGGCCTTCCGGGCGCGCGCCAAGGTACATTGCGGAGCGCCGGAGGCGTCGATCGACTCCCAGTCATTGTGTCCGAGCACATACTGCTCCTGGGCGCGCACGATGGCGCTGTCGGCATCCGATGCATCTCCTCGCCTCGCCCCGACGCGGGTCAGGCGGGTCGCGAGATCGGCGACGAGAAACAGCCCGTGAAACGCGACGCCGCGGGCCCGCGCGGCGCGGCGCAAGGCGTCGCGCTCCTCGGGCCGGGCGAATACGGCGTCGACGATGGCCGAGTGGCCCGCGCTGACGATTCGGGAGGCCTTTTCCACGAGCGCGGCGTAGACTCGCGCGGACTTCTCGGCCGTATACGCTTCCTTCGGCAAACGCTCATCTTCGCGGCGTCCGTCGAGCGCCTTGCGTTCGACGTCGGAGCGCAGCACGATGGCCCCCGGCGGGGGCGCAAGTTCCGGCGCAAGGGCGGCGGCAAGCTGCGACTTGCCGGCGCCCGACAAGCCGCCGACCCCGACCAGCATCGGCGGGGCGGGCCGGATCAGCCGGCACGCCAGCGCGAAATACTTGGCGGCGCTCGATCGCGCCTCCGCGCGGTCGCGTGCGGGCGCGACCGCCGCCCTGGAGGCGGTGACGTTCGCCCGGATGGCGGCGCGCAACGACATGAAGAACGGCAAGGCGGCGACCGCGTCGAGGTCGGACATGCGGCGCGTCTCGGCGAGATAGCGGTTGAGAACCACATTGGCGGCGGCGCTGAGGCCGCGCTCCACGAGGTCCATCAATAGAAAGGCGAGATCGTACATGACGTCGCCTGCGGCGATCAGCGGACTGAATTCGACGGCGTCAAACAGCATCGGATCGCCGTCGACGAGCGCGACGTTTGCAAGGTGGAGATCGCCGTGGCCGCGGCGCACCATGCCCTCGGCGCTGCGCGCGGCAAGCAGCGGGCGGAGCTGATCGAGCGCGCGACGGCTGTCGCGGCCGAGCTGTTCGGTTCGTGCTGGATCGAACAGATCCGCTTGAGTCCGGAAAGCGGCGTCGTTCTGCTCGACATAGCGCGAGAGGGCCGCGATCCAGGGCGCGCCTTCAAATACCGGGACTCTGCTATGAGTCGCAGCGACCACGCGCGCCAGCCTGTCGGCGAGCGCAAGGTCGATTCCGCGCTCGTCGGCCAGGCGATCGAGCGTCTTTGTTTCGTCGAAGCGGCGCATCTCAACCGCCCACTCGACAATCTCGCCGTCACCGCCAAGCCGCAGGGCGCCATTTTTCTCCCGGGTGATCGGGACGACGCGCAGATAAAGTCCGGGCGCAAAAACGCGGTTGATTTCGAGTTCCGCCTGGCAAGCGGCTCTGCGCTGGGCCAGCGTGGAGAAATCCAGATACGAATAGCGGACCGCGCGTTTGATCTTGAAGGCGCGATTGCCGGCGAGAAACACTACCCCTGAATGGGTATCGATGCGCCGCACCGGCGCGCCCCCATGGGTCGCCGGGTCGGCCATAAACGCGAACACTTCGCTCTGGTCATCGCCGCCTTGGCGCATAGCGTCCACCGGACCGCCCATCTCGCTTGCCCTCGACCGCCGCCGCAAGCCGGGGCAGGGAAGGGGCTGCCATCTGCTGCGACATTGCGCACTGACTAAGATCAATGCGTTGCCACACCGGGCAACCCATCTTTCTATTAAATAGTGCTGTTGGGGAATGCCAATGCGTGAGGGCGCCAGGGTTGGGCGATATTCAAAGGCCGGAGACGTTGTCATGACCAAGCTGCCGCCCGCGTTCAAGCGCATCCGGTTAAACCTCGCGCGGTCGAAGGAATTCCCGTCCGGCTCGACGCGGCATGGTTACGAATTCGTTGCGCCTCTCGACAGCGCCGGACATATCGACCCCACCCAGTGGCACAAGCACCGTGAAAATTGCCGCGTCCGCCGGTTTTGGAACGACGATGAGGAGCTTGGCCGCCTCGTGCACAAGCCCGGCGGAGCCGAGCATGCGCGCTGGGTGTTCGATTATGGGGACGGCGCCGAGGAGGACGAGGAGGCCGGATATCGCTTCGGTTCCCATGCCTTTCGGCCGGGAGAATATGTCACCATTCGCGACGAAGCCGGCGAAATGCACACGTTCCGTGTTGTTTCGGTAGAGGCCGTCACCTGATGGGCAGGCGCGGGTGCGGCGGCGCTTGTTAAACCGTCGCGGCGTTCCAATCTCTAGGCAAACGGCGCGACCCGGATCAGGAAATCACAGACGGGCTGGGCCAGGATCACAAACCTTAAACGACAATCACCGCATAGGAGGCCATCATGGCAGGTCCCTATCTTCCACCAATGTTCACGCGCGGCAGTGAAGGGTTAGGCTCGCTGTTTCGCGAAATCGAAAAGACGTTCGACGACTTTTCCCGCCGCAGCCCGCTGGCCGGATACTTCGGCGACGGGGCGGCGGCGCCGAAGATCGACGTCTCCGAGAGCAAAGATGGAATCGAGGTGACGGCCGAGCTCCCCGGCGTCGATGAAAAGGACATCGATCTTACCCTCTCCAATGACGTTCTGACCATCCGCGGCGAGAAGAAAAGCGAACGCGACGAAGGCGATAAGGAAAAGAGCTGGCATGTGGTGGAGCGTCGCTACGGGGCGTTCACCCGCACCGTCACGCTGCCATACCAGCCAGACTCCGATAAGGTCGAGGCGAAGTTCGAAAAGGGCGTGCTGCGCATCCGTTTGCCGAAGCCGGCCGAAATCGCCAAGAAGGAAAAAAAGATCGCGATCAGCGGCGGCTGATCCATGCGGTAACGAGTCTCGGCCAGTTATGGGCCGAGCAATCGCAGCCCGGGTTGAGCGACAGCGAAACCCGGGAACTGCTTTCCCTGTCCTTGCACTTGATCACGGCCAAATTGCCAAGCATCCGAAGTCTCCGCATTCCGCGCTCTCATTTCTGGTTTTGTTTGTTATGATGTATTGCATACGACAAGCTCGTCGCGACACTTCCACGCTCCGCGCTTGCCATGGTCCATTGGTCTGCTGTGTCGTGTGAATTCGACGCTTCTTACCTGCGCTCTTCTCAGCAACTCTCAGATAGTACGGTGAGCACCAACAAGCATCGCGTCATAACAATCAAATAGCTTTCCGCAAGCGGCAAAGCCGAGCGCTAAGCTCAAAGCCGCAGGCGCGCGATTTACAATCGGAAATAACGGTCGCATCGTAACCTAAGGACCGCCACAACAATAACTGCTTCGCTTCATTGGTTCATCTTGCGCGCCAAAAACAACCTAAAGTTGACAAAACCCAGATGAGGCCTATAATAATTGGTTCGGTTATCATGGTTATCAGGAGATAAGTAAGAGCGTCGGAATAGCCTCAGATTTTCGAAATTCCCTGTTATTTTCCCTGTTCTGAGGGAATTTTGGACCGCCGGTCTTCGGAGGATTGGCGGTGAGAGTGCCGATGCAGCCATAAGGGAGCTAACGGCGTCATGCCGATAACTGCTTCACGTTCGCCGGTTTGGCGCCGTCGAGAAAAGATGGCTAGGAGGAAACTGACCCGGCAGGACCGCGCCACCGGGTAGCAGAAGTTTCATGCGCTGCAGGTCGGGCCAGGCCCGGTGGAAAACTAGGAAGAAACTTACCCG
>JAJPKK010000184.1 GCA_021323775.1 Hyphomicrobiales bacterium
TAGCCCGGGTTGAGCGCAAGCGAAACCCGGGAGCGGCGTTGCGGCGTGGATTGCACGGCCCCGGATTTCGCTGGCGCTCAAACCGGGCTACGCTTGCTTTTAATCCAGGCCGCTACGGCAAAGCCCACCGGCCCCGTCAATAGAGGGAGGCGTGCGATGAAGATACTTGCTGCAATCGTTGTGACCGCGGCAGTCCTGTCGCCGGCTCTTCACGCCGAGGCCCAGGCCATCGCTCCCAAGGTGGCCGACGCCAGGCCCGGCGATGTGCGCGTGATCGCGACCGCCGCCATCCGCGATCCGCTCAACGCGGTGCGCAGGCAGGCGGAAGCCGTGATCGGCAAGCCGATTGTCGCGGAATACGGCTCCGCACGGGGCAATCTGAAAGATGAAATCCTCAACGGTCAGGATTTCGAGGTCGCGCTCCTGCTGCCGGATGTGAACGATGAGATCGAGGCCGCCGGCAAGGTTGCGCCCGGCAGGTTCGAGATCGCGCGCGTGCCGGTGGCTTTCGGGCTGCGCGGCGAGGCCCCCACGCTCGATGTCAGTTCGCCGGCCGCGGTCAGGGCCGCGATGCTGAACGCGAAATCGGTCAAGTACAGCCCGACCGGCGCGGCGCTGATGACCGTCAGGAAAATCTTCTCAACGCTCGACATCGCCGGCAAGATTCACGACTCAAGCAGGGTGCGGGAAGAGGTACCGCTCGCTGCGGGAGAATATGAAATCAACGTCTATCCCTTGAGCGAGATCATTCCCAACCGGAGACTCAAAAATCTGGGCGCAGTGATTCAAGAATTGCAGGCGCCCGCCGTCATCGAAGCGACGGTCGGCAAGAATGCCGCCGATCCGAAAGCGGCGCTCGCTCTGGTCAAGTTTCTGCAAGGTCCAGCGATCGACCAGGCGTTGAAGGACTACGGCATGGAGAAGGGCCATATCAGCACCAGGCGGCCCTTGAATCGCAGCCCAGGTTGAGCGCGGGCGAAACCCAGGACGACTGTGCCGCTTGGCAGGATGGACCGGAAGTCGCTTCGCTCCATCCGGGCTACAGGTCACGTCGCCGGCCGTCCCACCTCACCCCCCTCCCCGCTCCCGCCGCAGCTTCGCCCAGTATTCCAGCCGCTTCCTGATCTCCCGTTCGAAGCCGCGTTCGGGCGGGTCATAGAAGCGCTGGCGGCCGAGCGCCTCCGGGAAATAGTCCTGGCCGGAGAACGCGTCGGGCGCGTCGTGATCGTATTGGTAGCCGGCGCCGTAGCCCTCGCCTTTCATCAGCTTGGTGGGCGCATTGAGGATGTGCTTGGGCGGCAAGAGCGAGCCCGCTTCCCTGGCGGTGCGCATCGCCGCGCCGAAGGCCGCATAGGCGGCGTTCGATTTCGGCGCGGTGGCGAGGTAGATCGCGGCCTGGGCGATCGCGAGCTCGCCTTCCGGGCTGCCGAGGAAATCATAGGCATCCTTGGCGGCGTTGGCGATGACCAACGCTTGCGGATCGGCGAGCCCGATGTCCTCGACCGCCATCCGCACGAGACGCCGCGCGAGATACAGCGGGCTCTCGCCGGCGTCGAGCATGCGGCAGAGATAATAGAGGGCGGCATCAGGATCGGAGCCGCGCACCGATTTGTGCAACGCTGAGATGAGGTTGTAGTGCCCGTCCTGGGACTTGTCGTAGATCGGGGCGCGGCGCTGGAGGATCTCCTGCAGCTTGGCGGCATCGAAGATTTCGTCGCGGCGCGCCGCGCGCCACGCCTCTTCGGCCAGCGTGAGGGCGGCACGGCCGTCGCCGTCCGCCATGCGGATGAGCGAGGCGCGCGCGTCCGCATCGATCGGCAGCGGCCGGCCTTCCATCACCTCGGCGCGCACGAGCAGCTTTTCGATTGCGGCCTCATCAAGCGGCCGGAACACCAGCACGCGGGCGCGCGAAAGCAATGCGGCGTTGATCTCGAAGGAGGGGTTTTCGGTGGTGGCGCCGATGAGCACCACGGTGCCGTCCTCCATCACCGGAAGAAACGAGTCCTGCTGGGTCCGGTTGAAGCGGTGCACCTCGTCGACGAACAAGAGCGTGCCAAGCCCGGTCTCGCGCCGCGACCGCGCCGCGTCGAACGCCTTCTTGAGATCGGCGACGCCGGAGAACACGGCGGAAATCTGCTCGAAATGCAGCGCGGTCGCGTCGGCGAGAAGCCGCGCCACGGTGGTCTTGCCGGTGCCGGGCGGCCCCCAGAAGATGAGCGATCCAAGGGCGCGGGTCGCGAGCATGCGGGTGAGCACGCCGTCGGGCCCGAGGAGATGATCCTGTCCCACCACTTCGGACAGCTTTCGCGGCCGCAGCTTGTCGGGGAGCGGCCGCGGCGCGTCGCGATCCAGTCCGGCGGCTGCGAACAGCCCTCCCCCCTCCTGCGTGCGCCGCGCCTTCATCCGCTGAAAACGGCGGAAATCTGCTGTCCGCCGCGTTGAATGGTGAGCCGCCACAGCCGGCCCGGCTGGCTCAAGGCGCGGATGAGATCTTGCGTGGTCTCGATTTTGGCGTTGTTGATGCTGACCACGATATCGCCTTTCTGAAGGCCGAAGCTCTGCGCCGTCGACCCGTTCTCGACATCGGTGACAACGACGCCTTTCGCGTCGATGTCCATCCGCAACTCGTCGGCCAGTGCGGGAGAGAGGTTCGCGACCTTGGCGCCGAGCAGCGGCGAGCGCACTCTGATGAGGGTTTCGTCCCGCGCGATCTCCGGCAGCGATTCGAGCGGGACTGTAAGCTTGAGTTCCCGTCCGCCCCGCAGCACGCCGATAACGGCTTGGCCGCCCAGCGGCTTGGTGGCGAAGCGATAGTCGAAGGCATTAGCGTCGTCGACCTCCTGGCCGTCCACCGAGACCACGAGATCGCCGGTGCGCATGCCGGCGCGAGCGGCCGGGCTTCTCGGTGCGATGCTCGACACCAGAGCGCCGACCGGACGTTTGAGGCTGAGGCTGTCGGCGATCTCCGGCGTGACCGCCTGCAGCTTGGCGCCAAGCCACGGCCGCCGCACGACGGCGCTGCCGCCCTGGGCGGACGCGATCACGCCGCGCACCATGTTGACCGGTATCGCGAAGCCGATGCCCTGGGAGCCGCCGGAGCGGGAGAAAATCGCCGTATTGATGCCGACCAGGCGGCCGCTGAGATCGACCAGCGCGCCGCCGGAATTGCCGGGATTGATGGCCGCATCGGTCTGGATGAAGAACTGGTAATCGGTGATGCCGACCTGGGTGCGCGCCACCGCCGACACTATGCCGTGGGTCACGGTCTGGCCGACGCCGAATGGGTTACCAATCGCCAGTACGAGGTCTCCCACCTGAAGGGCATCCGAATCGCCCAGCTCGATGGCGGCGAAGCGTTCGCGCGCATCCTTGAGCCGCAGCACCGCAAGGTCGGAATGCTGATCCTTGAGCACGATGTCGGCCTCGAACTCGCGCTTATCGGCAAGCGACACCCTGACCTGATCGGCGTTTTCGATGACGTGGAAGTTCGTCACCACGAGGCCCGAGGGATCGACAATCACCCCGGAGCCGAGCGAACGCTGGACCTGCTCGCGCGGGCTGCCGCCGAAGAAGCGCCGAAAGATCGGGTCGTCGAACATCGGGAAGCGATTCTCGACCACACGGGCGGCGTAAACGTTCACCACGGAAGGCGCCACCCGCTTCGCCACCGGCGCAAACGACAGCCTGATCTCCCCGACCGAGGACGGCGCGCGCACATCCTGGCCCATGGCCGGCGCCCAAGCGAGAACCACCAACAGGCTCACAACGATACGGGAAATCATGGAGATAGCTCCGCATCCATCCTGGCCGAACGGCCCGGGCATCGGGCGACGTTGAATTTATATATAGCGCGGCATACGCAGCTTGAAGTGCGGCGGTTGTACGACCGCGAGCGTTGGCGCAGGGGATTTCTCGGTGCGCGAGCTGGGCAATCGCCCGGAGCCTCTCCCCGCCAGCGGGTCCCTTCGACAAGCGCAGGAGGTCGGAATTTGCCCGCTCTCGCGCAAATTCCGGATGAGGGGCGTCGCTGCGAGTCGCAGATTCGCAGGTCTCTGCTTGAGGAA
>JAJPKK010000324.1 GCA_021323775.1 Hyphomicrobiales bacterium
CAGCTTCAGCCGGGCCACCTGGGCGCATTCGTCGAAGACCTTGAAATAGCGCTGCACGCCGTCGGCGCCGACCTCAAGCGGATGCGGCTCGCCGGGACGACGCGCCGCCAGCATCCTGATCTTCGAAGCGGCGTTGTCGAATTCCGATTGGTTCGTCAGCAGGACGGTGGCGCCGGCGGCAGCCGCTGCCGCGGCAAACTTGCGGGCGGAACTGATGTAGGTGTCGAAATGCGGCACATCGTTCACGAAATTGAACTCCGTGCCGCCCGAAAACGCGACCGTCAGCGGCCTGCCGTTATCCTTCACGTCGAAGATCATGGAAACCGTGCCCGGCGTATGGCCGGGCATCAGGATCAAGGTAACGCTACGGCCGCCAAGCGTGATCTTTTGGCCGTCCTGCGCGACGATGTCGCGCTTGGGCTTGCCGTTGGGAAAGCGATTGACGGACTGCTCGATCATCTCCCAATCGCCTTCGCCGATGACGATTCGCGAGCCGAAGCGTTCCTGCATCAGCTTGGCGCCGCCCACCTCGCCTGGATGGGCGTGGGAAATGATGACGTATTTCACGCTGGCGGGATCGAAGCCGAGCTTTCTCAAGCCCCCGACGATGACCTCCTCGGCCTCGTATTCGAAGGTCGTGTCGATCAGGATGATGCCGTCAGGCGTCGTGAGCGCCCAGGACGAGCGATCTTTGGTGCCGACGAAATACACGTCATCGAAGACCTTCGCGGGCTCGGTGTACCACTTCTTCCGATCGGGCGGCGGCGGCCCGGGTTTGACGTCCGGCGTCGGGGCATTGCGCGGAGCTACGCAGAGTGCGCCAAGCAAGCCCGGAAAATCGAATCCGGCTGCCCTCTTGGCGGCCGCAAGATGCGCATCGATCGAGTCCGAAGCAGGCTGCCCGCCGGCCGGCGCGAGGCCGAGCGCGGCCGCGATTGCAAACGCGAAGACAACGTGACGTGTCATGAAAGCCTCCCCGGCGCCGGCGCAAAACCGCCGCTGAACGCTACACCATCTGCCGCGCCGGCAAAAGGAGCGTCCGAGACGCGGGCGCTTTGCGGTGGCCCCCGACTCTTGTAGGGGGCGACCCATGTGGTCGCCCATCTGGCGCATCCCACGACGCGGCAACCACAAGGGTCGCTTCGGGTCGCCCCCATTGCCGCTAGCCTACTGAAGAAACCGGCAAGGTCGGGGAAGGGCCATTCATATCCGCGCGGCCCTAGCGTAGTGGCCCCTTGCCCACTGGTACGCCCAGGTGGTGTCACCGCATCGGCAGACAAGCCAAATTATGCTGATTTTATCGATGGTTCCGGTGGTGCCCGCGCCGTCCCGTAGGGAGCGCCAGGCGGCTGCTTTAATCTTTGATAATCCCGCTGGCTCATCAATCGCTTGCCTGCCAACGGCGGCAACGGCGGCACGCCTCGGCTGCGTCTCGGCTGCGTCTAACGAAAGATGAACGCGACGTTTTTGGTGGTCCGTCGGGCCGGTATCTTCCCTGCCGCAACTCCTCGCTCAGGCGCCGCAGATTTGCGTCCCTATCTTTCGTGAAGTGTTCGACCGAGACATGATCCACTCCGGCCGCGCCCTGGTTGGCCGCCACTGCCGCGAAAGCCGCCCTCAGCGTCGTCTCGGATTGGACCTTGTCAATCAGACTGTACCATTTGCCGCCTTTAACCCCCCGTTCGAGGGCAGCCAGCATCCGTGCCGTCCAAACCGTTGGTTCGGTCCACGGCCAGTCGCGGTCAAGCCCCGCCGTCCTTGGGTCCTCTCCGGCGTGGTTAGCCGCCTTAGGCACTCTCGCCGGTGTCTGTCCATCGTGTTCGGTCGTCACGTCTCCACCTTCCTGCACCCCTTCGCTCCCCCGGCATTACCCGGCTTCATCTCTACTATGAGTGCTCTGACTCCTGCGTGGAGGCGCGATCCCGTCGGCCTGTAGCGCTCCTTGGGGAGGGCGGTACCTTGGGATCCTTTCTCCTCTTGCGCCACGCAGGTCTCCTCGCTTCACGTGTTCCATCCCTCCAGAGCCTTCCGTCTCCAACCACCCCGCTGCCCCCATGATCGCTTTAACACCTAACCCCTCAGCGTCATGGGCTTCCTGTTCGCACAGGCAGAGGCTTCGCCTTTGCATCACAGGCTCGCCAGTCAGCGTGGCCGAATCGAGTTTGCTTTCGCTACGGACGGCTCCGTTCGCCTCCCGTTGCTCCCCACCCCGCCTCATGGCGACGCAGTTACGGTTGGCTACAGGCCGGAGTAGGTTTACCTGAAGAGGACTTGCACCTCCTTGAACAGAACGCGCTCGCGAGCGCACGATGCCCGCGACAAGCGCGGGCATGACGGCGCAGAGGCGATTCAGTCCCATCGGACACGCTGTAGGTCGTGCTGGTAGAGCACCGCTTGCAACAAAGAGAGCGTTTGCGTCGCTTTGCCGTGCGCCCAATCAGACAAGCGTCAACTGCTCGTCTTCCTTAGCCGGCAGTTTGCGGCCATAGGTTTTTCGCTTGTGCTTGGCCTCTGCTTTTTTGCCGGCAGAACCGGCTTCAGTTTCGAGAATGCGCTTCAACTCTTCCTTGGTCGGGTATTTTGGCCGTCCCACCAAGAGCAGCGGTTGCGATCGACAGCCAAGGCGAACGCGCTCCTCGGCAATTTTGACATACCGTTCATTGATATCGATGCCGACGAAACGCCTGCCCATGCCCTTCGCCACGGCGCATGTGGTTCCGGTTCCCACGAAAGGATCAAGCACAATCTCGCCGGGGAAATCGCCGATAGCTCCATAAGTATAAAGGCGGATGAGGCGCGCGGGCAGCTTCTCAGGAAACGGGGCCGGATGGTGGCCGCCCCGTTTCACATCCTCAGGGTACATGAACCACACCTGCTGGGTGAGGTCGACCCACTCGGCCCGCGAGAGCGCATTTCCTGCCTTCACGCCGGCGTCGAACTTCGGCGGCTTGCCGGGCTTCACGTACACGTTGATAAATTCGATGGTGTTGTTTTCGATGATGTTGCCCGGATGCGGGTAGCTCCCGAACATCATCTTGGAAGTCTGCTTCTGCCAGATAAAAAGCGCATAGCGCTCAAACTGCGTCTCGGAGATGATCTTTTGTTCCATATCGAAGGCAATATTCTTGAGATGACGCGTATGCTGCCGGATCATTTCCTTCGGAACCGGCATTATCGGCGCGTTGATGCACAGCTTCCCATTTGGACGCAGCACTCTTGCGCATTCGTTCCAGACGGTCTGAATGTCCTCGAGATATGCGCCGTACGATGTCCACGGGCTATTGCTGCCATCGTATTCGACGGCCGTCCAATAGGGCGGCGATGTGATGACAAGATCGACAGAATTGTCGGGAAAATCAGCCATGACGCGCGCAGCGTGGCCGACGAAGATCCGGTCGACGAATTTGTCGATCGCGACCGTGGCTGGTTTTCTCGCTCCTTGCATTTTGGCCTCGCGCGTAGGGTGGATCAGCGTGGCGTAATCCACCATCAGGATCGGCCAAGGCGGAATTACGGATTCACCTGAGACGGCCCCGCAACTACAACATGAACATCTCATAAACCGACTGATGAAACAGCTCCTCGACCTTCATCAATCGCGGCGACAGGCCTTGCGAATGATGGTGGCGCAGGAAATACTCAAGCGCGTGTCGGTTCGGCTCGACACCGTAGGACCAGAAGTCGTCGCCCATCAGCTCGCGCACCGATTTGAGGGTCTCCTCCACGAAGGGCAGCGTCACCTTGGTAGCTGACGTGTCGCTCAACGCCGCGAGCGCAGCGGTCTTTGATTGTTCGAAAGCCTTGAACATTGCGACCGGCAGCCACGGATGCTTGTCCACCAGTGCGCGGCGAATCCCGATCAGATGCATGATCGGGAATATCCTGGTCCGCCGGTACCACTCCTTCGCGGCCGTCACCGGATCGCGAAACAGCCACCCGACATGAGGATGTCCGTGCGCGATGAACGACGGCGGCCGCGGCGCAATGAAGCCGTCGATCTCGCCCGTCTCAAGCAGGCCGGAAATCGTCGTCCCTTCCGGCGCGTTGTCGAGTCGCACGCCTGCCGGAAGTTTCACGGCGATCTTCTCCGGACGCCCAGGCTCCTCGATGCCGCCGCGTATCCAATGGATGTCGGCGGGCTTCACGCCGAAATCATCCTCCAGGATCGCGCGCGCCCAGACATTAGCGGTGAGCTGATATTCCGGCACGCCGACCTTGCGGCCCTTGAGATCGGCAGGCTCTTTGATGCGATCGGTGCGCACGTAGATCGAGGTGTGGCGAAACGCCTTCGATACGAAGGCCGGGACGCCCACATAGGGGCAGTCGCCGAGTGCGGTCTTCACGGTGTAGCTCGACAGCGACAATTCGCAGACGTCGAAATCGACCGAGCGGAAGGCCCGGAAGAAGATCTCTTCCGGCGATAACGTCATAAATATTGGATCGACGCCGTCGATGCGCACCGCGCCTGAGATCAGCGGACGATTACGATCATAGTCGCCGATCGCGACGGAGAGACTGAGGTTGGGCATGAGGGTTCCCGGCTTTTCGGCTTTCACCTTATGAAAGGAAAACGGCGCTTTTGAATTTCGAGTGGGGCAGGAGGTGAAAAGCGGCCAACCCGCGATCACTCGCGGCCTTGATCGCCTGGATGCTCTTTGTCGCGGGCGGCGGCAGCCGGTCAAGGGTCTCGACCGCTTAAGCGGCGATTGGCGCGCGATTAAACGCGCGCCAATC
>JAJPKK010000282.1 GCA_021323775.1 Hyphomicrobiales bacterium
AGCTGAGCTGACGTGCTCGAACGTCATGCGGCCGAGTTCGCCGGGCTCGGAGGCGCGGATCAGGTCCGAGGTGACCTCGAGCAGCAAGGCCTGGCGCTCGGCGTGCCGGCGTGACGCATCCTCCGCGCGGCGACGTTCGCTGATGTCCCGGAGGATGACGGAGAAGCCAGTAACTTTGTCCGGACCATCGAGGATCGGCGAGATATTCAGCTCCACCGGAATGAGGTGACCGTCCTTGTGCCGGCGTACGGTCTCTTTCAGGACGGCCGCCCTGGTGCTCGCCGCGGCCGCGTAGATGGCGCAACGCTCGGCCTCATAGGCCCCGGGAATAATCAACTCGGAGATCGCGCGCCCGCTCGCTTCGGCTTCGTCATAGCCGAACAGGCGCCGCGCGCCGGCATTCCAAGTCTGGACCACAAGGTCGGTTCCGACGCTGAAGATGGCATCGTCGGAGGCGGCAACGATTGCGGCAAGCTCGGCGTTGCGCCGCTCCGCCACCCGCTGAGCCGCAAGCAGGCGGAACTGCCGCACGGCGCCCCCGATCGCGCGCCGCAGGATTTCGGCGTCGAGGCGCTCTTTAACGACGTAATCGAGTGCGCCGGCCTTCATCGCTGCGGTGGCGACATCCGGCGCTCCCGCTCCCGTGAGGATCACCACGGCGCATGGCAGAAAGCCATCGGATTGCCGCAGGGACTCCAACACGTGGAGCCCGTCCCCGTCCGGCAGGACGTAATCAAGGAGAATGCAATCGATGGCGCACGACCGGGCGAGCTTCAAGCCTTGTTTGGCGTCGGCAGCCTCCTGCAGCACGAACCCGCCGGCCTCGAGTGCGAGCCGCACGGCCATACGATCCTCGGGCGCGTCGTCGATCACTAGCACGTTGAATGCGGGCTCCGAGGCGACAGTCGCTTTTCCCCGCTGCCGGCCTGGAAGCGGCTGGGTATGGAAGGGCACTACGGCGCCCTTGTCCTCGTGTAGCGGCACGGTCACCCCGCTCGCATCATCACGGTCAAGTCAACGGGTGCGATGCGAAATCTGAAGGTATTGAGCCAGACGCAAAGTCATCCGCACCAATATCGCCTAGTTTGCCCGCTCCAACCGAGGTGGAAGCCATAAAGCCGGGCTTGAAGCACATCAGGGCTGGCAAGTGTATGTCTGCGACAAGCTGTCCGTATCAAGAATGCAAGGCTCAGATGAACTTTCCTGCTAATGGGTGCATCGCGGCATCGTTGCCGTCCCACCCGGCGTCGACCTCGGACGATTCCGCAGCATCAAATGTCGCCCGGTAATCAGCACATCACCCAATACATTGTGCGTCCCCCTCCACGTAGTGCATTTCCTGTCTTGCACAAGGTCGCCACAGGTTTGTCGCGAGTAAGGTGACGCGCGTCCAAACGCAGCTTCGGGCCGTCTGCAGCGATCCGAGATCCCACAAGATCCGCAGAGGCGTGCGAGGCTTGCCCTCGAATGCGAAGCCCCGCCCGGCAGCGCCGGACGGGGCCATTCGCATCACTCCATTCCGCCCGCAGGCGGGGCGAAGGAGGCGCTCAATGTGCGAGGGGATCGGGCCGGAGCTGGAAGTGCACGGCCATGGGCTTCATGCCCTTGCCGCCTTCCTGGAGCCAGGGCACCCGGTCGCCGCTTGAAGCCCACAGGCCGCGGCCTTTCCAGCCCGCGTTGGGGTCGTCGATGCGGCCGTCCAGGCCCTTGGCATAGAAGCCGGTCGGATACGGCACCTTGAGGAGGATCATCTTGCCGTCCTTGAGCGCTACGAGACCATCTTCAAGGTTCGCGGTCGAGATCGGCACGTCATTGCCGAGCCCGAACGTGTTGTGCTGGTCGACCCACGAATAGTAGCTCGACTCGGCGCTGTTGTCGCCGATCCCCTCGAAGCCGGGGCCGGGGTATTTGTAGAACGACCAGCCCTCGGGACAATGATTGCCCGTTGCGGTTGGTCCGTTAAGAGGACCCTTGCACTTGCGGCGATCGAAAGCGCCCATATGGCCGCTCGCGAGCGACACCCAGACCACGCCCTGGCTGTCGATATCGCCGCCGCGCGGACCGAAGCCCGGCATCGGCACGTTGTAGATTTCGGCGAGTGCGGTTTCAGGCGGATTCGGCCCCGGATTGAGCCGCACGATCGAGCCGGGGCTTGACCGCAGCGTGCCCCAGATTGAGCCGTCGGCCGGGCTCACCATCACGGCGTAGAACACCTGGCCGATGCGCTTGTCCTTGGTAGGATCAACCGGCTGGTTGGGCTCGACGTAATCGTCGCGCTTGCCGTTGCCGTTGGTATCGAGGATGAGCGGCGTCCAGCCCTGCGCCTTCTGGGCGTCGCCGGTCTCGTCGAACAGCTTGGTATTGAACCACCCCACCGCCCCGGTGCCGCCGCCGCTCGACGTCCACAGCGTGTCGTTGGCGTCCTTGGCGAAGTTCAGGTGATGGGTGGTGAAGCAGGTATCGATGAAAGTGTATTTCATCGTCTTCGGATCGAGCATCGCAAGCTGGCGATGGCTCTCGTTCAACGGGAACATCTTGGCCGAGGGATGGTCGGAGCCCTTCCGGCAGAACGCCGGATTCTCGACGCCGCGAACCGCGGCGGCGAGCCACATGCGGCCCTTCCCGTCGATCATGGAGTTGTGGTTGTTGATCTTGGTGTCCCAGATCTGCTCATTGCCCCAATAGGCGGAAGGTTGCAGGGGCGTGAGCATTGCGGCATGACCCGGCCCCAGCGAGAGCGGCATCTCCGGATCCGCGACCGGCGCCCTGAACGTGACGAGCGCGTTCTCGGCGGGGTAGAGGATCGGGATCGTGTCGGTGGAGTATTCGGGCTGGCCGAATACCGGGCCGTAGCCATTCACCGTTGGATTGCGCTTGTCTGAAACCGCAAGATCGTGCAGGTAGTGCTTCTCGTCGGACCAGTCCCAGGTGGTGACGACGACATTGCGCTCGACGCCGGACGGACGCTCCGGTTTGACGTGCGGCAGCTCGCCCTTGGCAATCCGGTCGGTCCAGTCGCCGAAATATTTGTAGGGCGCGCCGCCGAGCTGGCCGGCCAGGATGTTCACCATCAGCTCGCCAGCCTGCCCTGACTGGGTGCGTCGGATCCAGGCATCTGCGCCGGACTTGAAGTCGCCGAAAGCCTTCGGGATCGTGCGGGTGGACGCCTGCCCGAGCTGATGGCAGCCCACGCAGCCGTTGTTCTTCATCAGGTTGAGCCAGTCGAACTGCCTGACATTGCGCGGAATATCGCTGGAACCTCCGAACTGGTCGGCAGCCGGAATCTTCAGCATCGAATACCAGTAGATGGCCGGATAATATTCGGCCGCTGCGCGCTCATTCGGCGCCGGCACTGCCGTGAGATTAAGCTGCTGGCCGGGCTGGCCATCGACCTTGGGGGAATCGACGAGACCGTAGCCGCGCACCCAGACCTTGTATCTGGCCCTCGGAAGATCGGGCAGCACATAGCGGCCCTGGTCATCCGTGACCACGCTGCGGGTGAATCTGGTCGGCAGGTCGTGGGTTTCTGCAATCACCCACACGCCCGGCTCGGGACCGCTGGGGCCGCGCACGACGCCGCCGATATCATCGGCATCGATCGCAACCGAGGCTCCCGCCGGGGCTTGCGCCATGCCGACGGCTGGAATGCCCAGCATCGCGGCAAAGGCGATCGCGGCCGCGGTACCGAGATGAAACTGTTTGATTCTCCGCATTTCTTGGCCTCCTCTTAGGCTTGTTCCGATTGTTACCGGCCCTCGCTGCAGAAATGCCTATCGGCGAGGGGATGCGCGCACATTGCCACGCATTGGGACTGCGATCCATAGGCTCTGCCGGGCCTTCCCGGGCATGGGCGTAGCCTCTGTAGCCCGGATTGAGCGCAAGCGAAATCCGGGGCCGTCGGCGCCACAGGCGCTGCTCTCCCGGATTTCGCTTCGCCTGCTTGCGCGGCGAGGGCGCAATGGCGAGGCGTATTTGCGCCGCGACCGGCGGATTACGCTGCGCTAATCCGCTCTGCGGCTCCGCCATTCCTCAACCAGCGCCTTGCGGTCGAGCTTGCCGCGCGCACTCTTGGGCAACGCTTCGCGCAAGAGGATCTGTTTCGGCGCCTTGGAAAGAGGAAGCTGCGCCGCGCAATGGCGCATGAGTTCATCAGGGACGAACGGTTCACCCGGACGCAGGGTCACGTAGCTGACGACTTCTTCGCCCCACACTGCATCCGGAACGCCGATCGTCGCGGCCTCGGCGATTTCGGCGCGCTGCATCAACACGCCGTCGATTTCCGCCGGCGAGATATTGACGCCGCCACGGATGATGAGGTCCTTCTCGCGCCCGGTGAGATGCAGAAAGCCGTCGGCGTCAAGATAGCCGATGTCCCCGGTGCGCATCCGGCCGCGACTGTTCACCCGCGCCGCTCCATGATCATCGAGATAGCGATACGCATTGTCGTCCCACGGGCCCACCTCGATCTCGCCGATTTCGCCGGGCGGCAGCCTGCGGCCCGTCGTATCCACGATTGCCAGCCGCTGGTAAGCGAGGGGCCGGCCGACGGTGCCGAACCGGCGATCGCGCCCCGGATTGATGGCGATCCAGGCGGTCTCGCTGCTGCCGTAGCATTGCGCCACCGGGATGCCGAAGCGCTCCTCGAAGCGGCGCCACTCAGGCTCCGGCAGCGGCGCCGAACTCGACGTCACAAAGCGCAGCGTCGGCACGTCGCCGGTGCGGATCGGGTGACCGGCGCGCAGCAGCATGTTGATCGTGGTCGGATTGCCGGCCGCGACGGTAACGCCGTGGCTGCGAATATCGTCGAAGAACCGGGTCGCGGAAAATTTCCGGCGCATTACCAACGTGGCGCCGCGGCACAGCGGCCCGAGCACGCCAAACAGTTGCGCCGACGCCCAGTTGAAGGAGCGGAAATCATAGATGCGATCAGCCGCCGACAGGCCGAAAGCGTCGGCCATCGGGGTGACATTGCCGATCTGCTCACGGTAGCTCAGCACGACGCCCTTGGGGCGATCGGTGGTGCCCGAGGTGAAGAAGATGACGCCGTCGTGGCCTGCGGCCGTTTGCGGAATATGGGCGCCGGCCGGATCGCAGCCTGCGACTGCCGCGAACCAGGTGCCGGCGGCGGGGGCATCCCAGCGGCCGAGGCGAACACAGGGTGTCTCCGCAGGCATGTCGTCAGGCACGAGGTCGTCGTCGCACAACGCGAGCCGGGGCTTAAGCTGCGCCAGGATGCGGTCGAGGTGGCGGCGGTTCATCTCCACGTGAACCGTGCAGATGGCGGCGCCATACGCCATGACGCCGACATAGCAGGCGACATGCTCGATAGAGTTGCCGGCGAGCAGCGCGATGCGGTCGTTGGCGGCGATCCCGGCGTTGTCGAGGAAGCTGCCAATGCGGCGGACCAGGCGGGCAAACTCTGCGAAAGTGATGGTGCGGCCGTCGTCGACCGACACGATATAAGGCTTGTCGGGGTCGAGTCGTGCGGCGCGGTCGATCCACTCTCGGATGAGGGCAGGGCCGGCGTCAGGTGTCGGGAGATTGTGCATCTTTGTTTTTCCCGTCGCGGAGGCCGCAGTTCGCAGCCGGATAGAACGGCACGCGGACCAAATTATGTCTGCAGAAGCATTTCCTTCGGAGTATCATCACTGAAACTGCAGGGAGGTTTCCATGAGCGATGGTCCGGATCACATCAGGCGTTGGCTCATCAATGCAAGCGGCGCGGCCATTTTATCGAACGCGCTGGCGGGCGGGTCGTCCCGTGCGCAGGTAGCCGTTGCGCCTCCCGCGAAGCCCGCCGCGGAGGCCGAGGAACCTGCCGCAGAGGAACCGGTCTCGCCCATCACGATTGCGCTGTGCGAGTATGTGGCCAACGCGCTTGACCGCGAGATGCCGCCCGAGGTCGTCGCCAAAACCAAACTGCACACGCTCGACACCATCGCGGCGATGGTTTCGGGCTCCCGGCTCAAGGCCGGCGAAATGGCGGCCCGCTATGTGGACAGCCTCGGCGGCAAGCCCCAGGCGACCGTGATCGGAACGCGCATTCTGACCTCATCCGTCAATGCGGCGCTTGCCAATGGCATGGCGGCCCATGGCGACGAGACCGACGACTCCCACCTGCGCGGCCGCTTCCATCCGGGCTGCGGGATCGTGCCGGCGGCGCTCGCGACGGCGGAACTTGCGGGCCGCAGCGGCAATGACCTCTTGCGCGCCGTCGCGCTCGGCTACGACATCGGAGCGAGGCTCATTTTCTCGCTCGGCTTCGGCAAGCTCTACACCGAGCGCAACAGCACCCACTCGCTTTCGACCACATTCGGGGCGACCGCGGCGGCGGCCGCCATGCTGCGGCTCGATCCAACTCAAGTCCGCCACGCATTCTCGTTCGCGGCCCAGCAGGCCTCAGGCGTGCCCTATTGGGAGCGCGACCGCGAGCATGTGGAGAAAGCCTTCGATTTCGGCGGCATGGGCGCCCGTAACGGCGTCACGGCGGCGACCATGATCGCGTCGGGCTTCACCGGCGTCGATGATTTCCTGAGCGGGACCAAGAATCTGTTTACCGCGGTCGGGGGCGAGAAGCCGCAGCCGGAGGAACTCGTGGCCGACCTTGGCAAGCGCTACGAGATCATGAATACGTCGATCAAGAAGTGGACAGTCGGCTCGCCGCTGCAATCGGTGCTCGACGCCGTCACGGCGCTGCTCGAGGAGCCCGCAGTGCGGGCCGGCCAGATCAAGCGCATCGTGGTCGACATGCCGGCGGACCGGCTGCACATCGTCGACAATCGCACCATTCCGGATATCTGCCTGCAGCACCTCGTCGCCATGATGATCGTTGACGGCGGCGCAACCTTTGCCAGCATTCACGACGCCGCCCGCATGAGCGACCCCAAGGTGCTGGCTGTGCGCAGGCTCGTCGAGGCGGTGCCAAACCAGGAGCTGGTCACGGCGGTGCCGGCGCGACAGTCGATCGTGACAATCGAGACCACGGACGGCCGCACGCTCAGCCATCGGACCTACGAAGTGCGCGGCACCCCGGGCAATCCGATGAATGCCGACGAAGTCGCCGCCAAGGCGCTCGATTTGATGGCGCCCGTGCTCGGCGATGGTCGGGCAAAGGAGCTGATCGCGGCCATCTACGGGCTCGATACATTTGGCGGGGTTGCCGGGCTGCGGCCGCTGTTGCAGGCGTAGCCCGTCTGGCGGCAGCCCGAGTCGGCCGTAGCCTGTGGGGCGCAATAGCGAAGCGTATTGCGCCGCGGTTCAGGCGGGTTACGGCTTCGCCTAATCCGCCCTACGTGAACTGGACCGCTGGGAGGCTGCGATGTCGAAGTCAACGGTGACATGCGCTATTCTCTTGATGGCAAGCGCGCTCCTGCGCTCTTCATGGGCACAAGAATCGCCAGTCCCGCCCAAGTTCAGCTTTCCCCCGGGAGCAGAGATCACGTTCCAATGGAACTATACCTGCCGCGACGGCAAACCATGTGCATTCAGTTGCGGATCAGCCGATAGGGTAAAGGCCTTGACAATGTACCTGGGGACGATACCCGTCGGAAACAATCAAAGGAATTCGGTGATATTTTATTTTTACTCGACTGCGACGATTCCATACAGCGATGGCTTTCGAATCAGCGGCGGTCCCGCGTCAACGCTATCGTGCGATACCAGCGGCATGACGCTGGATTACGCGGGTCCGCCAATCGAGATTCCGATGCCGCCGGGCGGCGCCCCCAATACGAGATAGGCCCAAATCCGCTCAGACCGCCGGCTCTCAGCCGCGCCGTCAGTATGGGCGCTTTCGTGATCCTGGGGGAGCAGACCGTGACTTCTCGAGCGGTGCCGTTTTGTCGCCGCCAACACCGCGGGTCTGCGGACTACTCCAACCTTTCGTGTTTCCGCGGGCCATAGGCCTTCGATTTCACCCAGCCCGGTAAGGGCGAAACCAAAGGACTCACAGGCCCTCAGCGGTGAAATTGTGACATTTTGACAACAAATGCAAAAAATATGCAATGTCGGGGTGAAAACTCAGGCAGCGCCTGAATTTTCGATTATCATGCCTCAGCTTCCGGTTTCAGAGGCGTCAGCTTCTGGGGACGCTGACGCCCATTCGTAAGTCGGCCGCGCAACTAGAGGGCCCTGCCCCCTTGCTTCCCGACTGTGACACGCTGCCGGAAGCCTCCTGACCCTCAAAGTCGCGAATCGCTGGTCGACGGCACGTCAGACCACGTGAATGCGGGCGTTCCAGGAATGCGCCTCCGGGTTCGTTCCTGGAGGAAGTAAGTCAGCGTTACAGCCAGCAGTTTCAGTACGGACTGCGCGGCTTGCGGAGCTATGGGAGGGGCAAAATGAAGAGCAATCTGACAAAGTTGGCCGCATCAGGCATGTTGATGGCCGCCACAGCCGTCTCCGCGTTTGCGGGGTCTGTCACGCAGCCAGGCGAAACCGTAGGAGTCGCGGCCGGAGCGCCGCTGCCGCCGGGTCTCTATTTTGTCGATACTTCGGACTGGGGCGTCCGCAGCACGAGCCCGGACACGGCGGTAGGCGTCACGATACCGGTCTTGGCGTGGTCGACCCCATGGACCCTTCTCGGCGCGAGGCTGCAATTCCTCGTGGCCACCCCCGCGGTGGAGGTGGGAGTCAACAACACCAGCTACGTTGACGGCATGTATAATCCTTTCTTTGGCGCCCAGCTCGCCTGGGACCTCGGCGGCGGATTTGGATTTAGCTACCTGCTTGGAGCCTATGCCGGCGTTAAAACCCCGGTCGGATTTGATTCAACCTCGCTCAATCAGCGCTTCGCGCTGAGCTACACGGCCAATGGCTGGAATCTGACCGCAAACACCATCTGGGGCATCCAATCCCAAGCCGTCACCACCACCGTAAATCCGGACTTCGTCAACGTCGACCTGACGGCAACCAAGAAGTTCGGCAAGTGGGAATTGGGCGCAGTGGGCTTTTATTCGAGCGACGTGAGCTCGCCGTTTGCGGGCTACCTCAGACAGAGCCAGTTCGCGCTGGGCGGTCTGGTTGGCTACGACTTCGGCCCGGTGATCCTGCAAGCCTATCTCACCAGGGATGTCGCCGAGAGCAACTATGGCGGCTTCGACACCCGCGTGTGGGGACGCATCATTATTCCGCTCGGAAATCCCTTCGCAACTCCGGCGCCCGCTCCCACAGGACCGATGTACCGGAAATAGCAAATTGGCGCGGGACCTGGAGCAAACCGCAGGTTCCGGTGATCGCCGCCTGAGCGCGCGCGGCCCGTCCGTGTCATTGCGTCCGGACGGGCCGACATCTCAACGCAACCCGTTGCGCGTTGCGGACAACTCCACAAGCCCATTCGGCTCCGGGACAAACCATGCGCAGCTTCCCCATGCCAGTCCATCGACCGGTGCGCTTAGCCTGCTTGTCGGTCCTCCGATAAACGTGTTTTGGGCCGAAGAATGTGCCCGAGCCTTCAATCGCGCCGATACAGAGGGCGTCAAATACCGCCGCACTCCCGCTGATGCAACGGAACGCCTCGTCAGCGATGGAGCTGTTGAGAACGGCCGCCAACGCGCCAGTGCCAGCTTTGGGCGCCTTTGGCTCATTGGGCGGATCATGTTGAGGTGATTTTCGACAACGACGGCACCGTGCTTTTTTCTTTTGAATCTTGAGTGGGTGCAGAAGCCTTAAGGGCGCGCGGCCTTGGCGAGGGCCTTGATCGCTTGGATGCAGTCTTGCGGGCGGCGGCAGCCGG
>JAJPKK010000177.1 GCA_021323775.1 Hyphomicrobiales bacterium
CGCGCGCCAATCGCCGCTTAAGCGGTCGAGACCCTTGACCGGCTGCCGCCGCCCGCGACAAAGACCATCCAAGCGATCAAGGCCGCGAGTGATCGCGGGTTGGCCGCTTTTCACGTCCTGCCCCAATCGAAATTCAAAAGGCGAATGGAACGTCGAGTGGCGCCGCGACCGGCCTAAAGACTTTTATGGCGATCGCACATAATGCGATGTATCGCCTGCTTCCCTCCTTCGCAGACAAGCCGAGAATGCCGTGCGGTGCCGCTCGGTGACGCGCAAGGTTCCCGGAAGGCGGGCCGGAGCCGGCAGGGCTGCCCTGCGCGCGTGCTTCCTGTCGTATGGGTTATGCCACAAAGCGAAGCGTGCCCACCCGCTCTCGGAAGGCCGAGCGCTGGTGGGCACGGCGCGCTGAAGTCGGGCCTGCCCGACTTCGGCAGACAATAGTTGCCGAAATCGGCAACAGCCGATTTCGGTTGCGCCTTTGCCCACCCTGCAAGTGATTCCAAATGACCGAGAGTCGCTGGGGTCTGTGTATCAGGAAAGCGTGAAGGCTGAGGGATCGGCAACTGGCGCCACGCCCAAGGCAACCGACAAGATCGCCAATCCGATCAAGATGATTGAAGCCCATACACCGAAAGCAATGTCAGCAGAAGCGGGCCGATCGCGCGTTGCAACCGGCGGATACAAAACTGTAGGTGAGAACAAGGTCATGCTCCGTCTCCAAATCGAGTGCTTGAACCTGACTTGGTGGCTGGACAGGGCCCTGTGGTTCGAATCCATTGATGCATGCGCCAACGCTGTTAACGCATCGCGCGCTCCGATGAGCGCAGAAGCTCGGCCGGCACACGGAGAACCTCCTGAAGGATTCCTGTGGATTATTGGGTATAGCCGCTCTTCACCCTTGCTCTGTTCAAACGACTCACACGACAATCGTCTTAGCTGGATGGAGGGTGCCGATGGGTCCCGTGCTGAGCCTCAGCCGATCCGAATACTCCGTAGTTTGGTTGCCCGCCGGGTCGTCCGTGGACACAACCATGCCTCCCGCAGACATGCCTCCGGCGGATAGCCTGAAAAACGATCCAGTCCCTGGCAATGAGGCTCTGCCGCCCCGAGACCGGCTCGCGGCGTCCCGCTTTGTTATGGCGTTTTGCATCGGGGTGGCTGCGACCTTGGCTTGGCAATCCTGCAGCGATGCGGCCAGACAGCTGGTGGGAACTCCGTCCGTGCAGTTCGGCGGCGGGGCAGCACGCGTTGCGCAGACCGGTCCTGACGTGATGATCTCACCGGCAACCTTCGGCGCTGCCACTGCCGAAGCGCAGTTTCTCGCCATGCCAGAGCAAAACGTCGATCAGCTTGCGGCTCCCCCGCGGCAGATAGACCCGAGCGTCGTGCAGGTCGCGTCCGCCCGGGAGCAGATTGCCCGCGATTTTGCCAGCCTGCAGCAGAGGGAGCGGCACGTCATGTCAGTGCCTCTGCCGCGGCCGGCGCCTGCGGAGACGCGAAAGCACGCTTCGCGACCGGCGACAGCATCGGCGAGTGCTGGCCCGAACGTCCATCACGCTGTCGCCTCGTCTGCGGCCGTTTGGTCGTCATCAGCGTCGCCAGTCTTGTCGACGCACCTTGATGCCGGCCGCAAGCGGATACGATCCTCCGCCGCCACCCCGAGAAGTTCGGCGCCTGAGCCGTTCAGCCAAGGCTTGGTCCTTGTTAGCGAAAGCCTGATATCGGCCCTGTCAAGGATCACCGGAATACAATTGTAGAATTGGCCGCGTGCGCCCTTTAATCACCGGCGCGACTTTGTGGTCGAAGCCCGTGATCCGTGGTCCAACTCCACCTTTCGGATATTGGGTTCGCTATTCGCCGCGGCTCCGTGAGCCGCCGCGGCTCTAAGCAATCGAATGCTGGCGCGCCGTCAGAAATCGGGCCTGACGGCGGTCGGGACCGCAGCGTCTTTTTCTGTACCGTATCTATATGGGTTTTCGGCACAGGCGCGTTCCGGCCAGTCACGGAAGACGCGCCGATAGGTTTTGGCCGCGGACCAAGCTGTTGTGAAGACGCCCTCATCTTCGACGGTGAATTGGAGCTGCAGCGCCTTGCCCCTATAGCCGGGGTCGGGAGCCCATCCTTCATTGACGGCGCCGCCGCGGATATTCTCTCTGCCGCCGCGCCGCCATGCTTCCCTCGCGGCTTCGTAATCGATGAGCCGGTAACGCTCCACCACGTGCAGCGCTTGAGTGTACGGCGTGCCGTACTGATCGACGGCCGAAAACGGCCCGATCTTTAATCCCACGGTGTCGACTACCAGGGTGTCGCCTTCGTAATGGCCCACAGAATCCCCATACCAGGAGGGCGGCACCTGCGCCGGATGAGGCGCATTCATGCGTATACGCCGCACTTCATGATCCTCATCATAGACCATCGTGATCTTGCCGGGCTGCTGCAACAATAGCAGTGCAGCGTTCGTGAAAATGAAGGGCACCCCTTGCGGCCAGCACTGGTTGCGAGGGCTCGGATAGCCCAACCCGGCGAGTGACATTTCGGCGTGCTTCTTAACGACCTCCGCGGCCTCGGGTCTCAAGATCGGGTTGGCATAATCGCCCACCAATTTTGTGTTGTCGCTGACGAGAGGAGCATTCGCAGCCGTTAAGGGCTTGCCATCGGGGTCGAGAGTTTGTCTCCGCCGCGCTTTGTTCACCACAGGGCCAGGGCCCGACGGCGGCGGCTCAATGCCATAGAGGTAGGGGTTGGCCCAAACGCCCGAGAGATCCGGGGGCGATGCGCCGGGTTGATTCCGGTCCTGCGTGAAGGCTGGAAAAGAGAACAGGGCTGCAGCCGCCGTCGTGGCGATGATGAATATTCGCATACCGGATTCCTCCCGTCAGGCGCCAGGTCGCGCATCACAAGCGATGCGCCCATTTCACGGAGAGTCGCGCCATTACGTTCGTGGCCCCCTGCGCCGTTGCAAGATGTTTAGCGGCGCTTAAGGTCGATGGGAACCCGGCTCGCACGGCGCAGGCCGAATGACGCCCCGCGCTTGAGCAAGCGGCGATAGCGACAGACATGCCGGGATCGTGGGGATCTTCAGCGTTTCCGGTCATGGGGGCGGTCGGGCGCACCGGCGACGATGCGTCCCGCGATGATCTCGAGCCGGATCGGCGATAATCCCTTCTCCCTCAATCATGACTGGTGCGCCTCAGGCTGAAGCACCTTCCGGAAATCCTTCGGACGAAGGGCGATGCTGGCCACAGTATGCCGATCAAGCTCGGCGAGGAATGCGCCGAGTGCGCGGCGCAGCACGGGCGGCAGACGGCAGCAGCCACCGATGACGCATTCGCTGCCGGTGGAGAAGCATTCCACAAGAGCAAAATCAGGTTCGGTGGTTCGCACGACGTCGCCGAGGCGAATGTCCTCAGCAGGCCTTGCGAGCGTCACGCCGCCCGCGCGGCCACGCACCGCCGCAAGGTATCCGGCGCGCGTGAGCGCGTTCACGACCTTCATCAGGTGAGCCCGGGAGATGCGGTAGGACGCCGCCATCTCCTCGATGGTCACAAGACGGCCGTCGGCCGCGTGCGTGTACATGAGCGCCCGCAGCGCGTAGTCGGTGAACCGTGTGAACTGCATGGTCGCCCTGCGGCGTTTGAAATAGATTCATTATTGACATATCTTTTCGAGTCGAGCAAGCTCGCAAAAGATACAATGGCAATGCATCTAAAGATCGTGCCCGGTCCTTTGGATGCTGCCGACAATCATCGCCGGCCTCGAGCCGTCGCGCATAAGAGGGAGGAATTGATGCGCTGCGATGGGCTGCTGTTCACCTGTGGCGTGGCCTCTCGGCGAACGTCCAAAGATGTCAGCAGGAACCCGGACAACTCGTTGAGACCTGGGGGCGGCCGGTGAAGCTCAGAAGCGCAACGCGATGGCTCCTGCGACTGGGATTGCTCCTCGCGCCTCTTCTGGTGGTTGCCGTTCGTGGCGGTCAATGGCGATTCTGTGTCCTCACAGATGAAGCGGCTCGTGGACGGGTGCTGGCTCGGACGACCTGCACTGCGGCCTGCCACAGCATTAGCCCGGCCGAGGTCGATCCGAAGCAGTCCAATCCCGGCCCGAATCTCCAGAACGTCTATATGTCGCTCGCGGGCACGACCCCGGCGCCGCTGGATCCAACGGATGTCTACCACCATCCCCTTCCCCCTTTGGCTGCTGCGCGGGATGCCGGGATTGTCTGGACTGACGAAAATCTTCTTGAATACCTCAGAGGCCCGAAGGCGTTTCTCGACAGGAAAACGGGGCACGACTTCAAAGACTCCCTGTTGTACATGCCTCTTTCCATTCGCGAGGAAAGCGAGCGTCGATCCGCGGTCGCTTATCTTAAAGCCATCAAAGGCCACCCCGAATGCGACTGACGTCCCATGCGCACCGTCAAAGGCGACGGCTGTCGGATTTATGTCACCGAGGCAGCGCACCCGTTCGTCCGCCTCGTTGCGGCGCCCTTCAACGCTCACTTGCGAAAGATCGGACACGGCACTACCCGGCGGCCGGGCAAGGCCGGAAGCATCTGCGAGTCACGGCGCGATTGGCCGCGATTCAGGACGGACGCGGCGCCGTAACGACGACCGGCCCGCGACGGGCTCACCCGTCGCGGGCCGATGGAGTTGTCCTTAAGCGACGTCGATCAGATGTGCCGTTCAACCCGCCAGCGGGTTCGGCCGGATCTGCAGCTTGAACACCTTCGGCTGAGCCTCGACGCCGCCTTCGCCGTGGAAGTTGGTGCGGGTGCCGGACGTGGTCCACAGGCCTCTGCCCTTCCAGCCGGCGTTCGGATCGTCGATGCGGCCGTCAGCGTTCTTGGTGAAGAAGCCCATCGGATACGGAACCCGCAGAGTCACGAATTTGCCGTCGACGATTGCGGTCAGCGATTCTCCGCCATTGGTGGAAGCGATCGGCACGTTCTCGCCGAGGCCGAGGGTGTTGTAGCGATCGACCCAGACATAATAGGCGTGCTCGGCGCTGCCCTGGTCGGTCACGCCCTTGAACTGCGGGCCTGGGAACTTGTAGAGAGTCCAGCCCTCCGGACACAGCTTGCCGGTGATGGCCTCCGGTCCGTTGATCGGCCGCGTGCACTTCCTGCGGTCGAAGCTCGCCATGTGGCCGCTTGAGAGCACCGTCCACACCACGCCGTCCGTGGTGAGATCGATGCCGCGCGAGCCATAGCCTTCATCCGGCGGAACAAACAGCTCGGCAAGCGCCGTTTCGCTCGGGTTGTCGCCGGGAATAAGGTGGATGATATAGCCGGGCTGCTCCATGCGCGAGAAGCCCACGTCCATCGACTGGCCCCACACGGTATTGTCGACCGGGCTCGGCTGCACGCCGTAGAACGCCGCCATCACGCGCTTGTCCTTGGACGGGTCGAGCGGCTGATTGGCTTCCACATAGGCGTCGCGTTTGCCGTTGCCGTTGGTATCGACGATGATCGGCGTCCAGCCCTGCGCCTTCACTTCGTCCCCGGTCTCTTCATAAAGCCTGGTGTTGAGCCAGCCGACCACGCCGCTTTGCGGGCCGCCCTGGCTGATCCACAACGTGTTATTGGCGTCGTGGCCGAAATAGAGGTGGTGGGTGTTGAAGCAGGTATTGATGAGCGACCACTTCTGGGTCTTCGGGTCGTACATCGAGAGCTGACGCCCGGAGGTCGCAAGCGGCGCCACTTTGGCGGAAGGATGGTCAGACCCCTGCTTGCAGAAAGCTGGGTTCTCGTCGGGCCGCAGCTTCGCCGTAAACCACACCCGCCCCTTCTCATCCATGATCGGATTATGGATCGAGGTGTGGCTGTCCCAGATCGGATCCTCGCCCCAGTAGACCGAGGGTCCCATGGTGTTTTCCTTGGTCGAGGGCGTCTTCGGATCAAGATAAGGATGCTTGATCATCGTCGTCGTGTTCTTGACCGGATCGAGCACCGGCACGAGGTCGGCGGCTTCTTCGGGCGAGCCGTAGATCAGGCCATTGGCGTTGAGCCGCGGGTTGCGCTTATCTGACGAGATGGCGTCGTGGAGGTAGATCTTAGGCGTCGACCAGTCCCACATGGTGATAACCACATTGCGCTCGATGCCCTTCGGCCGCTCCGGCCTGGCGAACGGCAGTTCGCCCTTGGCGATGCGATCGGTCCAATCGGCATAGAGCGACAGACCTTTGGCGGGGCCGAGCCGGTTGATGGCGAGCGCCATGTTGGCCATGGCCTGGCCGGACTGGATGCGCCGCTCCCAGGCTTCGGTGGAATTCTTGAAGGTGCCGAGCTTCGACGAGAGATGGCGAACGCCGTTCGAGCCGAGCGCGTGGCACGACTGGCACGCATTCTTCACGGTGTCGATCCAGAAGTTTTGCGACTTCATGAATTCCGGAATGCCGTTGCCCTTGGCGCCGGTGCCCGGGAACTGATCCTTTCCCGGTATCTCAAGCATCGCGTACCAGTACATGCCGGGATAATATTCCGCCGCCGCGGCTTCGCTCGGCGCTGGCGTCGCAGTGAGATTGACAAGCTTGCCGGGAGCGCTCTGCACCTTGGGGGAATCAACGAGCCCGTAGCCGCGCACCCAGATGGTGTAATTCGCCTTGGGAAGGTCCGGAATCACATAGCGGCCCTGATCGTCGGTCACCACGATCTTGGCGAATTTGGTCGAAAGATCATTGGTCTCTGCAATGACCCACACGCCGGCCTCGGGCCCGCGCGGTCCGGTCACGACACCGCCGATGTCGTCGTCATCGATTGCGACGGCTGCCGCCTGCGCCCGTACCTCGTTCGGCGCAGCGGCCCCAAATGCCGCCAACACCGTTGCGGCAGCGCCCAGATACAATGCCTGTTTGATCGTCATCTTCCGCTCCGTTGTCGCGTCCAGCCCTCCGGACTGACCCGAAGTCCGGATGCTAGCAACTAAAGGGCGGGCGGGTAAGGCGGTCGCAGCAGCATTCGACGTCGATATGCACGACGCAGAATGCGCGACGCAGAGGGGCATATCGGGTATTCCGGGGCGGAAAATCAAGTTGATGGTGCGCTAGCGGCGACAGGGAGCTTTGGCTGACCGTGACGGGCCACGCGGCGCCACGCGGGCGCCATAATGCGTCGCCACCCGATAAAAATCGCGCGACGCTCAAGTCGGGCGGACGGTGCGAAGATGTGGATGTCCTGCCGGCTGTGTCACGCCAGCTTACTGCGCAGCAACAACCGACAGAGGAGAGAAATGCTTTCGCAGTGCAATCACTCCCTCACTCCCTTGCGCTCCGCGATAAGCGAGCGGCCCTTTGGCCGGTTTCGAATCGTCGATGGAAGGAGCGGCCATCCCGACGATTGCACTTGCAATGCGCGTCGGAACTTGAGTGTCATAAATCACAGTAAAATAAGGGCAAAATGAACACTAAATGAATGCGGGCAACGTTGAAAAGACCAAATTGGCGACAATTATTAATCACTAGGCGCAGCCTGCCGAGGCAGCGCACCTAAGGCAGAGCTGGCCGCGAAAGCAAACTGCATCAGTGAAAAACGCATTGGGGCGATGATGATCGAAGGAGCTCTCACGATGCGAACAGTGTTGATTGTCGGTTTGACGGCGGCGGCCATCGGGTTCGCCGGAGTCTCAGGAGCGTCGGCCGCGCCGGTCGACGGCGCCGTCATCAACGACCTTGCGACCGCGACTGATCACGTCACGCCGGTCCAGTGGGGCCACTGGGGATGGGGCAGCCGCGGGTACCACTGGCGCTGGGGCAGCTACGGCGGCCATTGGCGATGGGGCAGCTATGGCTATGGCGGTCATTGGCGATGGGGCAGCCGCGGGTACCATTGGCGCTGGGGCAGCCGCGGGTGGTACTGAACCGGCCAATCTGACGGCTCAATAGGAGACGGGCCGGTCGCCGACCGCGGCCGGCCCGTTGATTTCGCGCCAAGACGAGGCGCAACCCTCCGTGGGGAAGACGCTTCGTGTGCCGGAAAGCAACGTCGAAAAGACCAAACTGGAAAGCACTTAATATATCAGCAAGCAAATCTGCCCATAAAGATAGCCTCGAAAGCAGAAGCTCCGGTCAAACTCGGCGCATCTGCAACAGCGTATTGGGGGCGATTGCGATCGTGAACAGGCGATGATTTAAGGAGATATCGCAATGCGAAAGATCTTGATTATCGGTTTGGCAATGGCGGCCGCCGGGCTCGCTGGAACATCGCCAGCGTCGGCCGCACCGGTCAACGGCGCAATTATCGGCGATCTGGCGACCGTGACCAGCCCCATCACCACAGTGCAGCATTGGCGATGGGGCAGCTACGGCCGGCATTGGCGATGGGGCAGCCGCGGCGGTCACTGGCGATGGGGCAGCCGCGGCTGGCGCAGGTATTGACCTGCCGAAGCTGTTGGTCCCATGGGTGACGGCGGGAACGGCTCCAGGACGACCCCTGAGCTTGTCGAAGGGCGTGGCCGCCCTGCTTGCGCGCCGCGCGGCCATGAGGGGATTGGTTAAGCTCTCCGTCACGTCGCCAGAAGGGGGCGACCACGAAGGTCGCCCCTGCAATCTTTGCTTCACCGCTTCCCGTTCTTCCTCGCGCTCGTGCGGGGCGCGCCCAAATCCTCATCCGCGGGCTCTGCCTCGAAGCACCCGTAATAGCTCGCGGCTCGGACCCGGGCCCTCGCACATTTGTCGACGCCATAGAGATCGCTTTCGGTCCGATAAAGCGCGTACGGTTTGATCAGGTAACGGACCTCGCCGCTCGGCGAACTGCCGAAACGGTCGATCTTGCCCTTGAGGCCGGGAGAGACTTCGAGAATAGCCTGCCGCAGCGTTTCGCCTGCGATGAAATTATCGGGCAGTTGGTCGAACGGCCCGTCGAAATACGTGTTGAGGCGGTAGTTGCTCTCGTAAACGCCGACGAGAATCTTGCGGTTGAGATGATGATCCCGGTAGAACGCAAATCCCGTGCGTTTGCCGATGAGGATGCGCGCGCTGCGCCGGGTCGGGAAGAATTCGTCGGCAACGTTGACGGTCTCGTCGAGAATGTAGTGAAAGACCTTCAGCTTGGAATTGTAGACGAGGAAGAAGCGAATGGCCGACTCATCAAAGATCGGACCGATGAAGGTTTCGCCAGGCGCCAATGCGCCGCCCGGCGGCTTAACCTGCGATAGATCGTTGAGCGCGAAAACGACGCTTTTTCCGCCATACGAGAGGCGATAGACCAGCCGATCAAGCTTTTCGACGTCGACCCCGCGGGAGCCGTCAAGAACGACGTGCGTCAGCGGCGAATCCGGGCGCCATTCCGACCAGTCCTGATAGTAGACGAAATGCACGGTCACCTTGCCGCCGTCGCCTAGCTCGATCCTTATATTTCCGGCATACGGCACCCCGCGCTGAATGAAAGTGAAATAGTAATAATTTTCGGTCGGATAGACCTTCACCCGATCGGGAAGGCTGTTCAAAACAAAGGCGAACACGGCCATCGGATCGTCAGCGGCGAGCGACGTTGCTTGGGTGACCTCCTCCACATAGGCCTCGTTGGTGTGAAGTTTTGGCGGTCCCGCGTCTTGCCCGGCTGCGATACGAATCGCGGCAAGCACAACCAGAGCTGTACAAAAGCCCGCGCAAACCGTCTTGCAGAAGGACCTGAAGCTTGGCCTCTTGAACATAACGGCTACCCCTCGCATCGCACGGCACCGCCGAATGTTATCAGATCGCGTTTCGGTGAGATCGAATCACTTTCCTCGCCGTCATAGCCGCGCAATGACACCCCGCCGCGTTACGCGGCGGGGAACCCGTCGTCGCGGCCATGACTCCGAATAAATGGCTCGATATGAGCGGAACGCGCTCCAGCATCGTTTCGAATTGATTGACGTTTGTAGGGCGGCGCAGCACCGATCGGCAGACGTAGAAAACGGCGGGGAGCCTGATCCCCGCCGTCGCCGCAACAATAAGATCGCGGCGTCATTCCGCGTTATTGCGGGCGGTCGTTTTTGCGTCGAGGGTCAAGATCGGCGCCGCGGGCTCCAATTGCAGCTCCGCCGAGGGCAGTTCTTCGGCAGAGAGTTCTTCGCCGGCAGTTTCGCTTTGACCAGGGGCCGCAATCGTCACGGACTGGACGACTGCCGCCACAATGGCGTCGGCAGACTGCCTGTGGGGCGCCACGAGAGCGCCGGTCGTGGTTTCCGCATCGCGATCCAATACCGGCACAGGCGCGGGCGCCGGCATCGGTTGTGCGGATGATGCTTCCTCGCGCTGCCCGTCATGTGCTCCGGGAGCCGCAACAGTCACCGTCTGGACAACCGCAACCGGAACGGCATCGAGAAATCGGATTGCCGGCGCTGGCTCGGTCGCGGACAGATCGCCTTCACTGAAATTTGTCGACCCCTCATCGACCACCTCAGGCGGCACATTGTTGACGATGCAGTTGTCCGCGCCGTCGCTGTATAATACGCAGTGTGCACTATCCAGGCGCTCGATGCCGCTTGCGCCGGGGTCAGCCGCAAGGACCGGCAGTGCGAAAGCCTCTGCGTCAAGCTCATCGGCAGAGACAGGAGAGCCTGCAGAAAACGTCACGAGTGCAAACAGTCCCAGGAAACAGCCAACGATTGTCTTCATCGTCCTACTCCACGCTGCATAGGCGAGAGGCTGCTGTGAAACGAATTGTTCGCGGTCGAAAGGTTGATCCGACCGCCAAGTGGATTCATCGGCGACATCAGCAGAACCCTCGCGAAGATGATGAAGCGGTGCGGTTAAGGAACTATTTTCGATGCTGAAAACTTTGCCGCCGGGAGATCACCTCATCGTGAGCGCGACCAGATGCGGCTGACCGACGAGGAAGAGGCGATGTGGGCCGGCGACCTCGGTCCAGCCTTGCAGTGGGCGATCGGCCATCAGATCCGCGTCGGCCGCTATTTCGGCGCCCGCGATTTTGTCGAAGTGAGCCAGGCCCATGTGATGGCGGACACTGAGTCGCTCGGGGTGGCGGGCGTCGAATGGTTCGAACGCCTGGCCGGACTGCCGGACGAACATCGGCGCCTCCGCATTCCCACCATCACGGACCCCCGCGGCGCGGATTTCGCCGCCGCCGATCGGCTCAGGCACGAGCCCTGGATGCTTGACCTCGAACGCCGCACCATCGTGGCATTCGAGGCGCTGGGCGTGCTGACGACGAATACCTGCATCAATTACCAGACCATCATGCCGCCGGTCCGGGGCGAGCACGTCGCCTATGGCGACACTGGCGTCGTCATCTACTCGAACAGCGTGTGCGGCGCGCGCTCCAACTTCGAGGGCGGGCCGTCCGCTCTGAGCGCGGGGCTGACCGGGCGCACGCCGCGCTACGGCTATCATCTCGACGAGCGGCGCCGGGCGACGCTTACCGTCAACGTGACGTGGACCCCGCGCGCTTTCAACGACTGGGGAGCGCTTGGCGGCATCGTTGGCCGGCTGGCCGGCGACTATTGGCAGGTCCCGGTCCTGCTCGGCATCGAACGCGTCCCCGGCTCAGATGAGATGAAGCATTTTGGCGCGGCGCTCGCGAGCTACGGGTCGGTCGCGCTCTTTCACATGGCCGGCATAACGCCCGAGGCGCACCGCCTTGAGGACGTTGTCGTTCCGGGAGCGGAGACGCGGGCATTTGCAGTGGGCGAGCCCGATATCCGCGCATTTCAGGAGAGCTACACGCGAAAAGTCGAGAAGGTCGACGTGGTCGTGTTCTCTGCGCCGCAGCTCAGCCTGATGGAAATACGGCGCGTGGCCGAACTCATCGATGGGCGGCGCGCGACTATACCGCTGCTCGTTGTCACCAGCCCGCAGGTCAAGCCGGACGCCGACCGCATCGGCCTTACGGCGCGGATCGAGGCGGCGGGCGGCCTGGTGCTGTCGGGCATGTGTTTCTACCA
>JAJPKK010000171.1 GCA_021323775.1 Hyphomicrobiales bacterium
CCGGGTAAGTTTCTTCCTAGTTTTCCACCGGGCCTGGCCCGACCTGCAGCGCATGAAACTTCTGCTACCCGGTGGCGCGGTCCTACCGGGTAAGTTTCTTCCTAGGGAAAATGGTATTTTAGTAGGGCGCTGCCGATCTTTGAACGATTGGCGGGGAAGGTGTCGTTTTTGCCGCGATGCCATATGCAGATACGACAACCGTGTCGTTGCGATAACCACGATCGCCGGTTCGCGGTCCGGGAAATGGCTCAGTTAATGTTGCCGCTTTCCTTGGCCCAACTTAGCCCAAAGGGCCGCTTTAATTGAACCGCACCGTTTTGTTCAGGTAATGCCTGGTCATCTCAGGCCGATAGCGGTCCATGGTTTCCTTGTTGAGGTCGAGCGGCGGCTTGGCGTCCGGCGGCAGCACCGCGAAGTATTTCATCTCGGTCGTCGCCTTCTCGAATTCGGCGCGCGCCTGCCGGACGAGTTCAGGCTTGGTCAGGAAATCGAGAACAGCTCCCGCCAGCACCTTCGACGCTGACACCATTCCTTTGTGGGCGATCGTGCTGGTCGGCGTCACCGCCGCTTGCCAGTTGTGATAGCTGATCCCCGGGACGCTCGCCGGAAAGCTCAAGCCCGCGCTCGGCACCACCCAGGTGACGTCGCCGTTGTCGTTTGACGACGCCGATTGCCCGCGCTGGCCGAGCGGAGTCTGCCTGGTGTTGAGGCCCACGACCCGCACCCCCATGGCGGCCTGGAACTTGCGGGCGAACTCCTGCTCCTCTTCACTCCACTGCGGCATGCCAACGGCGTCGATATTGGCCTGGATGACTTCCGCAATCGACTTGAGGCCAAGCTGCGGCCAGGCGGCGGCATCGATCTGATATTCGTGGGTCGTCCCCGTCATCAGCGCGGCGCCCTCGGCGATCCGCGTGAGCTTGTCGAAGGTCTCTTTTGCCGCAGGCATGCTGGCGTCGCGCACGAACCACCAGATCTGCCCATAATCCGGAATGATGTTCGGCTGGATGCCGCCAGCCGTGATGGCGCGGTGGGCCCGGTAAGTCGGGCGCAGGTGCTCGCGCAGCTTGTCGAAGCCGATGTCCATCAGTTCCACGGCATCGACGGCGTCCTTGCCGTCCCACGGATTTACGGCGCCGTGGGCGGTCTTGCCATGGAAGGTGAATTTCGCGCTGATCGCCGCGTAGTTCATCAGGCCATAGCCGGCGGCGAAATTGTCGCCGATGTGCAGCACGATCGCGATGTCCGAATCCTTGAACTGGCCGGCGCGCACCAGATAGGGCCGGCTGATGATCTGCTCTTCGGCCGGGCCGAGGGAGATCGCGACGCTGCCCGCAATGTTGTAGCGCTCCATTACCTGCTTGACGGCATAAGCGGCGCCGATCGCGACGCCGGGGTGGGTATTGTGGCCCTCCATGTGGCCCGGCCCGCCCGGAACCAGCGGCTTGTGCTCGATGCTGCCCGGGGTCTGCGAGCCGCCCGGAAGCGCATCCATTTCGGAGACAATCACGATCTGCGGCTTACCGGCGCCCCAGTGCGCCCAGACATTGGTCGGCATGCCTGCGCCGCCGACCTCGACCGTGAAACCGATGGATTCCATCACCTGCTTTACAAACTTCGCGCTCTCGAATTCCTGCATGCCGAGTTCGCCGAAGTAGTAGACGCTGTCGCCGATCGTGGCGATCTCATCCGCATTGCGCTCGACCGCCGCATAGGCCAGCGCTTTCGCGGCGTCAGGCTCGGCCGCAACGGGCGTCGCCGCAGCGAGAAAACCGAACAGAATGGCGGCTGATCGCGTGGCTGACAGAATAGAATGACGATGTGCGCGCACGGCTGACCTCTCGAAGTCATTTGTCTGACAGACTAAACGTGTTCCGGTCAAAATGGAAACGCCGCACAGGGTGGGCGCGCTTTGACGAGCTCATATCAGAGGTGCGAAGCGCCGCGCCCATCCGCGCTCGGCCTTTAAGGGCCGATGGCACGCTTCGCGCTGAGCTCGTCGAAGAGAGCCACCCCTGCGAAAAAAATTCACGGACACGCAGGCTGAGGATTCTTCGGCAGGGTCAGAAGCGCACCTTTGCCCATGCTACAGTTCGGCAGCACAATTTGAACGCGCTGCAGGCAGAAAAAGACGCACGCATGCGGACGCATGGAGCCGTTTTTCAGAGCCTCCGGGCCGCCCGCTGGAGGCGACCCGGAGGCACTGTCCTGGTTCAAGCCGGCATTAATCCATTTACGCCAGCTTGACGTTCTTCAGCGGCAGGCTGCGCACCGGCTTGCCGGTGGCGGCAAAGATTGCGTTGAGAACGGCGGGCGAGACCACCGAAATGGTGGGTTCGCCGATGCCGCCCCAGAAGTCATAGGTCGGCACGATGATGGTCTCAACCTTCGGCATCTCGGCCAGCCGCATGATCTGGTAGGTGTCGAAGTTGAGCGACGCCATGCGGCCGTCCTTGACGGGGCACTCCCCGTAGAGCGCTGCCGTCAGCCCGAACGCCACCGAGCCCTGGCACTGAGCTTCGATCTGGTCCGGATTGACCGGATGCCCGCAATTCACCGCCAGCACGATCCGATGCACCTTGAGCTTCCCGCTGTCGCTCACCGACACCTCGGCAACCGCGGCCGAGTAGGTCGCGTAGCCATGAAACTGCGCGATGCCGCGATGAACGCCGGGAGGCAGCGGCGTGCCCCACCCGGCCTTTTCGGCGACTGCATTGAGGATCGCCAGATGCTTCGGGAAGTTGCCCATGAGCGAGCGGCGAAACTCGAGCGGGTCCTTGCCCGCAGCCTTCGCCACCTCGTCCATGAAGCATTCCATGTAGACGGCGTTCTGGTTGGTGTTGACGCCGCGCCACGGGCCGACCGGGACGTGGGTGTTGCGCATCACATACTCGATCAGCATGTTCGGCGCCGCATAGCCAAGCTGAGCTTCGCCGGGATTTACGTCGTATCCCTGGAGCTGGCGCATGTCCTTGCCGCCGGCGACCAGCGCCGGATTGGCAAAGGCATTGATCGACTGCCCCGAGATGCGCACGTGCAAGCCGATGAGATTGCCCTTCTCGTCGAGCCCCGCCGCCATCTTGGCTTGCGAGATCGGCCGGTAGAAGTCATGCGTCATATCCTCTTCCCGGGTCCAGATCAGTTTGACCGGGGTGTTCGGGAAATTCTTGGCAATGGCGACCGCTTGGTGCACGTAATCCTGCGAGCCGCCGCGCCGGCCGAAGCCGCCGCCGGGGTCAGCGCGGTACACTTCGCATTTGTCGAGCGGCAGGCCGGAGGCCTCCGACAGCGCCGCCAGCGAGGCTTCGGAGTTCTGCGACGGCACCCAGGCCTCGGCCCGGTCGGCAGAGATCCTGGCGGTGCAATTCATCGGCTCCATGGTGGCGTGGGCGAGGAACGGCGTGGAATAGATCGCCTCGACCTTTTTGGCGGCGCCTTCGATCGCCTTGATGGCGTCGCCGTTGCGGCGCTCGCCATTGTTGGTCGCGGCGTCGAACCCCTCGCGCAGATGCGCCGCGATGGTGGCGTCCGACTGGCCGGAGTTGGCAGCGTCGTCCCACACAATCGGCAATGCTTCAAGGGCCGACTTGGCGCGGAACCACGTGTCGGCGACGACCGCGACCGCATTGTCTTTCACCGTGACGACGCCCTTGATGCCGGGACGGCCCGCGATCTTCGCCTCGTCGTAGCTTTTTACTGTGCCGCCGAACACCGGGCAGCTCCTGATCGCGGCGCACAACATGCCGGGCAGCTTCACGTCGATGGCGTAGACCTTGCTGCCGTTGAGCTTGTCGGCGGTGTCGAGCCGCTTGACCGGCTTGCCGGCGATCTTCCAGTTGCGCGCGTCCTTGAGCATGATGCTCTTCGGGTCGGGCGCCGGCAGCTTCGCGGCGGCGGCTGCCACCTTGCCGTAGCTGATGCTGCGCTTCGACCCGGCATGAGAGATGATGCCGTCAGACACGGTGAGTTCGTCGACCGGCACCTTCCACTGGGCGGCCGCAGCCTGCAGCAGCATCATACGCGCCGCGGCGCCTCCCCGGCGGACGTAATCGTGCGAGGTGCGGATACCGCGGCTGCCGCCGGTGCCCATTTCACCCCACACCCGCTTGCGAGCGAGGTTCTGGCCGGGCGTGATGGAATCGGTTGTCACCTTCTTCCAGTCGCACTCCAGCTCCTCGGCGACCAGCTGGGCAAGACCCGTACGGGTGCCCTGCCCCATTTCAGTGCGGGCGATGCGGATGATGCAGGTATCGTCGGGTTTAATGACGACCCAGGCGTTGACCTCGACGCCCTCATTTGCGGACGCAGCCCGCGCGGTCGCGGCATCGGCCGGGATGTGAAAGCCAAGCGCGAGCCCGCCGCCGGCAGC
>JAJPKK010000220.1 GCA_021323775.1 Hyphomicrobiales bacterium
CTCGTCCCGGACGCCAGCCATCGCAGCGATGGCAGCGTCCTGGTTGCTCGCAAGCTTATGCGTGGAGTCGAATCGATGGCTCATGGGCTGGCATTAAGCCGCCAGCCAGCCGCCGGCGAAATGTGCGGTTGTCACACCGCTTACGACTGATTTTCAAAGATTCGTCGATTTATCAGCGCTTTCTGCGGGGGTGAATGCTTTCCAACTCACGGATTTAGGTTCAATGATTGGCCGGACCGCGCAATTCTATTCACACCTTGTCACTTCGTTTTGGCTGAGGGCCCCAGCGCATCAAGAGCCGGCCATCCGTACATGTCGACTGACCAGTTTGCTTGTTGCTCCACCAGCATCGTCCAGCTGCGGCAATCGATCATGCGCCAATGCGGTCCGGGGGGTTCTGAGTAGCGCAGCGCCCGACACCGACCGGAGGCTGCAATCAGGTCGGCCATTTCTCCGATCCCCGGTTGCAGCGAGATCGCAAGATTTTCCCAACGTTCCCAACGCAGCAATCCGAAGTCACGCGCGAAATAGAATCGCTCGAGATGGCCGGCATGGGCGATATCGTCGCCTGCGTAATGCTCCGACACGATCACATCCAGCTTTCTCGTGATCATTAGTGCGTCCTTAGAACGGCCGACGACGCGAAAGTCCACATCAATCAGATCGCGGCGATATCGAGTGTATGCGGTATTGAAGTTTGTCGGACATCCCGTTGGCGAGGTCGCCAAGCTGAGGCGCGCAATGACGCTTTGCCAATCGCCCGGCCGCATGACTTGGCCGAAGAAAATCCAACTCACCAGCCTCGCGTTACTTTTCGATTCGGTCCGACAACCTGGGCCAATAAACCATTGGACACCCGCTCCGCCATCCTCCGTCATGATGGCTGAGGCCCAACCGCCGGCGAGCGCCACCACCTGGCCTCCGTCGCCTTGACCAGCGTCAAATTGGCCGAATATGCGTGGAGCATCGCCAAAGTCGAGGGTTTGCAGAACCCACGTGCGCCCCCCACGCTCCACAAGAACCGAGTCGCTTGCCTGGTAACCCGACTTTTCCCGCCAAATATCATTGGCATTCGGCCAATCGTGCTTGCGATAATAGGTGCGATCCATAGCGGTTTGTGAACGCTTGGCTAAGCAACGGTCATCGAGTGGCGTGCCTGCCATTGGGCGGCCCCCCGCGTCCAAGCAAATGCTCTGCGTCAGGTAGTTTAGGGAGTCGTCTACACCAAGCTTCTCAGCGGAATTGCTCGGCGTGGCAAAGCTCAACCCCAGGAGCAGCAGATATCGAAATGACACCATAGTAGTAGCGTTCTAACCTAAGCCGTGATGGCAATTAGCGTGCTCGTCTGGAGGCAAGGAGGGTGTCACGAACGAGGCATCCTTGCAAATGGGAGTGCCGTAGAATTAGCAGGATTACGTGGTCATCACCTCAGTTCCGAGCGGGTGCGATTGAACGAAACTTTCACTTCCTGCGAGGCTGCATAGTCGTGCCATCTCTGCCTGCACCGTACGAGCGACGCCAAATGGATTGCGCGGCTGGCAAGGATCATTCGATGACCGGCCGGGCCGGAGATCAGCCATGACATTATCCAGGAACGACTGGCGTGTCAGCGCCAACCGAGCGTTACTGCTGCGACCACGCTGAAGGCCTCGGCCTTCCCGGGATCCTGCCCCGCCGGCTTCGCCGCCACTGCGGGGCTTCGGTGGTGACGGCGCCAGACGCCGCCATCAACGAAGAGGGGCCGACGATGTCAGCGAACAAACTCACCGATGCGCAACTCGTGTTGCTGTCCGCCGCCGCACAGCGCCCGGAGAGGGCGATCGAACTCGCGCCCGGTCTCAACGGCAGCGCCGCCAAGAAGACCGCCGGCAAGCTCCTGCGCGACGGGCTGATCGAAGAGATCCCGGCCTGCGGCGCGCTGCCGGTCTAGCGGCGCGACGATGAGGCAGGACCGCTGGCGCTCCGCATCACCCCGCACGGCCTTGCCGCGATCGGGGTTGAGGCAGGCGCCGCCGAGCCGGGCGTCGGGAAGGAGCACCAGACCCCGGATGGCGGCGACCCCGCACACAAAGGGCGGCCGCGTCAAGTGGAGACCGTCGGCCGCAAGAAAAGCAAACAAAGGGTCTCGCGGGAATCGGCAGCCCCGTCCGCCCGGGACACGAAGCAGGCCCGCGTGATCGTGATGCTGCAACGCCAGCAGGGCGCAATTATCGCGGCGATCATGAAAGTAACGGGGTGGCGGCAACACTCGGTGCGCGGCTTCTTTGCCGGCGTGGTGCAAAAGAGGCTTGGCCTGACGCTGCTGTCCGAGAAAACCGGCAAGGAGCGGGTCTACCGCATCCCGGTCAAACTCGACCGGCTGTCGGCACGCGTGCTTCGCGGCGCGAACGACGCGCCGCGACTGCCGGCGACGCCGTTGCCCCGAACCGGCGCCATCCTGGTGCGCGAATGGCAAGGAGCAACCCACCACGTCACACCACGTCACCGTGACGGATGACGGCTTCCTATGGAACGGCAAACCCTATCGCAGCCTATCGGGCATCGCCCGCGCCATCACCGGCACCAAATGGAACGAGCCGCGCTTCTTCGGCCTGCGCCATGCCAAAACCAAACCCGAGGCGCGCGATGGCGACTAACGAGCGCAAGTTTCTCCGCTGCGCCGTCTACACGCGCAAATCCTCCGAGCACGGCCTCGAACAGGACTTCAACTCGCTCGATGCCCAACGCGAAGCGGCCGAAGCCTACATCAAGAGCCAGGCCCACGAGGGCTGGCGATTGGTCAAGGCCCGCTATGACGACGGCGGCCTCTCCGGCGGCACGCTGGACCGCCCGGCCCTGCAATCGCTGCTCGCTGACATCAGGGCGCGCAAGGTCGATGTCGTGGTGGTCTACAAGGTCGACCGCCTGACCCGGTCGCTCGCCGATTTCGCCAGGCTGGTCGAGCTGTTTGAAGCCCATGGCGTGTCGTTCGTCGCCGTCACCCAGCAGTTCAATACCACCACCTCGATGGGACGGCTGACCCTCAATGTGCTGCTGTCCTTCGCGCAGTTCGAACGCGAACTGGCGGGCGAGCGCATCCGCGACAAGTTCGCCGCCTCGCGCAAGAGGGGCATGTGGATGGGCGGCGCCATCCCGCTCGGCTACGACGTCAAGGACCGCAAGCTCGTCGTCAACGACGAGGAGGCCGGCCACGTCCGCCTGATCTTCCGGCAATACCTTGCCCTCGGCTGCGTCGCCAAACTGCGGGCGGAGCCAGACGCGCGCGGCATTCGCAGCAAGCAGCGTGTGCTGACCTCCGGCCGGGTATTGGGCGGCTACTCGTTCAGCCGCGGCGCCCTCTATCATCTCCTGCGCAACCGGATTTATCGGGGCGAGGTCGTCCACAAGGGAATCTCATATCCCGGCGAGCACCAGGCCATCGTCGACGAGGAGCTGTGGAACGCGGTCCAGGCCCGGCTTGCCGGAAACCGCACCACACGCCGCAAATCCCGGGTGGACAGCGGCGCCCTCCTCGGCGGCCTGATCTACGATTACCGCGGCAACATCATGTCGCCGGCCTGCTCTCGGTGCGCCGGGGCAACCGCTATCGCTATTACATCAGCAGCGCGTTGCTGCATGACCGCCGGTCCGAGGCGGGCTCGCGCGCCCGCGTCAATGCCGACGACGTCGACCGGCTGGTGGTTGAGGTGCTGGGCCGGGATTTGTCGCAGTCCGAGCTTCCGGCTGTCTGCCCTTCACCGCCATGGAGCAGCGAGACGCGCGCATTAGTGCGCGACGCCGTCGAGCGCGTTGTCGTTCAACGCGGTCAGGTTCAAATCATCCGCAAGCCGGCGGCGCCCTCGGCGTCGGCTGGGCGAAATGAAGATGGCGCCGTGCCGCAGGTCTACGTCGTGTCGTTGCCCGATGCACGGCCTCGGGCCCGAAAGGAGATCATCGTTCCCGGCGGCCACAATTCCCCGCCGCGACGCGTTAACCACGCTCTCATTCTCGCCATCGCCCGCGCCAAGTCATGGATGCGAGACCTTCGCAGCGGAAAATATGCCGGCACGGCAGAGATCGCCCGCCGGTTTCAACTCAACGAGGCGTACGTCCGCCGCATTCTGCGATTTGCTTACCTGGCGCCCGGCATCGTTGAGGCGATCGTCGAGGGCCGCCAGCCGCGGTCGATGACCGTCAAGCGTCTGCTGCAAGGCGTTCCCTGCGTCTGGGCCGGCCAGCGCATCGCATTCGGATGTGCTCGCTGAATTTCCAAGCGGTGCGGTGCGGCTTCCCATTGTCGCCCGCTCCGCGCCGCTTGTTCACGCTGCCATGCTGACGAAAACGAGATTGCAAAATTCGACCTCGGGGACTCAACGCAGCCGCCGGCGGGTCCGGTCGATAACTTCGTGCTCAAGTTCCAGAAGCTGCAGTGAGTCTCAAGGGCCGAGGACGCCCGGCGAATCGGCTGCGTTTCGGGAAACGCTGCCGCCACCGCCGCGGACAAGGCGCCAGGACTCGGGTCTTTCCCAATGGCGCTCTCTATTCCATTGCAAAAGGACTGGCTTTCCGGTCCGAACAGAGCGTCACTATGGGGGCCTGAAGAGCGCCGTCAGCGCTTTCGGGGTCCTGCCCCGCCGGCTTTGTGGGCCACTGCGGGGCTTTGGCGGTGACGGCGCGAGACGCCGTCCTGACCGAACGAAGGATCCCGATGAAACTCACCGATACCCGGCTGGTGTTGCTGCCCGCCGCGCCGCAGCGTCAGGACGACACCATCGAACTGCGCCTCAAACTCAAGAGCGGCGCGTCCCGCAAGGCGCTTGATGCAAACCGATCAGCGGCTGCGGCTTCCGCCTTGGCTTATTCACCCAAGGGGGGATGACGCATGTCCGGTTCTCGGCCTGCCACCATCGCAACCAGCGAGCTTTATGCGCTCGGCGAGCGGCTGAATGCCCGAGCTGACAGCGCCTTGCTGCGCGATGAGCCCGAACAGGCAAGCGATCTGCGGCTTGCTGGCCGGCTGATCGCCGCCTTGTTGCGCAGCGGGGTGATCCGCGCGCCAATCACCCTCGATTGAGGATCGATCCCGACCGGCGGCCCGCCTTCGGCATGGCGATGGCGGGCTTGCCCCGATCGGCGAACCGGAGGTCCGATTGCATCGATGGATTGCGGCTGATCCGTCC
>JAJPKK010000071.1 GCA_021323775.1 Hyphomicrobiales bacterium
CTCAACCCATCCTACGAGGAGGGTGGGGCAAAGGGGACGCGCAACCCGGGAGGAACCCATGACGATTCTTTCACGCCGCACATTGCTGGCGGGCGCCGCGTCGGCGGCCGCGCTGCCGAGCTTCGCCCTGTGGAGCGCGCAATTTGCCCGCGCCAACACGCCTCAGGCCGGCAAACAGGCGGCGAGCTTCTATCGCTACAAGGTCGGCGACATCGAGGTCACCGTTCTGAGCGACGGTATCGCCCGCGTGCCCGTCACCGAGGCGTTTGTGCTCAATGTCAAGCCCGAGGAGGTCAACGCCGCCCTGCGTGAAGCCTATATGGAGCCGGGCGTGTTCATCGGTCCCTACAATCCGATTGTGCTCAATACCGGCAACAGGCTTGTGCTGATCGACATGGGAACCGGCGAGGCCAACTACATCGCCACCAAGGGCGTCGCCGGCCAGCTTCTCACCAACATGGCGGCGGCCGGGATCGACCCCAAGGCGGTCGACACCATCATCATTTCCCACTACCACGGCGACCACATCAACGGCCTTCTGCGGGCCGACAATTCGCTCGCTTTCCCGAATGCCGAAATTCTGGTGCCGGCGCTGGAGCACAAATACTGGACCGACGCCGGCGAGGAGAGCCGCTCGCCGACGCAGCGCATCGCCGATAATTTCAAGAATGTCCGCCGCGTGATGACGAACCCCGAAGTCATGAAGCGCCTGCGGACCTATGAATGGGACAAGGACGTGATCCCCGGCGTTCACGCTGTCGGCACGCCGGGCCATACGCCGGGCCACACGTCTCACGTCGTTACCTCGGGGTCGCACACGGTGTACGTCCAGGCCGACGTCACCCACGCGCCGTTCCTGTTTGCCCGTCATCCGGGGTGGCATGCCTTCTACGACCACGAGCCGATCCAGGCCGAGGCCACCCGGCGCAAGGTCTACGATATGCTCTCGGCCGAGAAGATGCTGGTGCAGGGCTTCCACTATCCGTTCCCCTCGGTCGCCCATGTGGAAAAGACCGCGACCGGCTATCGGGAAATCCCGGTGCTGTGGAGCCCGGTGCTGTAAGCGCCAAATCCTCCAGGCGGCTCAGCCACGCTGGCCCTGGCCGGACACCGGGGACAGCTCCGCCAAATGCGCCATTCCGCTCGCAGAGGCGGGTTACGCTTTCGGCTAACCCGCCCTATGTTCTACATGAAAGCGGGGAGAAACCGTGCAGGGAATAAGCATTGCCCGAGGAGCGGGAGACCGCTAATGGAGTGAGGCGGACCGCCGGAACAACGGGTTCTTGAATCGATGACTGACCACGACCTGGAACAAATCCGTGCCCTTTTGCGCGATGCGCTTGGGCCGATGGAAGGCGACCTTGCCGCGGTCAGGACGGACGTGGCTGCGCTCAAGACCGACGTGGCCGTGCTCAAGACCGACGTGGCCGTGCTCAAGACCGACGTGGCCGTGCTCAAGACTGATGTGGCGGCGCAGGGAGCGGCGCTCGCTGCAGTGCGCGCCGATGTGGATGCGCAAGGAGCCGTGCTTGGCGCGGTGCGCACCGACGTCGATGCCATCAAGATCGATGTGGCGGCGCAAGGAGCGGCACTGACCGCCTTGCGCACCGAGGTTAATGCCATCAAGACCGAAATCAGTGGCTGGCCCGACCTCCATTTCCTTCAGGCCATGGCGCAACAGCAAATCCGCGAGGCTGACGAGGCACGCGAGGCCCGCCGATATATGGAGATCAAGCTCGACGAAATCTATAGCTCGATGGCGACCTCATCGGAAATCAAGAGGCTTCGCGACGAAGTGTCGGAAAGCCTCAACCGCGAAAGATTGCTGGACCTGCGCATCTCCGCGATCGAAATGCGCCTTGGCATCAAGAACCCGCTGGCCCCGACGGAATAGGCAAGCGCGCGGCGGCGGAGTTGACGAAGCATTGCGCCGCCTTTATATGCGCCGCCCATGATGATCGTCGCGCCCATTTCTTCTCGCTGCCGCAGCGGTTCCGCGGCCGGCGATCGCGTCTGATCGTCACTCCCGGCTGCGGATTGCATCGCCGCGGCGCTTTTCTCAAAAATCCTCCGCGGCATTGGAATTAGGGCGCTTACTGCGAAGAGGATTTCGCGATGCCAAAAACTGCAAAAGTCGGCGTACTCGGCGCATCCGGCTATACGGGGTCGGAATGCGTGCGCCTCTTGTTGCGCCATCCGCAGGTCGAGATCGTGCTCCTGACGGCCGACCGCCGGGCCGGCCAGCAGATGCGCGATGTGTTTCCGCAGTTCTCCCCGTTTGCCCTGCCGAAGCTCGTTGCGATCGACGGCGTCGATTGGGCGGCGCTCGGCCTTGATCTCGTGTTCTGCGGCCTGCCCCACGCCACGACGCAGAAGGTCGTGAAGGATCTCCTCGGCAAGGCGCCGCTCACCAAGGTCGTGGACCTGTCGGCCGACTTCCGCCTTGCCGATCCCGCTCTCTATGCGCGCTGGTACGGCCACGAGCACCACGCGCCGGATTTGCAGAGGGAGGCGGTGTACGGCCTCGTCGAAGTGCATCGCGAGCGCATCAGGAAGAGCCGCCTCGTCGCCAATCCGGGCTGCTACACGACCTGCGCGCAACTGCCTCTGGTGCCGCTCATCAAGCAGCGCGCCATTGATCTCGACGAGATCGTGATCGACGCGAAGTCGGGCATGACCGGCGCGGGCAGGGCCGCCAGGGAGAACATGCTGTTCTCTGAAGTATCCGAGGGGTTTCACGCCTATGGCGTGGGGCATCATCGCCATATGGCCGAGCTCGACCAGGAATTTTCGCTTGCGGCCGGACGCGATGTCACCGTCACGTTCACGCCGCATCTGGCGCCGATGAATCGCGGCATCCTGTCGACCATCTACGTCCGCGGCGTTTATGACGGGTCGCCGCAGGACATGCATGAAATCCTGTCGCGAAGCTATCGCGACGAGCCGTTCGTCCACGTGCTGCCGTTCGGCAAAATGCCGCAGACGCGCCACGTGCGCGGCTCCAACATGACTTTCATCGGCGTCGCCGCCGACCGCATCAAGGGCCGCGCCATTATCGGGTCGGCGCTCGACAACCTGGTCAAGGGGGCCTCCGGGCAGGCGGTTCAGAACATGAACCTTATGCTCGGCTTTCCGGAGACCACGGGGCTTGAGCAGGTCGCGCTGTTTCCGTGACGGGGGCGCTCAGGCAGCTTGCGATGCGCGCGCGACATGCGTAAGTAATCAGTTGCGAGGTATCTCCCCCATGGTCGTCGTGCTCGACGCCGTCAATGCTCCGCCGAAACGGCCGCGCCATCCCGAAAAGGCGAATCGGCCTGACAACCCGGCGTTGAAGAAGCCCGATTGGATCAGGGTCAGGGCGCCAGTCTCGCGCGGCTTCATCGCGACTCGCGACATCGTGCGGGCAAACGGGCTGCATACGGTGTGCGAGGAGGCGGGCTGTCCCAACATCGGCGAGTGCTGGGACAAGAAGCACGCCACCTTCATGATCATGGGCGATACCTGCACGCGCGCCTGCGCGTTCTGCAATGTGAGGACTGGTCTGCCGGGGCCGCTTGATCCGGATGAGCCGGCGCGCGTGGCGGAGGCGACCGCGCGGCTCGCCCTCGCGCATGTGGTTGTAACCTCGGTCGATCGCGACGATCTCGCCGACGGCGGCGCGGCGCATTTTGCGGCGGTGATCCAAGCCATACGGGAGCGCTGCCCGGCCACGACCATCGAAGTGCTGACGCCGGATTTTCTGCGCAAGGATGGCGCCGCGGAAATGGTCGTCGCGGCGCGGCCCGATGTGTTCAATCACAATCTCGAAACCGTGCCGTCGCTCTATCTGACCGTGCGGCCCGGCGCCCGCTATTTCGCCTCGATCCGGCTTTTGCAGAAAGCGAAGGAGCTTGACCGGCAAATCTTCACCAAGTCCGGCATCATGGTGGGGCTCGGCGAAACACGCAACGAAGTCTTGCAGGTGATGGATGACCTGCGCGCCGCCGATGTTGATTTCCTCACCATCGGGCAGTATTTGCAGCCAAGCCTCAAGCATCACGCCGTGGCGCGTTTCGTGACGCCCGACGAATTTGCGGCCTACGAGACTGTCGCCTACGCGAAAGGTTTCCTGATGGTGTCGGCGTCGCCGCTGACGCGCTCGTCCTACCATGCGGGGGAGGATTTTGCGCTATTGCGCGCCGCGCGGGCGACTGGCGCACCGTGTCCGTCCCGTATCCCGCAAGCCGGACAGCAATCGGAGGACCCGCCTGCGCCTGCGGCAAGGGAAGGGAAAGGGCTCTCGTAACCGCGATCGAACGACTCTGATGCCGAAGTTTTCAACACGCCGCCGCGTCAACCACTCCGCCGCCGACATGTTCGACCTCGTGGCCGACATTGAGCGCTATCCGGAATTCGTACCGCTGTGCCGCGCCATGCGGGTGATACGACGGGCGCAATTTAAGGACCATGACGTCGTCGTCGCCGAAATGACGGTCGCCTACAAACTGATCCGGGAATCCTTCACCAGCCGCCTGACCCTCGATCGGGTCAAGCGGACCATACTTGTTGAATATCTCGATGGCCCCTTCAGCCGCATGGAGAACCGCTGGTCATTCCGGTCCCCCGGCAAGGGCGGCAGCGAGGAGGCGGGCGCCGCACAAGCTCGATCATGCGAAGTCGAGTTTTTTATCTCCTACGAGTTTCGCAGCCGCACTCTGGGGATGCTGATGGGGGCAATGTTCGACACCGCCTTTCGCCGCTTCGCTTCCGCCTTCGAGACGCGCGCCGACGCCATATTCGGTCCCGTGCGCGCGCCTTCACCGTTGCCCCTGTAGACGCAATTTTACCGCGTCGGCCGCGACTGCTTCCACCGCAGAAATTCCTGGAACAGTTCATCGGAACGCGCCGGCGAAATCGGTGCGCGCTGGGCGCCGCCCTGCTGCGACGTGAACTGACGGAAATCCGCCTGCAGGCTCGCAACATCCGGGCTGCGGGCCGATGCGAGCCATTCCTCCGCCGGCTCGAAGCGCTTCCAGTCTTTCAAAGTGACTGCAAGATTGACCTCGCGCCATTTGGGATGGTTCGGCGGCTTGCGAAACTCCTCGATCTTGGGGAAGAACGCATCGACGAACCGCTGAACGCGGCGGTAGCGATCGGTGTTTTTCGGCCAGTTATATCCGATCAAGACCACTTCGTCGGCGATGGTCTGGATGACCTGGCCGGCCGGGATCTGGTCCGGATAATCTTCGTGCGCGAGTTCGGTCGGCAGGTACTCTGCCTCCGAGATCTCCTTCGAGAACGGGACAGGGATGAAGTGTATTCCGTTCTCGAACTTCATATTGGAGATGAGCTTCGCGGATTTGCCGGAGACGTAAGCGGTCGCGGCGATCTCACCGGCCTTGAGCATTTCAAACGCCTGGCCCTGGACGACGTTGACCACTTCGACCTTGATACCGAGGCGCTTGAAAACGTCGCGCATGGTTTGACTGGTGCCGCTGCGCGCCTCGTCGATGTTGACTTTGCGGCCGTTGAGGTCTCCGATCGACGTGATGTCGCGGGCGGCGATCAGGTGCACCTCTTCATTGAACAGCTTGGCGATGTAGACGATCTTGTCGTCATACTTGCCGAGCGTCTGATTGGAGCTGCGAAAGCTGTTAAGCACGCTCAACTGGGTGAGGCCGATGTCCACCCCTTTGAGATACCGCACGTCGCGAATATTTTGCGGACCGCCGACGCCGACGACAGGCAGGATCCGGAGCCTGTCGGCGTCGTTGAGCACGTTCGCCATATCGTTCGCGATCTGCAGGTAAGTGTCGTCCGCGCTGGGGCTGCCGGAAATGATCGCTACGGTATTTTCGTTGACCTGCTCGTTTCTGTAAATGCCGACGCCGATGCAATAATTCGTATCGCCCATTCGTTCGATATAGCTCGATTTATCGTCGATCTGCTGAGTGACGGGACTGAGCCATCTAAAATCGACCCAGCCCTGTCCGGCTTTGCAGACCGCTACCTGTTCCTGCATGAAATATTTGCCGTTCTGGTCGCGGAAATTCCACAGATTGGTACCCGTCGTCATCGTCGGGATGACGCCATTCGCCATGACGACGCCGTTCTGGTCGACGATGTAGGCGTAAAGATCGCGGTCGACTGTTCCGGGCGCTTTGCGTTTGATGGCTTGAAAAGTGCCTTCGGCGCCGAGCTTCTTGTACATGTCCTGGACGCGATGCACCATCGCAACGGCTTCTTCGCGCGTGCCGAACTCAGAGGCTGCGCCGGCCGGACGCAAAGCCGCGAGCAATGCAAGGAATACGCCGGCAATCAACATGCTTGCGGCGGCTCCCAAGGCGACCGCGGTTGGAAACACAACCAAAAGACGGCGCAATATTGTCACGATAGACCCCCCCTCTTGCGGTCCAGCAGGTCGAGTATCTGCGGTTGGATTGTCAGCCCATTGGCGAGATCGACCTGCTGAATGAATGCCTACAGGCGTGCTCACCCTCCCTGGCCTCCCGGCAAGCGCGGGAGGCTGGGGAGCGAGTCTTTGCGCCCGCCGGCTGCGGAGCCGCATGGTCCGCAGCCGTTTCCAAAGAATTTTGCGTCACCGCAAAATGCGATTGCGTCATTGCAAAATGCGATGCAGCGACGACGATTGTGTGGCGCTGGCAAGAAAGATTGTCAACGTGTGATTTTCGACAACTAGGGCTGGTGCCACTTCGAGAAACGAGAAATTGAAATCTATGCCGGCGTGCCTCGCCCCGGCTTGTGAATACGGTGCATATCGGGAAATAAAGCAGCGATCGAGCAAATCGGCCCGCCGTCATCAATCAAGTGCAATGTGGTCAAACACGATGGACGCGACTGTGCCGGCCGCTTGTAAGGCACGGTACGGGACTTTGCGGCATGGCCGCGATTGTGCCTTGTATCGCCAGACTTGCTGCCCATTATTGCGCTAAAGCTTGAATATTGGATTCGATGCCGCCTCCGTCGGCCGCTTAATCTTGCTCTGCAAGCAACTCGACCAGCAAGGGAGAAACCCGATGCCAGAGCGCGTGGAGCTGTTTGAAGAATTTTTGCGGTGGCGGGAAATTCAGCAGACGGTGAGCGGGCCCGGCGGTTCGCCCTCGTCCCGCTAGCCAGATGCTCAAGCCCGGCCCGGCTTGCTTTTCGTCTGGACGCCGGCGGCAAGCAATTCGAGCATCGCCAACGCTTCTGCGACGGCCTTTTTGCGCACGGCGCTGCGGCCGATATCGGCATAGCGTTTTTCGCGATGGACGCGCTGACCGTCGCGGGCGGCGGCAGCGAAATGCACTAACCCTACCGGCTTCGCCGCGCTACCGCCGCCGGGCCCGGCGATTCCTGTGATGGCGATGGCGAGGTCCGCGTTCGACGCGGCGAGCGCGCCCCTGGCCATCGCCTCGGCGGTCTCCCGGCTCACCGCGCCGTGCCGCTCAAGGATCGCAGCCGCAACGCCAAGCATCTCCTGCTTCGCCGCGTTGGAATAGGTGACGAAGCCCCGATCAAACACATCCGAGGAGCCTGCGATTTCCGTCAACGCCCCTGCGACCAGTCCTCCGGTGCAGGACTCCGCGGCCGCGACCTTGAGGCCGCCGCTTCGGCATGCGTCGAGCACGCGCGCGGCGGCGTCTCGGATCGTGTCGTCGATCATCGCGCCGCCACCGGCAGCCGGATCGTTGCGGTCGCCATGGCGGCAATGCCTTCGCGGCGGCCGATGAAGCCGAGTTTCTCATTGGTGGTCGCCTTGACGGCGACCCGGTCGATGTCGGTGCCGGCAATCTCGGCGATGCGCGCACGCATGGCGTCGCGGTACGGTCCGATGCGCGGCGCCTCGCACACGATGGTGATGTCAAGATGGGCGATGCGGCCGCCGCGTCGCCGCACCCTATCGACTGCAAACGCCAGGAACTTGTCCGACGAAGCGCCGCGCCACTGCGGATCGCCGGGCGGAAAATGGGCCCCGATATCGCCTTCGGCAAGCGCTCCCAAAACGGCATCCACCAAGGCGTGGAGCGGAGCGTCGGCATCGGAATGTCCTGACAGCGATCGAGTATGGGGAATGCGCACGCCGCCGAGCCAGACGTGATCGCCGTCGACAAAGGAATGCACGTCATAGCCGGTCCCGGTGCGGACATCCGCGAGCGCCGCCCAATCGTCCGCCGCAATGCGCGCGAAATCTTCCTCGGTCGTCAGCTTCACGTTGCCGGCTTCGCCCGCAAAAACCGTCACCGCCATGCCGGCCCATTCAGCCAGCGCCGCGTCGTCGGTGAAATCATTGCGCCCCGCCGCAAAAGCGCGGCGGTGGGCGGCCAAGAGCTCATCATAGAGGAACGCCTGCGGTGTCTGGACTGCGCGCAGCCGGCTGCGATCAAGCGTGCGGGCGACGCGCCCGTCGGCATCGACTTCTTTGATGGTATCGGTCAGGCCTACGCCCGGGACTGCGGCGCCGGCGGCGCCGGCCGTGATAGCGCGGGAAATGAGGGCAGGGGAGGCGAACGGGCGCGCGGCGTCGTGCACGAGCACGATCCGAGGATGCTCCGTCTCCAGCGCTTCAAGCCCGGCCCGCACGGAAGCCTGGCGCGTCGCGCCGCCGACGGCCGCAGCGCAGAGCTTCAACCCCGCGGTCGCTGTCGCAAAGGCCGCCGCATCGTCGCGATGGATGACGGGCTGGACGAGCGCGATCTGCGGATGACTCGTAAACACTGAGAGGGCATGGCGGACAACCGGCGCGCCCCGCACGACGCGATATTGCTTGGGAATGGCGCCCCCCGCGCGGACGCCGCGGCCGGCCGCCACCACGATGGCCGCTACTCCTCCAGGCATCGCATTCATCCGTCCGTCTCCATCTCATGCCAATCCTCCAGCCCTAACCCGGTACACGGGAATTCATGTCAATGCACCGTATATTGCACCGCAGCACTTGCATTGTTGCGTTCTGCTGGCTAAACTCTATGCAAATAATGATCACGCCTAGAATATAGGCAGGAAGATGCGTGCGTCGAAATTCCCACGGTTTGTCAATCCGCTCAGCGTGGGCGGGCTGACGATCGCGAACCGGGATTTCCTGGCGCCGATGTCCGGCGTCACCGACGCTCCCTTTCGTCGGCTGGCGGCTCGCTTGGGCGCAGGGCTGGTGGTTTCCGAGATGACCGCGTGCGCGGCGCTCGCGGCAGGTAAGCGCGACGCAAAGCTGCGCGTCGAAGCGCCAGGCATTGGCCACCACGTGGTGCAAATCGCCGGCTGCGAGGCGAAATGGATGGCCGAGGGGGCTCGCATCGCCGCTGACTGCGGCGCCGCCATCATCGACATCAATATGGGTTGCCCGGCGCGGCACGTCACCACCGGCTGGTCAGGATCGGCGCTGATGCGCGATCTCGACCATGCGATCAGTCTCGTCGATGCGACCGTGGCGGCGACGAACGTGCCGGTGACCCTCAAGATGCGTCTCGGCTGGGACGACCGCTCCGTCAATGCGCCGGAGCTGGCGCGCCGCGCGGAGGCCTCCGGAGTAAGGCTCATCACGGTTCACGGGCGCACCCGCTGCCAGTTCTACAACGGGAGAGCCGATTGGGCGGCCGTGCGCGCTGTGAAGCAGGCGGTGTCGATCCCGGTTGTGGTCAACGGCGACATCATGAGCTGCCGCGACGCCGAGACGGCGCTTGCGCGCTCCGAAGCGGATGCCGTCATGATCGGCCGCGGCGCCCAAGGCCGGCCGTGGTTTCCAGGACAAGTCGCGCGCTATCTCGCGGGCGGGCCGATCGAGGCCCCGCCGACGCTCGCTGCGCAGTTTGAACTGATCGCGGCGCTTTATGAGGAAATGCTCGCGCACCATGGCGAGCCGATCGGCGCGAAGCATGCCCGCAAGCACCTCGGCTGGGCGCTCGACACGGCTGGCGCCACCGCAGGCGCGTCCGGCGACACGCTGAGAGCCTTGCGCTCCGGCGTGCTCACGGCGCCAGATCCGCGCGAAACCCTGTGCCGGCTCGCAGCGGCCTTCGATGCCTTGTCGTCTCCCGGATGCGACTGGAAGGCGGCTGCATGAGCATGGTCGGAAGCCGCAACCCGGATGCCGCCTTGAGCCCGGCGGAAGCGATCCTCAATGCGCTGCCGCTTGCCGTCATCGTCGTTGGGTCCGACGGCATGATCAAAGACGCCAATGTGGCGGCGGAGGATTTTTTCGACATGTCGGTCGCGCTGCTGCGCCGCCACGCCTTGCGCGACCTGGTGCCGTTCGGAAGCCCGTTGCTGGCGCTGATCGAGCAGGTCCGCCAGCGCGGCGGCGCCGTCAATGAATACAAAGTCGATCTCGGCACGCCGCGCATGCCCTCAGAACGGCTGGTTGACCTTCATGTGGCGCCGGTGCCGGAGGGACCCAGCGAGGTGGTCGTGATGCTCCAGCAGCGCACCATGGCCGACAAGATGAACAGGCAGCTCACGCACCGGGGGGCAGCGCGATCCGTGACCGCGCTCGCCGCCATGCTGGCCCACGAGATCAAGAACCCGCTGTCGGGAATTCGCGGCGCGGCGCAGCTTTTGGAGCAGCAGGCGAGCGACGACGACCGCATTCTGACGCGCCTGATCTGCGACGAGGCGGACCGCATCGTCAAGCTCGTCGACCGCATGGAAGTGTTCGGCGACAAGCGTCCGGTGCAGCGCGAGCAGGTCAATATTCATATGGTCTTCGATCATGTGCGGCGGCTGGCGCAATCGGGCTTCGCCCGGCACATCCGCTTTGTCGAAGACTACGATCCGTCCTTGCCGCCGGTGCTCGGCAATCGCGACCAGCTCGTTCAGGTGTTCCTCAACCTCGTCAAGAACGCCGCCGAGGCGATCGGGGAAAGCGCCACGGACGGCGAAATCCAGCTCACGACAGCATTCAGGCCGGGCGTGCGGCTGTCGCTGCCAGGCAGCAAATCGAAGGTCTCGCTGCCGCTCGAGTTCTGCATCAAGGATAACGGGCCGGGCGTCTCCGACGACCTGATGCCCAATCTCTTCGATCCTTTCGTAACCACCAAGCCAAGCGGCAGCGGCCTTGGCCTTGCGCTTGCCGCCAAGATCATCGGCGATCACGGCGGCATCATCGAATGCGAGTCGCAACCGCGACGAACCATCTTCCGTGTGCTTATGCCCAAGTTCACGGGCGACGACGCCGAGCCGGGCGGAGAAACCTGAAGGTGATGCCAATGCCCGCTGGTAGTATCTTGATCGCGGATGACGATGCTGCGATCCGAACCGTATTGAACCAGGCGCTGTCGCGCGCCGGCTACGAGGTGCGCTCGACCGGAAACGCCGCCACGCTTTGGCGGTGGGTCAGCCAAGGCGAGGGCGACCTTATCATCACGGATGTGGTCATGCCCGACGAGAGCGCGTTCGATCTCTTGCCACGCATCAAGAAGCTGCGGCCTGACCTCCCGGTCATCATCATGAGCGCCCAGAACACGTTCATGACGGCCATCCGCGCCTCAGAACGCGGCGCCTATGAGTATCTGCCGAAGCCGTTCGACCTCAAGGAACTGACCGCGATCGTCGGTCGAGCGCTGTCGGAGCCGAAGGACCGCCCCGCGGCAGCGGCGGGCAAGGCGGAGGAGATCGACATCCCGTTGATCGGCCGGTCGCCCGCGATGCAGGAAATCTACCGTCTGCTGGCGCGGCTGATGCAGACCGACCTCACAGTGCTGATTTCCGGGGAATCCGGCACCGGCAAGGAACTGGTGGCGCACGCGCTGCACGATTACGGCAAAAGGCGCGCCGGGCCGTTCGTTGCCATCAACATGGCGGCGATCCCGCGGGAACTCATCGAATCGGAGCTGTTCGGCCACGAGAAGGGAGCTTTCACGGGCGCCAACACGCGCAATGCCGGGCGGTTTGAGCAGGCCGAGGGAGGCACTCTGTTCCTCGACGAGATCGGCGACATGCCGATGGAGGCGCAGACGCGGTTGCTGCGGGTGCTCCAGCAGGGCGAATACACGACCGTTGGCGGCCGCACTCCGATCAAGACCGACGTTCGCATCGTCGCCGCCACCAACAAGGATTTGCGCATCCTGATCCAACAGGGCCTGTTTCGCGAGGATCTGTATTTCCGGCTCAATGTGGTGCCGCTGCGGCTGCCGCCGCTGCGCGAGCGCGCCGAGGACATCCCCGACCTGATCCGCCATTTCTTCAAACTCGCCGAGCGCGAAGGCCTGCCCAACAAGCAGATCGAAACCGCCGCGATCGAGCGCCTCAAGCGCTATCGCTGGCCCGGCAATGTGCGCGAGCTGGAAAATCTCGCGCGCCGCCTCGCTGCGTTATACCCGCAGGAGACCATCACCACCGCCGTCATCGACAACGAGCTTGCGCCGCCGACGTCAACGCCGCTCGGCGAGGAAAGCCGCCCCGAAGAGAACCTGTCGTCGGCGGTCGAACGGTATCTCAACAAGTATTTCGGCGGCTTTGCCGACGGCCTCCCGCCGCCCGGGCTTTATCATCGCATCCTGCGGCAAGTCGAATATCCGCTCGTGTCGGCCGCCCTTGCGGCCACCCGCGGCAACCAGATCCGAGCCGCCGATCTCCTGGGGGTCAACCGCAACACGCTGCGCAAGAAAATCCGCGATCTGGAAATCCAGGTGATTCGCACGAGCGGATGAGGCGACAGCAGATCGCGGGGTGACAGGCTGCTGGCCCAATATTTGGATATGGCTATCCGCCCGGGCATCGCCGCGAGGCCGCCCCAGTCAGCGTTCAGATGCGTGCTCCACCGGGCGCCTCCCGCGCCGCAGCCGCCCCGCTGGCGATGGTCGGCTGCGGTTTCGGAAGTCCAAACAGCGGACCGAGCGCCCAGTAGATGGCGAAAGCGCAGGCGAAAAGCGCCGTTCCGGCCCCCAGCATTTTCTGATCGCTCGCGAGGTAGCTGTTACACAACCGCACGGGCGCGGCCGTGTAGAGCCAAGCGAGAACGGCGAGCATCGACACGAAGTGGGCCTTGAGCGCCCCCGCGAGCAGAGGGATCGTACGAGGGAAGCTAAGAGCAAGAGCCGCGCCCGCGCACGGCAGGCCCGCAAACTTGAATATTTCGTACCCGGTATGAGCGATGGCGGTGTCGACCGAACGAGGCACCATCCAGAAGAGCATTACGAATATCGCAAATGTGAAGCCCGCGACGCCGAAGCGGTTCCATTGCTCCATGACCCTTTCGAGCTTCTCCGCCAACGCGGAGCCGAGCAGCCATCCGGCCAGAACAAGCAGCGGCATTTGTACGAGCACATGGCCCACGAGGGTCGCTTCAAGCCGCCCGCGGGAAAACGGCAGCATAAGCGCGACGATCACGCCTGCCCCCGCTGCTGCCTGGAACCCGGCGGTCGCGCCGCTCTTCTTCACTGCTGCCTCCGTAGCGCGGCGAGCACCTGCGGTTCCTCGCCGATATCGAAGATCGCGATGAGCCTGCCCTGCCGATCGACGACATGAAGCGCTGCGTTGTGGACGAAGCCGCCGGCGCCGTCCGGGATGACAGTGACACCGAACGTCGTTAGCAAGGCGCGCAGAGCCTCATCATTCTCGGGGCGCACGGCGATCCAAAGGCGCCCGTCAGCGCCTCGGGCTTGCGCATAGTCGCTGAGCGCCTCCGGCCCGTCGCGCGCAAGGTCGAAGCTTATGCTGATCAGTCGGATGCGGTCGGCGAGGCCGTCCATCCATATCTGGTCCTGGAGCTTGGCGAATGACTCGCCAAGCGAGACGCAGATTGTGGGGCAGGTTGTGTAGATGAACTCGACAACCATCGCCCGGCCGAGTTCATCGGGGAGCGTCAGCTCGCGGCCCTGCATGTCGATCAGACGAACGTTCGGCAACGGCCGCGGCTGCTCCATGACGGAGAGCCGGCGCAAGCCTTCCGTGGTGAACGCCCTCAGGCCGCTGGTGCCTTGCCAGAGGACGGCGCCAAGGATGCCGGCAATTGCCAGTGCAGCGGCAGCGGTCCGCAGCATGACCGCTCATGCTTTCGCTGCGGCGGCGAGCCGGGCGAGGTAGCGCCCAAGCAATACGATCGTGCCGATGATGGAAATCAGTGCGAAAAATGCGGCCGCCCGGTCTTGCATGAACCACTCCGGCACGTGGACCGCCCAACGCCGAGGCACGCTCATGGCGCCGCCGATCAGAAACGTGACGGCAACGCCCGTGCCGCCGATCAAATACGCCAGAAAGCCCCAGTAGCTCGCGCCCGGCAGCCCTTCGGGCACGTCGGCGCGCGTGAGCCAGGCCATGAAGCCGAACGCCATCGCCATCTCGCCGATCAGCAAATAGAAGTGGAAGTGGCCAGGGACCCACAGCGTGTTGTGCATCACTCTATTGACGACGATCACCGCGTCGACGATCGCCGGCATGACGCCGGCTGTCCAGCCGAACACGCCCGTCACAAGGAGGGCTGACGCAAGGTCCCACCTCATCCCGGAACGGGTGAGATAGACCAGCAACGAGAAGGCGGTTACGACGATGACCGGAAGACCCGCGGCGTAGGAAACGACTTGCCCGATCGCGAGCGCCCACCCAGGCATGACGGTATCCTGCAGGAGATGGTGCGGATAGACGGCGAGGACCATGAGCATGATCGCGCTCCAAGCGGCGGCAAATGTCCGCGACGTCTTCCACGGCCGGCCGGTGTATTCCGGGATGATTTCGTAGACGGCGATGACCGCCATGTAGATGGTCGCGTTGATGAACACGTGACCGAAAAAATAGATCATGTTCTTGGCGAGCAGCGGATCGATGGTGAAGCTGGGGGCGTAAAGATTGATGAGGCTGATCGCGAGCACCGCCGCGCCGACAACGATGCCGATGCCGTTGAAGACGATGACGGCTGCGCTTGCGACGACCGCCGGCGGCGGCGCGTCATCCTGGGAGCCACGCAGCAGGAGCGGCCAGGCAAGCGCCTGGCTGAGGTTACCGTAGCGCGCGATGATCGCCCGGCCGGTCTCCAGGTAAAAGAGAAGGAAGGCCGTCCCGATCGACAGCAGGCCGGCGAGGAACACGGCGGCGGCGCCCGTCTCCCAGACGCCGCCCGAGTGCGCCGGCAGCGGGTACAAGAATGTCCAGGCGCCGGCAAAGCGTCCGACGAAGATTGCGCCAAGGACGAGCGCGACGCCCAGGAGAAAGCAGCAGAGCATAAGCCAATAGACCGCGGCCGTAAGCTGCACATGGCGCGCGAGAAAGAACCACATGATGCCGGCGCCAGTCAGAGCGGCGATGCCGACCATGCCGGCGCCGTGCGCTGTCATGATCTCGTAGAAAAGCTCCGGCTCCATGCTCAGCAGGCCGCCCTGCGCAAGGCGCATGCAGAGCCCAAGGAGCATCAGCAGCACCAGCGCGAGCCCGCCAAGCCCCATCGAGAGCTTTACCGCGGTCAGCGCCGGCTTCGCGCCGACAGCCGTCGAACGGTCTACAAGCGCGCTGACGTTTGCCATGGCATCCTCTCCGCTATCTGACCTCGATCTCCTCGATCATGTCGTGGTGCACCAGCCCGCAATACTCCATGCAAAGGACGCGATATTTCCCGGGCTTGGCGAAGGTGTAGCGCACCTGGTTCACATAACCGGGCATGGCCTGGGTCTGGAACAGCATGACGCCATCCGGGTCGTAGACGCCAAAGCCGTGATTCACGTCGTTGCTGGTGACCTTGAAGACGACGGGACGGCCGACCGGCACCTGTTGCGGCGCGATCTCCCAGCTCCATTGGCTGCCAGTGGCAGTGACGACAATTGCGCCCTCGGAGGCTGACGCGTCGTACGGCCAAGGCCGCAGCGTCGCGACTGCGGCAACGGCCCCGAGCACGACCAGCGCCCAGAACAGGCCGGTACGGTAACCTTCGACATGGCCGCTTGGCCGGGGTTGCGCCTCGTCGGCCGCGCTATGGAGCACTGCCCGCCAGAAGGCGGCGGCAACGGCGATCATGAGGACAAGTGAAACAACCAGGACAGACACCTGCATGTTCTCAGGCTCCAGCTTCCCGCGCGCCCGCAGGCCGCGACCGGACGGTGAGACATCCCATAAGTCCCCGTAGGTGGTGCGACATTGATCTGTCTCAAGCCACGGCGATGAGACTACTGCTTTCTCTCGACCCAAACAAAAGCACTCCACGCCGCCGCTGATGGCGCCGGGGCCCTGATCAAACCGAGATTCTGCGATGTCGCGTTCAGCCGGGGTGCAGAGATCCCGGCAGGCTGTCAGTCGTCCTTCAATAAAAAATGGCGCACCACGCCAGATGTAAGCTTACTTTTATCAAACTAAGCTAATTTTTGCCTATCCACAAATTTAAAGCAAGAAAATTAGGGAGAGATGACCTCAATATTCTTTACATGGACTTTCTCCTTCGATCCATCATTTAACTTTTTCTGCAATATACGCGACCAAACCGGGGGCTCAAGGAGCCATCAAGCCCATCTTGGATCGGCGCGACCCGCCGCGGAAATGTCGCAATTGGGCAACATTGTTGTATTTGCGCATCACATGTCATGTCCTGTCGACTTTCTCGACATCATTAAGCCGTCCGGCCGCGATGACGCGAAAGCACGCTAAGAGGCCGGATTGAGCCGACGATGGCCCCAATCCCAGGAGAGCGATGACGACCGTCGAGGAGGCTTCAGCCGTCGAAACCGCCGAGGGCCCGACGACGGCGACACGGCTGGCCACTGGAATGATCGGCCCGGTCGCCGTCGTCGCGGCGCTGCTGTCGGCATTGACGACATTCCTGGTGCTGGCGAACCTGACCTTCGTCAGCCCGACCTACAATGTGGTCGTGACGCTGCTGGCCGTGAATTTTGTCACGGTGGTGCTGCTGCTTGCGATCATCGGCCGTGAGGTATGGCATATCGTCCAGGCGCGGCGGCGGGGCAGCGCGGGGGCGCGGCTCCACGTCCAGATCGCCGCCCTGTTCTCGGTGATCGCCGTCGTGCCTGCGGTGCTGGTTGCTGTGGTCGCCAGCGTCAACCTCGATCGCGGGTTCGACCGCCTGTTTTTGATCCGCACCCGCGCCGTCATGGAAAACTCGGTGATTGTCTCGCAAGCCTATCTGAACGAACACGAGCGTGCGATCCAGGCTGAGACCAACTTCATGGCGAGCGACGTCGCGAAGGCGAAGCCCGTGTTTGACCAGGACATCGACAGGTTCCGCCAGGGGTTCACCACGCAGGCGCTGCTTCGCAACATGCCCGTTGCGATGATGCTCAGGCCCGATCAGTCGGTCATCCTGAAGGCCGACATTCGGCTTCCGCCCGGAGTGCAGGAACCGCCGTTGCCGCCCACTGATCGGCTGGCGCAGATCGGCGATGCCGAGGCGGTTGCCGGCTGGCTGCCGGACACCAATTACGTGGGCGCGCTGATCAAGCTGAAGGGCTATGACGATGCCTACCTGTTCGTCGCCCGCTTTGCCGATCCGCGCGTGCTGGAGCAGATCAAGCAAACCGACAGCAACATCCAGGAATACGCCAATCTCGAAGCGAGGCGCATCGGCGTGCAGCTCGCCTTTGCGCTGATGTACACCGTCATTGCGCTGACCGTGCTGTTGTCGGCGGTCTGGATTGGCTTTGCGTTCGCCAACCGGCTGGTGGCCCCGATAAGGCGGCTCATCGGTGCCGCGAACCTTGTCTCGACCGGCAATCTACACGTGCAGGTGCCGGTGCGCCGCTCGGAGGGCGATCTTGCCCAACTCGGCTCGACCTTCAACAAGATGACCCAGGAATTGCGGACCCAGCGCAACGACATCATGCGGGCGCGCGACCTTGTCGACAGCCGCCGCCGCTTCACCGAAGCGGTGCTGGCCGGCGCCAGCGCCGGCGTCATCGGCGTCGACGGCAACGGGCATGTCAGCATCCTCAACCGCTCTGCCGAAAAACTGATCGGATCGAGCGAGGCCGAAGCCCTCGGACATCCGCTCGAGGAGATCGTGCCCGAGCTGCGGGACCTGATCGGACCGGCGCGCCTCGCGGGTCACCGCCTTGTCCAGGGACAGACCACGATCCACCGCAATGGCCGCGACCGCACCGTCTCGGTGCGGGTCACCTCCGAGCAATCGGCAAATCCCGACCACGGCTACGTCGTCACGCTTGACGACATCACCGAACTGGTGACAGCGCAGCGCACGGCGGCGTGGGCCGATATCGCGCGCCGCATCGCCCATGAGATCAAAAATCCGCTGACCCCCATTCAGCTTTCGGCTGAGCGCTTGCGCCGCAAATACGGCAATCTGATCAGCGAGGACCGCGGCATATTCGAGCAATGCACCGATACGATCGTCCGACAGGTCGACGACATCAGGCGCATGGTCGATGAGTTCTCGCGCTTCGCCCGGATGCCGAAGCCGGTGATGACGCTGGACGACGTCACCGACACGGTGCGCCAGGTCGCGTTCATGCACCGGGTGGGCAACGCCGATATCGACATCGAGGTCGAAGTGGCCGAGGACCCGATGCCGGCCCGCTTCGATCGTCGTCTGATCGCGCAGGGGCTGACCAACATCATCAAGAATGCTGGCGAAGCGGTCGCGGCAGTTCCGCCGGACCAGCTTGGGCGCGGCCGCATCGTGGTGTCGGCCGCGCGGGTCGATTCCGACATCGTCATCGATGTCATCGACAACGGCATCGGCCTGCCGAAAGAAAATCGCAGCCGCCTCTTGGAGCCCTATGTGACGACGCGAGAAAAGGGCACCGGCCTCGGCCTCGCTATTGTCGGAAAAATCCTCGAAGAACATGGCGGGCGGATCGAGCTGCGCGATGCGGCAGAAAGATTCCCCGGCCAACGCGGCGCCTGGATGCGGCTGCGGTTCGCGGCCGAGCCGGCAGAAACATTCGTCAGTGAAGCCAAGAACTAATCAGTGAAACCAAGAACTAGTTGAGCGCTTCCGAAATTCGAAGCATATGGAGCCCGCCCGGAAGGCCGCGTTTACCGGCCCAAGTTGAGGTCTCCAATTGATAGGTTTCATGGAATCGCTGAA
>JAJPKK010000090.1 GCA_021323775.1 Hyphomicrobiales bacterium
CGCACCCGCCGCGATTCGAACGCGGGACCTCCACCTTCGGAGGGTGGCGCTCTATCCAGCTGAGCTACGGGTGCATCCTGCTTACGCGGTGCTTACGTGGACTTCCTGCGACTTTGAAGGGCTGGATACCCATTGCGCAAGCCTTTGTATTCTGAGCCTCTTTCAATCTCCTCTTCTCCATCAGCAAGCTTGACAGGTGCCTTCGGAGGGCGACGCTCTCGCCAGCTGAGCTACGGGCGCTTGGGGCAGCCACTCAATACTCGATCCATGGAGTTGGGGCAACGGCCGCCCCGCAGCACGGCCGCCGCGCGGCAGCCTGGCTGGAACCGAAGCCAATGGTGCGCGTCGGGTGCTTGCGTCGTGATGCCAGGCCGATCGGCGACGGCGCTGAGCGAAGGTAAGCGGGCGGTCGGACCCCAGCCAGCCCTCAGGTTGGGTACCCTGCCACCGCATGGGGAGGCACCACGTGCTTCGAGCAGAACGCGAACCACGCGAACTCCACCAGGCGGTTTTGCTTCGAGCAGCGGCAAGCGTCATGTCCCCTGCTCTCGTCCGAACCGGCAATTGCCGATTTTCGATACCTCCCAAGGCATCGACCCGGCGTGCCGGCTCAGCTAGACAGACGTGGACAAGGCCCAGGTATTCACTCCATGTTCATCCACAAGAAGGCACTACATTCACCCCAAAAAGTGCAATAAATGATCAGTGTGCCCGCCTTCCGGTCACATCTGTTCTATCACTCCTACTCGGGAATCACTCGGCATTGCGGCAAAATTGGCGAATATCGGTGCTGCCGTACTGGCCGGAGCGGCTGTCGCCTGAACGGATCGCGGACGGACTGGCTTTGGCCGTCATTGGTGCGGTCGCGATCATAGCGGCCTTGACGTTTCGTGATTACGGCCTGGGCTGGGATGATTATGTCCATGCCGAGTATGGGGGATTGCTGCTCAATCTTTATTCATCCGGCTTTACCGACCAGCGTGCGCTGTCGTTTGTCAATCTTTATGCCTATGGCGGCGGCTTCGACCTCATCTCGGCGCTTGTCGCCAAGGTGCTGCCGTTCGATCTGTTCGAGACGCGCCGGCTGATGGGCGCCGTGGTCGGGCTCGTCGGCATCGCTCTGACCTGGCGCCTGGGGCGACGAATAGGCGGGCCGCTCGCGGGGCTTATCGCCGTCGCCCTTTTGGCGACATGCCCGCTCTACTACGGCAACATGTACATGAACGCCAAGGACTCGCCGTTTGCGGCCGCCATGGCGTTCCTCACCTTAAGCCTGGTGCGCGCCCTCGAAGAGTATCCGCGGCCGTCGCCGATCAACTGCGCAATGGTCGGCAGCGCGGCCGGCCTCGCGATCGGCACGCGCGTATTGGGCGGGGTGGCAATCTTTAACGTGCTCGCGGCGCTGGGCCTCCTTTTCGCGGTTGAGGCGCGTCGCGACGGCCTCCGCAGAGCGGGCATCAGCCTCGGCCAATTTGTTGCCCCCCTCATTCCGGCTCTCCTCCTCGGCTACGCCGTGATGGCGCTGGTGTGGCCATGGTCGGTCACCGAGCCGCTCAATCCGCTGCGCGCCGCCGAATATTTCTCCCACTTCTTTGAGAAGCCATGGAATGAGCTGTTCGACGGCATGGTCGTCTCGGTGCCGCAAATGCCGCGCCGCTATGTGCCGACCCTCTTCCTGCTCAAGGAGCCGGAGGTCTTTCTGCTGCTCGGCATTGGCGGCGCCGCCGGCGCCCTCGCGGCGGCTTGCCGCCGCGACATCGCGCCGAGGCGTCGCGCGATCTTGATCCTGCTCGCCTTCGCGGCAATGTTCCCGATCGCGCTTGCCGTGGCGACCAGGCCGGCAATGTATAACGGCATCCGCCATTTCGTGTTCCTGGCGCCCCCAATGGCCGTGCTGGGCGGCCTTGCCGGGTCGTGGATTGCCGAGCGGCTATGGCGGGCGTGGCGACCCGCAACCGCCTTCGCGGCCGTCGCTCTGTTGGCGGGCCTGTTCCTGCCCATCAGGGAAATGGTGAGGCTGCACCCCTATCAATACACGCACTTCAATGTCGTCTCCGGGGGTATCCGCGCCGCCGACGATCGATACATGCTCGATTACTGGGGTCTGGCTTTCACGCAGGCCGCGCACGAGCTGCGGGCGAAACTGACCGAATCGATGGAAACACCGACGGACAAGCGGCGCTGGCGCGTCGCCATCTGCGGTCCGCAGCGGCCCGCACAGGTCGAGCTCGGACCTGAGTTCCGCATTACCTGGGACCCCAAAGGCGCCGACTTCGCCATGAGCCTGGGCGAGTTCTATTGCAGCCAGCTCGCCGAGCCGGTGCTGGTCGAGATCCAGCGCGAAGGCGTCGTCTATGCCCGCGTGTACGACATTCGCGGCCGCACCGTCACGAGCCTCAATGTGCCGCAACCCTCGCCGCATCCTTAAGGTGAGATTGAGCCGACGGGTCCCGCCTTCGGCGGCCCGATGGTAAACTCCGCGAAACCCGCCGCCCGCTTGTGAAGTGAGATACGGCATCAGCGAACTGTCCGCGCGTCTGCGGCTTTGCGCAGGCATTCAGGCTTGCGCTTGAGGTTCGCTATTGCCCTCCAGGCGTTTTCGTAGCGCCGTCATGATGCGGCGGGCTGCTTCGATATCTTTGACCAAGAACTCTTCTGACAGGCTGTTGACCCAAAGCACCTGCAGGCGCATGGCAGCGTCGACCGACTGGCGTCCCTTGTCGCGCTCGCTTTCAACCCGCATCCATACATCCGGAGTTCAGGGCGACGCTCTCGGCCTATCCGTCCTCGGCTGTCGCGTCCCCGCACCTGTTCCAAAAGGTCGCGGTATCCGGCATCTGCGTCGCATAGCTCGAAGGGCCCTTGCGGCCGAAGCTCAGGCGGCCGTCCGCCGTAATGCGCCAGCCGAGATCATTTCATCGTGCAACGTGATGGAATCGAGGTCAAATCCGTTTGGCCACGTCAGCGCTCCGAGCTGCAGAAACACGCGCCCGAAATACTTGTGGCTTTTGAGGGGCTCGACCATCGTATCCCCCTCTGCAATCACGCGAGAGAAGTCCCACTCGCCCTCGGTCCCGTCGGAGAATTGAAGGTGCAGGCGAAAGCCACTGAGCTTTTTGACCTTCAGTATTTTGATAATCTCAATCATCCCTCTTCGTCCGGCCCGGGGACCACCTCGAACGGCTCGCGAGCGCGGCCCCGCCGCCAGTTTTCCAGCAGTTGTCGTTTTCGAAGAAAAACCCATGGACGCACCATTCTCAATGCATTCGGAGGAAGTCTCCCACCGATCACCTTACCTGTCTCGATCGCAACGAGCGCCTCAAAGCCCTGATATATGACATGGATGTGGGGCGGCGCGTGATCTCGCCAATACATCTGGCGACCGCGCCGCCAAACTAGTTGAGCGTTTCCTAAGTTCGAAGCATATGGAGCCCGCCCGGAAGGCCGCGTTTACCGGCCCAAGTTGAGGTCTCCAATTGATAGGTTTCATGGAATCGCTGAA
>JAJPKK010000179.1 GCA_021323775.1 Hyphomicrobiales bacterium
GACATCAGCCGCACCAAGCCGCTGGTGCGGCTCGTGCTCAACCAGATCGGCCGGCGCCTGACCGAGGAGCTTGAGGCGCAGCGACGCCGGCATCGCCTGCTGTTGATGCTCGATGAGTTTCCGGCGCTTGGGAGGCTCGACTTCTTCGAGACCGCGCTCGCCTTCATGGCCGGATATGGTCTGAAGAGCTTCCTGATCGCGCAGTCGCTCAACCAGATCGAGAAGGCCTACGGACCAAACAATTCCATCCTCGACAATTGTCATGTCCGCGTCTCGTTCGCCACCAATGACGAGCGCACCGCCAAGCGCGTCTCGGACGCGCTCGGCATCGCAACCGAGCTGCGCGCCATGAAGAACTACGCGGGCCATCGGCTATCGCCTTGGCTCGGGCATCTCATGATCTCGCGCCAGGAGACGGCGCGGCCGTTGTTGACCGCGGGGGAGATCATGCAACTCCCGCCGACAGACGAGATCGTGCTGGTCTCGGCCTGTCATCCGATCCGCGCCCGGAAGGCTCGCTACTACGAGGACGGACGGCTGAAGGCGAGAGTTCTTCCACCTCCCTCGTTGACCACCGCCAACGAGGGCACCTCCGGCGATCGATCCAGGGGAGTTGACGACTGGAGCGTGCTCCCGCTCCGGGCGCCAGACGGGGATGCGGCGGGGTCGATCGCCGGGCCTTTTTCTGATGAGGAAACGGACGCCAATGGTGGCATCCGGCGCGAGCCGATGCTGCCTGAGCACGAAGCAGTCGTGCCGGAGGAGCCGCCGAAACCTGCTCAAGAATTTGCCCTGCTCGATGACGAACCCGATGACGATGCGGTCCGGGCGAGGGCCATGCGCCAGCGCTTCGGCACGGTCGCGCGTCAAGCGGCGCTCGATCCCGATGACGGCATCCCGCTCTAAGGCGACGTCATGAAGGAGCGCCTGTCGGTCTATCTCGATCCGCCGGTGATGCGCGCGCTCATCGACTACGCCGAGCGGCGAGGCAAGTCGAAGTCGCTGATTGCCGAGGCGGCCATCGCATCATTCCTGTCGCCCGATGCGGCGGAACGGCAAGAGGCGACTTTCGCGCGCCGGCTCGACCGGCTCTCGCGGCAGATAGAACGGCTCGAACGCGATGTCGGCATCTCGGTCGAAGCGCTGGCGTTGTTCGTCCGCTTCTGGTTGACGACGACGCCCGCGTTGCCGGAGCAAGCCCAGGTCGCGGCGCGGGCCAAGGGGGCCGAACGGTACGATGCGTTCGTCGAGTCTCTCGGACGACGCCTCTCCAAGGGGCCGACGCTTCTGCGCGAAGTCTCTCTCGATATCGCGGCACCAGACGAATCGCAGACAGACGCGAAGCCTGCTCCTGGTCCCGCAGACACCTGATCGCGTCGAATGAGAATCCGCCGCGCACCTGTCTTTCTTCGCGAGCCTACTACGACGATCTGTTCGTTGTTGCGCCGAGCGGGTCCTGGTCCTTTCTAATCATCCTCGACATCGGACGGCGGTGGACCGGGGCAATGGTCGGGGCACACACACTTAAGGCAGAAGCGATCTCGCGCGGCGCGCGGATGCTGCGCACGGCGCTAGGTCCGGCCATCGCGATATGGCTCGAGGAGCCTAGCGTCGTCGAGGTCATGCTCAACCCCGACGGACGCCTTTGGGTCGATCGCCTGACCGAAGGGCTGACCGATACTGGCGAACGACTCTCCGCCGCCGATGGCGAGCGCATCGTGCGCCTGGTGGCGCATCACGTCGGTGCAGAAGTGCACCCAGGATCCCCGCGTGTCTCCGCCGAGTTGCCCGAGACGGGGGAGCGGTTCGAGGGATTGATCCCGCCGGTCGTGGCTGCACCCGCCTTTGCCATTCGCAAACCAGCCGTCGCGGTCTTCACGCTCGACGACTACGTTGCCGCGGGAATCATGTCCGACGACGAAGCGGACATTCTGCGCCGCGCCGTCGAGAAGCGACGCAACGTGCTTGTCGCTGGCGGGACCTCGACCGGCAAGACCACCCTCGTCAATGCGCTCCTCGCCGAAGTCGCCAAGACGGGCGATCGCGTTGTCCTGATCGAGGATACCCGCGAACTTCAGTGCAAGTCACCGAACCTGGTCGCGTTGCGCACCAAGGACGGCGTTGCCTCGCTCTCCGACCTTGTGCGCTCTTCGCTGCGGCTACGGCCGGATCGTATCCCCATCGGCGAGGTGCGCGGTGCAGAAGCCCTCGACCTCTTGAAAGCCTGGGGTACCGGCCATCCCGGCGGCATCGGCACCATTCATGCTGGTTCCGCCATCGGGGCGCTGCGCCGGCTCGAGCAGCTCATCCAGGAAGCTGTGGTCACAGTCCCGCGCGCACTCATCGCCGAGACCATCGACCTGATTGCTGTGCTTGCCGGTCGCGGATCCGAGCGGCAACTCGTTGAACTCGCGACCATCGAAGAGCTCGGGTCGAACGGCGATTACGCGCTCGTGTCGACCTCAGACGCTTCCGATCTCAAATCTGCAGGAGCCAAGGCATGATCGAGTCGCTCACGCGTTTCCGTCTTTGCATATCGGTTGTAATCGCCGGGTTGTTCCTGACGTGTGGCAGCAGGCTGGCTTATGCTGCCGGCTCGAACATGCCGTGGGAGCAACCGCTCCAGCAAATCCTGCAGTCGATCGAAGGCCCTGTCTCCAAGATCATCGCGGTGATCATCATCATCGTGACGGGCCTGACATTGGCGTTCGGCGATACCAGCGGCGGTTTCCGGCGCCTCATCCAGATCGTATTCGGCCTCTCGATCGCGTTCGCGGCGAGTTCGTTCTTCCTGTCCTTCTTCTCCTTCGGCGGTGGGGCGCTCGTCTGATGACCGAGATCATTACCCACGAGGCCATCCCGGGATTTGAAGTGCCAGTTCACCGCGCATTGGCCGAGCCAATCCTGCTCGCTGGCGCGCCGCGGGCCGTGGCGATCACCAATGGCACGCTTGCGGCCGCACTCGGCCTCGGCCTGCGCTTGTGGATCGCCGGTCTCGTCGTGTGGGCGATCGGCCACCTGGCCGCGGTCTGGGCGGCGAAGCGCGACGCCCAGTTCGTCGACGTCGTCCGGCGGCATGTCCGCTACCCCGCCCATCTCGGAGTGTGACACGCAATGCTGAACCTCGCCGAGTACCGCAAGAAACCCAAGATGCTAGCCGACTTCCTGCCCTGGGCCGCGCTGGTCGGTCCGGGCGTGGTCCTCAACAAGGACGGCAGTTTCCAGCGCACGGCGCGTTTCCGCGGGCCCGATCTCGACTCGGCAACACCGGCCGAGCTCGTCGGCACCACTGCGCGGCTCAACAATGCGCTGCGCCGGCTCGGCTCGGGCTGGGCGCTCTTTGTGGAGGCGCAACGCGACCCAGCCAACAGTTACCCGGTCAGCCATTTTCCCGATCCGGTCTCGACCCTGGTGGATGCCGAGCGCCGCGCCCAGTTCGAGCAGGAAGGCATCCACTTCGAGAGCGCGTATTACTTGACCTTCGTCTGGCTACCGCCGAGCGAGGAAGCCTCGCGAGCGGAGGCATGGCTCTACGAGGGGCGATCGCACGAGAGCGGCGTCGATGCCCGCGAACTCCTCAACGGATTCGTTGATCGCACCGACCGCGTGCTGCAGCTCGTCGAAGGCTTTGTCCCGGAAGCCGCCTGGCTCACCGATAGCGAGACGCTGACCTATCTGCATTCGACCATTTCGACGAACCGCCACCGCGTCCGCGTTCCCGAGACGCCCATGCATCTCGACGCGCTGCTTGCCGACGAGCCGCTCGCATGCGGCCTCGAACCGCGGCTCGGACGCGCCCACCTGCGCACGCTCACCATCATCGGCTTCCCGACGGTGACGTTTCCCGGGATTCTCGATGAGCTCAATCGCCTCGCATTTCCCTACCGCTGGGCAACCCGCGCCATCTGTCTCGACAAGACCGAGGCAACCAAGCTCCTCACCAAGATCCGCCGGCAATGGTTCGCCAAGCGCAAGTCGATCATGGCGATCCTCAAGGAGGTGATGACCAACGAGGCTTCCGCGCTACTCGATACCGATGCCCACAACAAGGCGATGGATGCCGACGCCGCGCTACAGGAACTCGGGTCCGATACTGTCTCATCCACCTACTTGACCGCGACCTTGACGGTCTGGGACGAGGATGCAGGCGTCGCCGACGAGAAGCTGCGGCTCACCGAGAAGGTCATCCAGGGCCGCGACTTCACTTGCATCGCCGAGACCGTCAACGCGGTCGAGGCTTGGCTCGGGAGTCTCCCCGGACATGTCTACGCCAATGTCCGCCAGCCGCCAGTCTCCACCCTCAATCTCGCTCACATGATGCCGCTGTCGGCCATGTGGGCGGGACCGGAACGGGACGAGCACCTCGGTGCACCTCCGCTGTTCTTCGCCAAGACCGAAGGCTCAACCCCGTTCCGGTTCTCCCTGCATGTTGGCGACGTCGGGCACACGCTTGTCATCGGCCCGACCGGCGCCGGCAAGAGCGTGCTCCTGGCGCTGATGGCGCTGCAGTTCCGGCGTTATCGAGGCTGCCAAGTCTTTGCCTTCGATTTTGGGGGCTCGATTCGTGCCGCAGCGCTTGCCATGGGTGGCGACTGGCACGATTTGGGTGGCGCGTTGGCCGAGGACGCGCTCGAGCCGGTCGCGCTGCAGCCGCTTGCTGCCATCGACGATCCGGCCGAGCGTAGCTGGGCCGCCGAGTGGGTCGCAGCGATCCTCGCGCGCGAGGCTGTCACGATAACGCCCGAGGCCAAAGAGCATCTCTGGTCGGCACTCAGTTCGCTCGCCTCAGCGCCCGTCGCGGAGCGCACGCTCACCGGGCTCTCGGTGCTCTTGCAATCCACCGCGCTCAAGCGGGCCCTCCAGCCCTATTGCCTCGGCGGCCCCTACGGACGGCTGCTCGATGCCGATGCCGAGCAGCTTGGCGAAGCCGACGTCCAGGCCTTCGAGACCGAGGGCCTCATTGGCACCGGTGCCGCGCCCGCCGTGCTCGCCTATCTGTTCCACCGCATCGAGGGTCGCCTTGACGGCCGCCCGACACTCCTCATCGTCGACGAAGGCTGGCTGGCGCTCGACGATCCAACCTTCGGGGCGCGCCTGCGCGAATGGCTCAAGACGCTGCGCAAGAAGAATGCCGCGGTCGTCTTCGCTACCCAGTCGCTTGCCGATATCGAGACCAGCGCCATTGCGCCCGCCATCATCGAAAGCTGTCTCACGCGCATCTTCCTGCCGAACGAGCGCGCCATCGAGCCACAGATATTGGCGGTCTATCGCCGCTTCGGCCTCAACGACCGGCAGATCGAGATCATCGCCCGCGCCACGCCCAAGCGCGACTACTACTGCCAGTCGCGGCGCGGCAACCGCCTGTTCGAGCTGGGCCTCGGTGAAGCCGCGCTCGCCTTCACCGCCGCTTCGTCGAAGACCGACCAGGCCGCCATCGCCGAGGTGATGGCTGACCACGGCCGCGATGGATTTGCTGCCTCGTGGCTACGCCGGAAAGGGCTCGCGTGGGCCGCCGAGCTGCTCACCGACGTACCAGCCCGCTCGCAAACAGCGCCACCGCAATCCCTGGAGACCACACCATGAAACGTCGCGAGGTTCGCCGTATGCCGCGCCTGCCCATGCTCGCCATCGTCTGCGCCACACTCGTTCTCTCCGGCGCGCCGGCCCGCGCGCAGTACATCGTCTACGATCCCTCAAACTATGCCCAGAACGTGCTGCAGGCCGCCCGCGCGCTGCAGCAGATCAACAACCAGATCACAAGCCTGCAGAACCAAACGCAGATGCTGCTCAACCAGGCGAAGAACCTGGCTAGCCTGCCGTATTCGAGCCTGCAGACGATCGAGCAGTCGCTGGCGCGCACCCAGCAGCTTCTGGGTCAAGCGCAACGACTTTCCTACGACGTCACCCAGATCGATCAGGCGTTCCAGCGCCTCTACCCGCAAGGTTATACCGGCACGACCTCCTCGCAGCAGCTCGTCGCCGATGCCCGCGAACGCTGGCAGAACTCGCTTGCCGGCTACCAGGATGCGCTCAAGGTGCAGGCCGGCGTGGTGCAGAACATCGACTCGACGCGCACCGAGACGGATGCGCTGGTGTCGTCGAGCCAGTCCGCCGTCGGCGCGCTGCAAGCGACCCAAGCCGGCAACCAGCTCATCGCGCTGCAGACGAAACAGCTTGCCGATCTCGTCGCGCTCATCGCCGCGCAGTCGCGTGCGCAGAGCCTCGACGGCGCTCGCACCACGGCAAACCAAGAGCAGGCGCGTGAGCAGCTCAACAGGTTTCTGAGTGGCACGCAGGGCTACCAGTCGCAGACCGTGCAGATGTTCCACTGATCGGAATGGCGGCCATGGACCCTAAGATGCTCGTGCGGATGATCGCTGTTGTGCTGCTGGCGGTGACACTCCTTGCCTGCGCGGTCGAGCTCGGGCGTCTGGGTCCCACGCCAGAGCCCTCGGCTGCATCGCCTCAGCAGAACGCCGATCCGCTCGCCGGCGAGATTGCTCGCTGCAAGGCCCTCGGAGACGCCGCCGTCGATGACGCCGGCTGCAAGGAAGCCTGGGCCAAGAGCCGCGAGCGCTTCTTTGGCAATCAAACGCCGCGGCAAAATCTACACCAAGACCATCGCATCGATCCATTCCCCGCTACACCCGATGCGCCTTCAGCAAAGGCAAAATCCAAGATCTTTCTCGATCGCGCCCCTTCGGCGCCGCAACCCAATCCCGGGAATGCGCCCACTCCGGACACTGAGGGATGCTGAACCATGGGCGGCACGGGGGTCATCGACCGCTTCCTGGAGGTCTTCACCTCCTACATCGATTCCGGCTTCGGCCTGCTCGGCAGCGAGGTCGCGTTCCTCTCATCCACATTGGTTGCAATCGACATTACGCTCGCCGGTCTGTTCTGGGCGCTCGCCCCCGACGAGGACGTCATTGCGCGGCTCATTCGCAAGACTCTCTATGTCGGCTTCTTCGCCTTCCTGATCGGCAACTTCAACAGCCTCGCCAAGATCGTCTTCAACTCGTTCGCCGGCCTTGGCCTGAAGGCGGCAGGATCAGGGCTTTCGGCCGATCAGTTCCTGCAGCCGGGACGCGTCGCCCAAGTCGGCATCGATGCCGGCAAACCCATCCTGCAGGCGGCGAGCGAGCTGATGGGCTTCGTCTCGTTCTTCGAGAACTTCGTCCAGATCTTCGTTCTGCTGATCGCCTGGCTCGTGGTGCTCGTCGCCTTCTTCATCCTGGCGGTGCAGCTCTTCATCACGCTGATCGAGTTCAAGCTCACGACGCTCGCGGGCTTCATCCTCGTTCCGTTCGGGCTGTTCAACAAGACCGCCTTCCTCGCCGAGCGCGCGCTTGGCAATGTCATCGCCTCTGGCGTCAAGGTGCTCGTCCTCGCGGTAATCGTTGGCATTGGCACGACGCTGTTCAGCCAGTTCACGCAAGGCTTCAACGGCAATCAGCCAACGCTCGAGGACGCGATGGCGCTCGTGCTCGCCTCGCTCGCCTTGCTCGGGCTTGGCATTTTCGGCCCTGGTATCGCGACCGGCCTTGCCGCGGGCGCGCCACAGCTCGGCGCCGGGGCCGCGGTCGGAACCGCACTCGCTGCGGGTGGGCTCGGCGTCGCAGGCGCGATGGGTGCGCGTGTCGGCGCCGGCGCCGCCATGAGCGGCATGCGCGGGGCGGCCTCGCTCGGCCTGCGCACCGTTGGTGCAGGGACGGCATCTTCCGGCAGTACGTCCGCGAGCAGCGCGCCATCAGCCCCGAGCGCCGGCGCGCCCGAGTGGGCACAGCGCATGCGCCGTCATCAGGCCATCAGTCACGGCATCTCGGCCGCCGCCCACGCCGTGCGTTCCGGCGATCACGGCAGCGGCTCTACCTCCGTCTCCCTTTCCGAGGACCGCAAATGAACGTCTTTCGCCGACCCTCCGTCCGCTACGGTCAGATGCCGGAGCCCGAGACCCCCTACCAGCGGGCTTCCCAGGTCTGGGACGAACGCATCGGCTCCGCCCGCGTGCAGGCCAAGAACTGGCGGCTCATCGCCTTCGGCAATCTCGCCCTGGCGGCGGGACTCGCTGCGGCCCTGGTCTGGCAGGCGACCCGCGGAACGGTCGTGCCCTGGGTGGTTCAGGTCGACAAGCTCGGTGAAGCGCAGGCCGTCGCGCCAGCGATTGCCGATTACAAGCCGACCGATCCCCAGATCGCCTGGCATTTGGCGCGCTTCATCGAGCAGGTTCGCTCGATCGCGGCCGATCCGATCATCGTGCGGCAGAACTGGCTCAGCGCCTATGACTTCGTGACCGATAAGGGGGCGGCGGCGCTCAACGATTATGCCCGCACCAACGATCCCTTCGCCAAGGTCGGCAAAGTCCAGATCGCCGTCGAGGTCTCGAGCGTCATCCGCGCGTCGGATTCCTCGTTCCGGGTCGCCTGGATCGAGCGCCGCTACGAAAACGGCGCGCTCGCCGCCACCGAGCGCTGGACCGCCATCCTCACCATCGTCCTCGAAACGCCGCGCGACATCGATCGCCTGCGCAAGAACCCGCTCGGCGTCTTCGTTCACGCCATCAACTGGTCGAAGGAGCTCGGCTGATGAATCGCCATTCTTTGTTTATAGCCTTGCTGTCGTCGGTCGCGCTGTCGGCCTGCAGCACCTTCAAACCGCCCTTCATCACTTACGACGATGAAGATCCCAAACCTGCGGTGTTCGAAGGCGAGCCGCCAAAGCCGGTCCAGGTGGTCGAGATTCCAAAGCCGCTTCCGCTGCCCGGGCAACTCAAGCCCGTGGCCGGCGCGAAGTCTCCTCCGGAGCCGAAGAACCCCACCGACCGGGTTTCCAAGGCGAACGAGCTTGCGCGCGTGCAGCCGACCCGCAACGGCTACATCAATGCCATCCAGGTCTATCCCTACACCATCGGCGCGCTCTATCAGGTCTACACCGCGCCGGGGGAGGTGACAGATATCGCGCTTCAGGAAGGCGAGCAGCTGGTCGGGTCCGGCCCGGTCGCGGCCGGTGACACGGTGCGCTGGATCGTCGGCGACACCGAGAGCGGGGCAGGGCCAACAAAGCGCGTCCATATCGCGGTCAAGCCCACACGGCCTGACCTCATCACCAATCTCATCATCAATACGGACCGGCGGACTTATCACCTTGAGCTCCGCTCGACCGAGAAGACCTACATGGCCTCGGTCTCTTGGCAATACCCGCAAGATCAGTTGATCGCACTGCGTCGCCAAAACGCCGTCGCAGAAGCGGCGGCGCCGGTCGAGGCCGACTTCCAGTTGTCGAGGCTGAATTTCCGGTACGAGATCGAAGGCGACACGCCGCCCTGGCGGCCTTTGCGCGCGTTCGATGATGGCTCCAAGGTCTTCATCGAATTCCCACGCGGCATTCGTCAGGGCGAGATGCCGCCGCTCTTCGTCCTCGGCCCGGAAGGCGGCGCCGAACTTGTCAATTACCGCGCCCGGCAGAACTACTACATCGTCGATCGCCTGTTCGCGGCGGCTGAGCTGCGCCTCGGCGGGGATCATCAGCAGAAGGTCCGCATCGTCCGCACCGACGGGAGACCGCGATGGTGAACGACGATCGCACCTCGGCCGAGCGTGAGATCGCGGCGGATCTTCGGCTCCATCCGCAGCGGCCGCCGGTGACGCGCCTCTCGCGCAGGGTTCTCATCGGTCTTGCGGCGATCACGATCATTGTCGTGTTTGCCGCTATCATCTGGGCTCTCGGCAGCCGGCGCAGCCAGCAAGAAGCAGGTAGCGAGCTCTACAACACCGAGCACAAGGCGCCGGCCGACGAGCTTGCCAAGCTGCCGCGCGACTACACCGGCCTGCCTCTTGGCGTGCCACAACTTGGCCCGCCGCTGCCGGGGGATTTCGGCCGCCCGATGCTTCAGACCCGGGGACCGCAGGGCGTCAATCCGGAGCAGCAGCGGGTCGCGCAGGAGACGGAAGCCGCGCGAACCAGCCGGCTGTTCGCCTCCTCAACGACGGTTAATCGCGCGCCGCCTCCCACAACACCGGCGGCGGCCAAGATACCCGGCGGGACACCTGAGGCGCCCGGCGAGAAAGCGCCGCTCGATCCTGATTCGCTCCAAAACATGCAGGATCGCAAAATCGCATTTCTGAACGGACCGACCGACAAGCGAACGGTGAGTAGTGACCGGCTCGAGGGCCCAGCCTCGAAATACATTGTCCAGGCGGGCTCAGTGATCCCGGCCGCCCTCTTGACCGGCATCCGGTCCGATCTGCCGGGCCAGGTCACCGGCCAGGTGACGGAAAACGTCTACGACAGTCCGACCGGCCGCTACCTTCTGATTCCGCAGGGCACAAAGCTCATCGGCGTCTATGACAGCCAGGTCTCATTCGGCCAATCGCGCGTGCTGCTCGTCTGGATTCGTCTCATATTCCCCAACGGACGCTCGATCGTTCTTGAACGCCAGCCCGGTGCCGACCCCGAGGGCTACGCCGGCCTCGAGGACCAGGTTGACTACCATTGGGGCCAGCTGTTCATGGCGGCCGCGCTCTCGACGCTGCTCGGCGTTGGCTCGGAGCTCGGCGCCGGCGATAACGATAGCGACATCATCCGGGCGCTGAGACGGGGTAGCAGCGACAGCCTCAACCAGACCGGACAACAGGTCGTCCGCCGCAATCTCAACATCCAGCCGACGCTCACGATCCGCCCTGGCTTCCCGGTGCGCGTGATCGTCAATCGCGATCTTGTCCTTGCACCTTATTCAAACTGCGGAAGAACCCCGTGCCCAAGCTGAAACTCGGACCGATCCTCGACGACCGACCGGTGAAGCTCACGATCGAACTGCCCGCGACCGTTCACCGAGATCTCATCGCTTACACGGAGGTCTTGAGCCGCGAAACCGGTCAATCGATCGAACCCGCCAAGCTCATCGCACCCATGCTTGCTCGCTTCATGTCAGCAGATCGAGCGTTTGCGAAATCGCGGCGACAAAGGCGAGACAGTAATCCGCCGAGCGAGATATCATCGAGCCTGCCGAAGGTGTCATGACATTTCCAATTTGCTTCTCCCAGCGCTTGGCCGCGACTCGCGCAAGACTCAAGAAGCGCCGAAAAGCCGGATTATCGTTTTTGGGGGACCAGACGCCGCTGAATGTGACTGCATCGCCATCACCTGAGATCGGCCGAAATTCGACCCCAGGAAATGTACTTGCGATCGTCGCTTCGCTCGTCAGCGTCACGCCTAACCCAAGGCCGACGAGATGCATCGAGGTCTCGCGGCCGACATCGAATCGCTGCATGTTGGGTCGCTGCCCTAGACGCACCAAACGCTTAATCACATGGTCCTGAATTGCGGGACCTGGGTCAGAGTGGCGAAAAATGAAGTGTTCGTTGCGGAGGGCCTCCCACTCGATCTCACGAGTTACGCAGAGCTGGTGATCCTGGGGTAGAACCACGAATATTCGTTCGGTCCAGAGCCGCGCGGTCTCGAAATTAGGGACGTCGGGGACGCCCAGGACAAAAGCGATATCAAGGCGTGCTTTACGAATGAGTATAACGTGATCGCGAGACGCAATCTCCGAGATTTGCAGGGCCACCTCTGGATGTTGAGCTCGGAACGCGCTGATCAACTCATGGAGAAACCCCGACCCGATCGATGAGCAGATACCAATGCGCACATGCCCGTTTTCGCCGCGTCCTGCCGCCTCGGCAGATTTTACAGCATCATCGAGCTGAGAAAGCGCGTGGCGCGCTCGGTCGATGAAGCTCGCTCCGGCGGGGGTAACTCTTACTCCACTGTGATGTCTTTCAAAAAGTGAAACGCCGAGCCGGTCTTCGAGGCTTCGGATGCGGCGGCTTACGGCCGACTGTCGCACACCGAGCGCAGCGGCCGCTTGACGAAAGCTCAGGTGCTCCCCGACGAGCAGCGCATGGGCGATAGAAATGAGATCGAACGCCGGCTCTCTCGCCTGGCCATTGGATGGCATGACGCTCTCCATGTCGTCCACGGACGATCAGGAGGAGTCATCAGCCCCAGGGGCGGTTATGAGGCGAACTCCATCGCCTGTCCTGCAAAGGTCTAGGACTGCCGCACGTTCTCATTCTCATGTGAACGAATTGTGACAATCAATTCGTGTCTCCGCTCGCTGGTGGTCCGGTACAAGGTTCCCAGCAGTTGGTAGTTGCAGCGAATTCGGTGAACAGCGAGATCTACCCTCGCGTTTGAGAACCTTACGGCGTCACGGCCCCTTCTCGGTCAGCCGTACACGTGCTAGGCACCATGTTCTCCTGCATTCGGGTAAAATAACTGTTCCCCGCCGATCTTGTAGTCGGCGATGGCCTTCTGTCCATCCGGCGAAATCAGCCAATCAATAAACTGCTGGCCTAGATCTTTCTTCACATTCGGATATCTTTCCGGATTTACCAGCATCACACCGTATTGATTAAACAGCCGTTTGTCGCCTTCGACAGCAATGACGAGGTCGCCGCGATTTTTGAACGAGAGCCAAGTCCCCCGATCGGAAATCACATAAGAATTGGCTGCTGCAGCCGTGTTGAGCGCGGCGCCCATGCCCTGCCCGATCTCCTTGTACCAAGATCCCAGACGTCCGGCTTTCCTTTCAACGGCGATGTCGATTCCAGCAATCTTCCACATCTTCAACTCGGCTTGGTGTGTGCCGGAGTTATCGCCGCGTGAGATGAACGACACGCCCTTATCCTTGATGGTCGTCAGCGCATTGACGATGTCCTTCGATCCCATAACGCCAGCGGGGTCGCTCCTTGGACCGATCAGGATGAAATCGTTGTACATCACCGGGTAACGCTTCACGCCGAATCCTTCAGCAAGGAACTTTTCTTCCGCCGCTTTGGCGTGGACGAACACGACATCGGCATCTCCCCGGCGTGCGGTATCGAGCGCCTGCCCGGTCCCCAGCGCGACAACCTTCACGTCGATGCCGCTCTTCGCCTTGAAGATCGGCAGAATGTGGCCAAAAAGTCCAGAATCGCGCGTCGATGTCGTGGAGGCGACGACAATGGACTTGTCCTGTGCAGATGCGAAAACGCCGGACGTGAGGCAGATTACAAATCCAATTACGAGTCGCTGAACGAGCATAGGCAAGGTCTTCTCCAACCTTTGAGTTCACACCAAGAGCTCTCCCGCGATGAATGCCTTCGCTTCTAGCGTCTGCGGACAGCTGAAGAATGCTGATACCGATGTGTGCTCGACCACCCGTCCGCGATGAAGAAGGACTACGTCACCAGCCAGTCGCCGCGCAGCACCAAGATCGTGCGTCGACATCACAACTTTGATGCCACGCTTCACCACCATCCGGATCACATCTTCAAATGCCTTAGTCGCGGCCGGATCGAGACTTGCCGTCGGTTCATCAAGAAGCAAGACGGTTGGATCGCGAGCCAATGCGCGGGCGAGCGCAAGACGCTGCTGTTCTCCACCAGACATCCGGCGGGCCGGCCGTTCGCCGAGCCCATCAAGTCCAACTTGCTGCAGCAATTGCTGGACACGTTCACCATAGTGCTTGCGTGGAATGTGGGCGGCCTTCAGCGCGTAACGAATGTTTGCCACAGCGCTACGGCGAAACATCATGGGCCGCTGAAAGAGGATCGCCCGCTTCGCGAACAATCCGCTTTCTTGCCCGCCCCAGCTGAGACGTCCGCGCGATGGCGACACCAGTCCCATCGCAGCGCGCAGCAATGTCGTCTTGCCTGATCCATTTGGACCAATCAGAACCGTTGGCGGGCCTGCCGTGATCGTAAGCTTGACACGATCGAGGATCGGAGCGGCGCTGGCTAGTACGCTGACCTCCTCGAACGCAATCGGTAGATTCGATAACGGCGCCCGCATCATCAGGCCCATCGTTCGCCGACGTGGCGCACGGTCCAGGCAAGCGCATTAATGACGACGACGATCGTCATCAGCACCATCCCCAATCCGATCGCAAGCGGGAGATCGCCTTTCGAGGTCTCGAGCGCTATCGCCGTTGTCATGGTACGCGTGAAGCCATCAATATTGCCGCCAACAACGATGATCGAGCCGACCTCTGCTGCCGCTCGGCCGAAACCGGCAAGCAGCGTCGTCACCAAACTGAATCGTGCATCCCAGACGAGTGTTGCCACCCGCCCACGTGGCCCGATGTTCATCGCGATCAGTTCGTCGCGATATTCGTGCCAAAGATCTTCGATTGTTTGTCGGGTCAGTGCCGCAATGATCGGAGCCACCAAGACGGTTTGGGCGATCACCATTGCCGGAGGTGTAAACAGCAGTCCCCACGACCCGAGCGGGCCCGACTGGGAAAGGGCCAGATAGACCACAAGACCAACCACGACGGGCGGGAGGCCCATCAACGCGTTGAGCACGACGATGATGCTTTCGCGGCCGGGAAACCGGGTCAGCGCGATCAACGCGCCGAGCGGAACGCCGACGAATGCGGCGCAGACGACGGCGCTCAGGCTCACAATCAACGACAAGCGCACAATGGTGACCAGGGTCGGATCGGTGGTGAGTACCAATTGAAGCGCGGAAACGTCGTCAGGCATGTACAATCTTGTGCATGTGATCCTTCTATTGTCAAATGTCGATACATATGCAGTTGTATGCATAACAGTTCATATGCCGGAGCTCCTTACGACCGACGAGGCTGCTGCCTACCTGCGGCTCTCGGAGCGCAAACTCTATGACCTCATTGCAGCTGGCGCGGTCCCTTGCACCAAGGTAACCGGCCGGTGGCTCTTTCCACGCGTCGCGCTCGACCGCTGGGTGATAGCAGGGCTCGTCGCGCCTGCCGCCTTAGCGCGGGGCCAAGCCCCGCCCATTATAGGCGGTAGCCATGACCCGCTGCTGGAATGGGCGCTGCGCGAAAGCGGCTGCGGGCTCGCAAACCTGCCCGAAGGAAGTGAAGAGGGGTTGCGACGACTGTCACGTGGAGAAGTAATCGCCGCAGCAATCCATCTGCATCATCTCGACCACGGCGACGAAGAAGCCAATCTTGTCACTGTCGCCCATGCGCCAGGGCTGCATGACGCTGTCGTAATCGCGTTTGCTCGCCGTGAGCAAGGCATATTAGTCGGCCCTGGAAATCCGCTCGGACTAATCGATGTTGCTTCGATTGCGCGCGGGGGGGTTCGGATGGCGCAACGCCCTTCCGGTGCCGGCGCCCAGCTTCTGTTGCTTGCGCTTATTGCTCGCGCGGGACTGTCGATGGATGCCTTCAAATTTATCAAGTCTGTCTGTCCGACCGGAGCAGACATCGCGCAAGCGATTCGATCACAACGAGCCGATTGTGGAATTGCTACACGCTCTGTCGCACTTGCTGCGGGCCTCGATTTCTTGCCGCTCGTTTGGGAAAACTTTGATCTCGTTCTGCGACAACGCGACTATTTCTTACCGGGACCGCAAACATTCTTTCGCTTTGTATACTCGAATGCCTTTCGCGAGCGCGCCCGGGAATTTGGAGGTTACGATATCCAAGCTGCAAGCGAGGTACGTCTTGTCAACTAATGAACACATCGGACTGGCTGACATTATGCAATATGACTTGATGCAATATGACTTGCGCCACTACCCAGTACTTTGCGCAGCGCCTATGCCCCCGGATTGTCTCCTGTCGGGTCGTAGGGCAACCGCTGGAATCCTCTGAATACAGCCGTCGATTGCTACCTCGCAGATTGGACATACGTTCTAAGCACATTTTGCACCTCATCGCGCAGCATCCAGTCTACCTCTGGCAGCAGCGCCATCAGGCGAAGTACGGCGCTATCTCTCTCACCTACACGCGCACTGACAAGGCACAGCTCACAGGCAAGCAGAGAGATTCTTGCATCAGGGTCGTGCATGAGGCAACGCAGCGCAGGCCAGAGTTTCTGTGATATGCCGATCTCTCCTAAGACTTTCAGTGCGCTCCGGCGTCTCCGAAGGCTCGACTCGCTCTCCCGTTCACGCGATGGCAGCGGCATTTTCGCCGACGACACCAGCGCCGATCGGGCACGGCGACCCAGCCCTATGAGTGCCGCCTCCGCGACCCGCCGGCTCGCATCATCCTCGAGTGCATTGATCAACGTTGGTATCGCCTCTGGTCGCTGGAAGCCGCCTAACGCGCGGATAACTCCGGTGAGTGCGGGCCTTTGTGCAAGCCGTAACAGGAGCTCAAATACGCGTTGCTCGCGCACTGATGCCAGCGCTTGCGCTGCAGCGTTGATGACTGCGTCGTCGCCGAGGCGCTCGACCGGGTCGCTGGCCATCTGCTCGCGGCTCAGATAATCCGTCAAGACCTCGTGGGCCCGGAGCCTGGCCAGTGCTTCGACCGCCAGACAGCGGGTTTGAAAGAGCCCGCTGGGCTCTCGCTCGAACAACAGTGTTCGCAGCGCCGGGATCGCCCTCGGACCACAGGCGACGACCTCGACGACGCCGACGTCACCATCATGGAGCGATTTCAGTTTACCGATCGCGCGCTCCAAGTTCTCCGCCGGTTGCGCCAACATACCCTTATCACCTCAAAGCCGTTCTCATGCCGATTGACCCGGCGCCCTTGTTGCCTCACGAGTCTTGTTCACTTCGTCGGCCATCCTTAGGCGTGATTCTCCGAAGTCCGCGGCCCTCTCCAGGTCGCTGCTCAGCGAGCGACTTTTGCGTCTTGAAAGTCCCTGCTGTGTGCAGCCTCGCTTTCGTCACCAGACTCCTTATCTTCGGATTCCTCCATCGGCCGTGTAATGTTCCCTTCGTGCTGAAGTACCCTATCGCAGCGTGATGCGCCTGTTTGTCTGGGCGCAAAATTGACACGGCGACGACCAGCGACAGACAGCAATCCTCTTTCCGCCACTGTTGTTTCCTCTCGGCTCGCCAAGTACCGCCGCACGGCGTCGTGCTTCAGTGCATACCGTTGCATATCCTCGGAAAATCGTTGGAGCACCGCGGCCTGATGGTCGATCAGGCCCCGTAGGGCCCTGCTGTCTTTAATCGCAGAGGCGAGCATTACAAAATGTGGGAGGCAAATCGCTGAGAGAGACTTCAATGTCTCGGTCCGTCTCTCCTCCAATCGCTTAGCCGCCGCCGCGATCGCATCCTGCTCCGCACTGTCTCGAATATCACAGACAACGCAGTCGTGCTGAGTTGGGAGTAGACGTTGCAACGTGGCGAGAAGATCGCCTCGGTTATCAATCAACGAAGTCGCATCGCGAAGCTCCGTCGCGAGCTGATCGAGCAAAGCTGGGTATCCATTACAGGTCCCATAAGGCGAGGCAACTGATTCATATTCCCAGGTATGAAATGGGCAAAAGCCGCCGCGGTCCGCAAACCGCTGCTGCTCATCGGCACTGACAATGATCTGATATTGATATTGACAGAGAAAATCCCACAGCTTGTCAGTGACGTATGCGCAGATCTCGCAAGAGCGCACATGATGCAAGTTTGGGAATGCCGAGGTTGATCCGCCAAATGGCTCGATAGCTCCGCTCTCGCGACCCAACTGTTTAACCAACGAACCAAGCTGCAGAATCAGACTGGCGACTTCTTTCGAGGTCGGCAGTTCCTGGAGGAATTCTCGCAAGCGATCGCACATCCGCAGCAAGAACTCATTGCTCTTCTCAATCAACAGGAACTCGAGCAGTTGCTTCTCCAACTCCGAAATACCGCTTGCCGCGAGGCGGGTGGCGTCATTCGAGCGTTTCGCCTCCAGTCCTTCGGTAGAGGAAACAGAGAAGATCTGCGGCGGTGAGCGCTCGAATAGCTTGTGTAGTTGCTCCCGAACAAACGCAAGAGCGGCTTCACGGCTATCGAGCGAAACAGTGTCGTGCTTGTTGAGAACAACAAATATGCGGCGCCCCGAGGAAGAGCCAGCCTTAAAAAATCGCATCTCGTCTTCGGAGAGGGGACTTTCGTAGCTAGTCACAAGTATGAAAGCGTCGGCCTCGGGCAGAAAAGATTCTGTCGTGAGTGTGTTCTCGATAATCACTGAGCCCAGCCCAGGCGTGTCGACGAAGTAAAAGCCGCGGCGAAGAATTTCGGCCGGCAACTGGATTTCGGCTGTCTTGATCCCCTGGACGTTGCCAGGATTGCCTTGTTGCGTGATGTGCTGCGGCAACGACTCGATCTCAATTTCCTTGTCGAGAATTCGATTTTCGTACTTTAAGACAGCTTGTTCTTTGCTTCCGTAGGTCACCGTCGTGATCACCGAGGTAAGTGGGGCAATGCCCGTCGGCAGTCGATCGGTTCCCAGGATCGCATTCATCAACGAAGTCTTGCCTCGGCTGAAGCGTCCAACAACAACCAGGTTAAACCGATCCTCGGCGAGTCGCGTGAACAGATCCCGCAAGCGTTCACGCCATTCCGTTCGCTCATCGGGAATGAGGTGCGACAGTCCTCGCAACACCTCGGCAATTTCGAACTTTCTCTGCTCATAATCTCGCAAGTCCATGTTCGCCTCTTACTGCCACGTTGACCTGCCTAGCAAAGCGAGCAGGGGACGCCAGCCGCTACACCACCCAACAGCCGAAATCAGAGCCGCGCGCTCTTGCTCGCTTGGCTTGTCGGCGCCGGCCACAAAGGAGCGCTCATATCGAGCCAGGCGCACAGACAGCTCGTTCAGCGTGTCTTGATGCCATGAGAGATCAATAGGCTCGCGTTCGGTGAGATCGGCAAGAAGATGCGGACGGCAACGAGGCGAACCTCTTGTCTCGCATGTATTGCCGCTGCAGATCGCGCAAACCGTCGGACGCCATAACGTTGTCAGATTGGTCGCGAAAAGACGCAGCCCGTTGCTGTCTCGGCCACGCGCAAGTCGTGCCGGTGGAGTTGCCCCGGTCGCGGCAGGCTTGATGTCAAGTGTACACAAAAAGCACGGCCCAGCTGCTTTCAGCTGGCGCAGCGGCGATTGGAAGGCGAGCTGTCGGCGGCCCTTGGTCGCTTGAACCGATTTTTCGATCAACTCGCGATAGAGTATTACGGGCCCCAGAAAGTGCTGCTTGCGGAACGACATCTCGACGCTGAGGTGCACCCAAGCATGGCGCTCACAGAAACCGAAGCCGCGCAGCAACGCAGCCCGAGTCTCCGGTGTCATGATGCTGCCTTGGATGAACCACCACAGAAAGTGGATTTCGCCGTCCGTAACGGCGAGCGTCCCAGTTCTGCTTGTTTCGGGAGGATCCCGTTGACGGCTGGGGCTTGGCGCAATGATCGGCATAGGCAGACTCCGGAAGTCAAATTCCTTCAGGAGTCATTAGCCGGGAAGCATCTTCCGCGGCGTATAAGGCGAACCCCATCGCCCACTGTTACCTAGGAAGTAATCTTCGGCACGTCAACATTGGTGTACACTCCATCTGGTCAACGTGCCGTACCGATCGGATCTTTTCGTCGATGTTCTCCCTTATTGGAGGACTTCGAGCTTACTCGATGACAGCCTACTCGTCACTTCACGATGAGCACGGGACATGGCGCGAGATGCGCGATGCGATCTGCTCGGCTACTAATCAGTCGCGTATAGAGGGCAGAATGGCCCCTTGCGCCGATGATGAGGAGATCGACGTCCAACTCTCGGGCCACCTCCACAATGTCTCGCACGGGATGCCCCGCAACGACGTGCGTGTGAAGCTTCACCCTGCCTTGTTCTGCCATCGCGCGCGCGCGAACAAGGACCTTGTGAAAGCGCCTGGCGGCTATTCCGATTTCTTCCCGAACCTCTTCGATAAATTCCGGCATGTAATCGATCTCCTCCACGCACACCACGTGCAGCTCACAATGGTTGTGCCGCGCGATGGCGATTGCCAATGACAAGGCATGGAATGCTGGCTCGGAGCCATCATGGGCTTGAAGGAGTCTCCTGAATATCAAGCGTTCTGCTTGATACCGCTCCAAGCTTACGACTTCGGCCAACGATGTCATGGCTGCTAGAAGACTCCTACTCCAAGGATCAGAACGAACAACATCGCCAACAGCACATAGGCAGCATAGGCGTTGACATGCCCGACGTGCATCTTCCGCGCCACTGCCGCGAGTGTCCGTAACCCGCGCACCGGTGGATCAAGCACCAATTGATCGACGATATGGACTTCCGCATAGTTTCGTCGGATGGCAGTTCGAAAATGACGGGCCACGGCTTCAACGCTGTCCTCGCCGGCCGCTGGCTGCAAGATGGCGTCGAAAATGACACGCACAGGATTGGAGAAGCCGGTCGCGGTATAGGTCGTTGCAGGCCAAAGGTGGCGCAGACCGCCATCCCAGGCCGGCCCTCGGCTCAGGGCTTGGCGGCGGGACAAGAATTGGAACACGATGAAGATGATCGCCAGAATGACGGCGAAGGTCACGAGCGTGTAGGACGTGGACATCGCAAACACGACGGGATTCTGCTCCTCGCCGCGATGCAAGACGACGAGGCCACGCCCCGGCAGCGCTGCGCTCCCGACCTGGGCACCCAGATCGTGGAATTCGGCGATGAACTTCGCAGGTAGATTTTCTTGCTGTTGCGCCATCGTGCTGAAGAATGGCGGCACCAGAGCCGCGGAAGCGCTTTCGTGCGTGATCGGCGTAACTGCGCCATCGAGAACAGGGATCACGTAGGTTGGCAGAACGCCCAGTAGGATGCACGCGACCGCGAGCAATGCCAGCGGAGATCGAGCCCCCCAATTGGATTCTTTTGCCTGCGTCGCGCCGTCAGATCGCGGCATGCCAAGGAAGCCCATCGCGAAAACCTTGGCAAAACAGGTGACCGCGAGACCCGCCGTAAGCGCCAGAAGCGCACCGGAGATCGCAAACACCACTTTGATTGACGTTGACGCCAACTCTGCCGATCGAAGGACGGTCTGCAGCGTCAGCCATTCGCTGACAAATCCATTGAACGGCGGCAGGGCTGCGATCGACAACACGCCAATGAGGAAGAACACGCTCGTCCACGGCATACGTCGCGCGATGCCGCCAAGGCGATCAAGATCGCGCGTGCCCGCGCCTGCTTCAACTGCTCCAGTGCCGACAAAGAGCAAGGCCTTGTACACCGAGTGATTGGCGAGATGATAAAGCGCCGCAATCATGGCGATTGCGGCGACGACCGGATGACCCGTCGCCTTGAAGGTCATGGCGGCACCAATTCCGGCAGTAATGATGCCCATGTTCTCGATCGTGCTGTGGGCGAGCAGCCGCTTCATCTCGGCCTGCACTGTCGCATAAAGAATGCCGATAAGAGCCGAAAGACTGCCCACAATGAGCACGATCGATCCTGGCCCAGCGCCCGTCGTGGGATGAAGGTCCAAATTGAACCGCATGATTCCGTAGATGCCCAGGTTGACAATCACGGCAGACAAGATGGCCGAGACGTTCGTCGGAGCCACCGGATGAGCCAGCGGTAGCCAGCTGTTGAGCGGCAAAAGACCCGCCTTCACGGCGAAGCCAAAGAATGAGAGCAGGAAAATCGCCCAACTGACCTCTTGGGTTGCTGATGCCGCGGACGCGCGCAGGGCGCCGAACTCCAGCGATCCCGTCCTGTCCATCGCGAGCATGAAGGCGATGATGACTGCGACTGTGCCGGCTTCGCTCATGGCCAGCATGACGAAGCCTGCGTGCGAGCTCTCCTCGCGCTCATATTCGAAATTCACGAGTAGATAGCTCGCGATCGACATCAGTTCCCATGCGATCAAGAATGAGACCGCATCGTCGGCGATCAGAATCAGCACGATCGACGCGAACAGCGCGTGGTAAAGCACACCGAAGTATCCCAGGCTGTAGTGCCCGCGGTGTTTCTCCAGATAGACACCGGAAAAGAGCGAAACCGGCAGAAACACCAGTCCCGTCACGAACAGGAACACTGCGGACAATCGATCGGCGGCGAGCTTCATGGTTCCGAGCGAAAGCACGGGCCACAGCTCGGCGCGGAAGGAGGCATCTCCGATGAGAAGGAGGGCGCTCACGGCGAGAATAACAAGTGCTGAGAGCGACCCAATCGCAGCAAGCACGATCGAGATCCATCGTCCGGCCGCCACAAATCCGGCGACGGCCCCTATGGCGCAGAGAATGAAGAAGGCGCTGAAGAGCTGGACAGTCAGCATCACGCCGGCTCCATAACCTGGTCGCTTGGCCGCGACACCGGCTGCGCCGGTGGCTTTCGGCCGACCACGAGCAAGAGCCCGTGTAGGATGGCGAGCGGCGGCGGCGGACAGCCCGGTACGATCACGTCAACTGGGATGATTTGGGAGGCCCCCCCGGATGCGGCGAAGCTCGATCCGAATACGCCGCCGAAGATCGCGCAGGCCCCGATGGCGACGACCCGTTTCGGCGCCGGCATGGCCTCGTAGGCCTTCCGTAACGGGAGCCGCATGGCATCCGACACCGGCCCGGACACCAGAAGAACGTCGGCGTTGCGCGGTGTCGGCGTCGTGAAAAGGCCAAGTCGGTGCATGTTGTAGTAGGGGTTATTGAGCTGGCGTGCTTCGCTCACGCAGGCGCTGCAAGCGCCGGCGTCGAGGAAGCGGATGTGCAATGAACGGCCGAACGCTCTTTGGAGCTTCTTGGCTGAAGCGGCTTCATCCAAGCCCTCAGTGGCCCACTCGTAGCTCGCATCCCACGGCGCGACCGTCTCCATGCCGTCGCGCTGGCAGCGCAAGCAATAAACGCATCGCCGATGATCGACGGCGACGCCGCCTTCCTGGCGTTCGATGGCGCGGGTCGGACATCGTTCAACGAGAGTGTCGGCCTGTTCGATCGAATTCAGCGATGCCCCGTGTGGACGGCCGGGTGATACGCCCGCCGCGCGTTCCGGCCGCGAGGGGTAGCCGGTCGTCCGTATTCCCGTCCGCAACCCTTTGAGCACCCAGTTTGCCATGGCGCGTTCCTAACGGTCGCACTCGGCGTTCGACAGACCAAAGCTCGCCAGGATGATCGGGAAGTCCTGGAAGGCAAAGTTCTCCGCCGCAAGATGAAATCCGTGCCAATTCGCAAATGACGGCGGCGTAATGTGATAACGCGCAACCGTTCCATCCTCATTCAAACGAAGCCAATGGAACGTCGCGCCCTGCGGTGCCTCGACCGCGGCGAGTGCTGCATCGGCGCGTGCCGATACAGCCGCACCACATATCGGCCCTTCGGGCACCGACAACAGAAAATGCCGCATGAGCGCGGCCGATTGCTCCGCCTCGTGAAAGAACACGCGGAGCCTCGCATAACCATCGCCCTCCTGTTCGCTCGGAACAACGAAATGGGTCGCGTTATAGGCCGCGTAGGGCAGCAGCTTGCGAATGTCGCGCGACACGCCTGACGCGCGTGCGATGGGACCCACCAGGCCGTAGGACACAGCCTTCTCGGTGCTGACGATTCCGACTTCCTCAAGACGATCGAGAAAGCTGCTGGAATAACGGAGCATCTGATGCAGCGCGCGCAATCGCGCCGCAATGATCGCCGTCGATTCGGCCAGGAGGTTGCACTTGTCTTCCGGCAGATCGCAGGACAGCCCGCCTGGCTTGACCAGCCCGAACAGGTATCGGTGCTGCACCGCTTCACACGTCAGCCGGAGTAAATCTTCCTCGATCAATGCGGCTTGCGCGGTTGCCACTGCAAGCGCGGTAGAGTTGCAGATTCCGGTGATGACGGCCGCATGGTGACGCAGTCGTTCAAGTTCGGCAAAGACCGTTCGAAGGGCGCAAGCGCGCGGCGGCACTTCGATTCCACAGATAGTTTCGACGGCTTGGCAGAACGCTAGGCCATGGGCAAAAGCCGACGTGCCTGAAAACCGCTCGGCCAAGAGCAGCACGCGGTCGAGCATCTGACCTTCGCCGATCTTTTCTACGCCCCGATATTTGTAGAAAAACCGCGGAATAGTACGGATCACGTCCTCGCCCACTGTCTCCAGCAGGAAGTGCGCGGATTCTGCAAAATCCGAAAAGATCGGCCCGATTGGCATGGCGAAGGCGCCAGGCGCTTCGACAACCGTTGGTGGCTTCCATCGCGGATCCGGATGGCGAAGCTCAACGTGTTGATGCGCGTCAAAACCTCTTTGCATCGGATTGACGCCTTCCGGCCAATCCTCATGCAACACAAACTCGCCGAGTCTCGGATGGCCTTCGAACGTCAGCCCAAACAGATCTTCGGCTTCACGTTCATGCCAGTCGAATGAAGGTCCATCAGGCAACCCGCTGAGCGATGGTATAACCTGCGAAAGCGTGCTGAGCCGAACTTCTGCGTAAATCCAAGGCGTGTCAGAGTCTTTATAAAACACGTACTGAAGCAACCACCCACCGGCCCGCTCTTCTTCAACAATCAGCGTCGCGAGCACAAAGCGCAGGTCGCAGGTGAGCCACTGGCATAACTCCGGCAATTCCTTGGTCGGGCACTGCAGCCGACAAATCTGTCCATCTCGTTCAAACGCAGCACCAACGCGGCCCTTCCATTTGCGCCTCCATAGCTCCGCCAGGCGCTCCGGAAACGATGCTTGTTCGACGCGTCGTTCGAGCATGACCATCTGGCTCTCTTAGCTTCCCATGGCCAGGGCCGCTGCCTTAAGCAGGTCGTGCAACGGGCCAGGCACGTAAATTCCGATCAACAGTAATGGAATCGCGGCAAGCGCGAGCGTGGCCTTGCAAGTCGCAGGCGTCGCAATCGCGATGGCCGTTCCCGCAGGTGGAACGCCAAATACCATGCGGTTGACGTGGAACAGTACAGCGCAAAAACCAATCACGATGAAGGCACTCAACAGCGCAATCGCAGCATACTGTCCGCTTGCGACGCCGGCCTTCAGGATCGCCAATTCGCTGACGAACACCGCAAAGGGCGGCGCTCCGGCGATCGCGAGCGCGCCCGCGGCCATCGTCAAAGCTGCAAGCGGTGAGGAGCGAATGAGTCCGCGAACGCTTGCGATGTCCTGGGTGCCAATTGTCATGGCGGTCATGCCGGCCGCGAAGAAGCAGAAGGATTTTGCGATCGCATGGCCGGTCATCTGATAGGCGGCACCGAGGTGGGCATCGACACCGCCCAAACCGGCAGCAAACAGAATGATCCCCATATGCTCAACGGTGGAGAACGCAAACATGCGCTTGAAATCGCGAACATAGATCAGAAGCAGCGTCGCAATTCCGACCGAGACCAGCCCGAACCCGATGAACCACGGCCGTGCATCAAGACCCTGCGCAACGCCGATGACCGGGAACAGCCGCAGGATGACGTAGAGCACCGTCGTGGTCTCGACGCCGGACAAGAGGGCGCAGATCGAGGCCGGCGCCTGACTGTGCGCGTCCGGCAGCCAAGTGTGCATGGGTACAAGTCCAACCTTCGTGCCGAACCCGACGAGAATGAGGAGGAAGGCCGGCCACAGCAGCGCCGGCGGCATTTTAGGAGCCGCCTCCACGAGCCCCTGCCAAGTGAAGGGTTCGTAGCCTGCAACGCGAGAGCCCCAATAGAGGATCAGGAAGCCGAGCAGCGCCAGCACGGCGCCCAGCGTCGTGAGCACAACGTATTTCCACGCCGCCTCCAGCGCTTCCGGCGTGTCCTCGTAGCCAACCAGAAACGCCGACAGCAACGTCGTTAGTTCGACCGCGATCCACATCAAGGCGACATTCGCAAGCAGCGGAACCGCCAGCATGGAGAGAACGAATAGGTTGTAGAGGCCATAGTAGCGTTGAATCTCAGCCTCGCTATGGTGCCCGCGGTGGCCGACGATATAGCCCCAGGAGAACAATGCTGCGGTGAAGCTAACGACAGCCACCAGAACCAGAACGAGCGCGCCAAGTGCGTCGCAGGTGAGCCACTGGTCGAGTGCATCGATGCGACCGGCGTAGGCCGCGTGCCACGCCACCACCGTGGCAAGAACAAGTACGACCACGGCTGACACGAGCGTGATGGGCGCTGCATAGCGGCGGCCGATCGCCGACAGCGAGAGCGCACTGGTGATTGCCGGAAGGAGCAGGATGACGGTCAATTCCATGGCGTCCCTCAGTGCTCGCGCAGGGCGGCAAGCTCCCCGACCGATGTGGTGCCCAGGCGCCGATGGATCTGCCGCGTCAGTAATCCCATCACCAGCGTGATGACCGGCACGTCGACCGCGGCAGCAAGCTCAGCGATCACCGGCAGGCTCGGAACAATCGCAACGCCGGCGAAGAACACGCCGTTCTCGACGGCGAGCAGCCCCAGAAGCTGGGGGACTGCCTCGCGTCGTACAACGATGGTGAAAGCGCCAAGAAAGATAGCCGCAACACCGAGGGGCAGGTTGATGGCTGCGAACGGCACCTCGACCGCACCGATCAATGGATTGGTGATGACGTAAGCGAGGACAATCAGAACGGCCGAAAGCAGTAGTGACGTCGGAATATTGAGCACCCGCTGGATTTCCCGCGTCCGGTAGACCTCTGAGCTAACCGTGTGTCGCAACAACCATGGGATCATCAGCGTCTTGGTTCCTATCGTGATCACTGCGACGGCAAAAAGGTGAATCGATTCCAGCGCGATGCCGAGCAGTACGGCCGAGAGCGTCAGCAACAGCGATTGCACGATGAAGAGCTGGAGCGACGCCAGTACTTGGCGGGTTGCAACGACGCCGAGTGCTGTCAGCAGAAACAACGCGCCGGTGAGCGCGTCCAAGGCGGCGATAACAGGGTAAGGCGATCCGTTCATGGCCTGCTCCCTAGATCTCGGACAGCCTGGTGATCATTGCGACTACCGATGTTACGAAAGCAGCCCCAAGGAATTCGGTGATCCGAAAGAGCCGCAGCTTGGCGAGCGAGGATTCGATGTAGACGAGCACCAAGATGAAACCGAAGATCTTCAAGAGAACGAGGGGGATCGCAATCAGTACCCCCGCAAGACCGCTCCCTTCCGGGGCAAGTCCCCACGGTGTCACCAGCACGTTGAGGAAGATGATGGTCAGCACCATGAACTTCATGGCGCCGGCCCATTTCATCAGCGCAGCCCCGCGCCCAGAATATTCGAGCGATTTCGAGCGATCGATCATTGCGAGCTCGAACTGTCCGGACGGACTGTCGACCGGGATGCGTCCGTCTTCTGCAAGGATCAGCATTAGAAACGCGATCATCAGGAGCACATGCGACGGCTCGAAAAAATTGGCGATCGGCGTCACCCAGCGAGTCTGCACGATGTACGGGATGGTTGAGCCGGCTACGAACGAGACGGTCAGAAACACCACGATAAATACGGGTTCGGCCAGAAAGCCGACCATGCGGGTCCGGCTCGCACCCATCGGGCCGTAAGGATTGGCGGTGTCGACCGCCGCGAGTGTCGCGAAGAAGCCGCCGAGAGCCAGAACGAACCCTCCGCCGAGCATGTCACCCATGAAGGCGAAGAACAGCGGGTAGCGCGTGAGCACGGGGATAAGCAAGGCAACAAAGACCGGCGCCGCAAACGCGACATACGGAGCGAAGCGGAATATCCAAGAGCTGTGGTCGGAAACGATTTCGTCCTTATGCAGCAGCTTCCAAATATCGCGATAGGGCTGGAAAATGCTCGGGCCGCGCTTCGACTGAAGGATTTCCTTCAGACGACTGACGACGCCCTCAATCAGCGGCGCGAAGGCCACTAGGACGAAGACTTGAAGCAAGTTGTAAGCGATCCGTTCGAGCATCGTCAGTCTCACCGCAGTCCACGTTGCGGCTGCTCCAACGGCGTGGATCGCGGGTTAGACGAGTTGCAGTCTTAGTGACGGCTGGATCGGCGGCTTCTGTCGCATGGTCCACCCAATGACTGCGTCCTACGTCTCCACCGCGGTCTTACGACCGTGCGGAGCAACCGTAGGAGTCATCAGCCTACTGGGCGGTCTCGGCGGACTCCATCGCCCTAGATTTCAGTGGGGTCCTTACATCGCCCCACTTCCGATAGAATTCGAAAATTTAGCGCATCCCTCCGGCTTATTCAATCGCTGGTGTCGAGCTTCCCGCTACCGGCCCTCGGCAGATCTGTACAGCTCCAGCCTACCGGATCGTCACCGGAGCTTTGTCGAGATCAGATCACGAACGCTCTCAAGATAACAAAGTTCCGCGGCGCCGGAACATCCTGCCTGAATTGCAGTTGAAGTCGCTGGGAAGGAGTCCCCCAGAAATCGCCGGAAGGCTGATGACTCCTGCTGCGTATCCAGCGACGCAGCGGGAAGAGTTCTTTATTTGCGGTACACGGCGGGCAAGGAGGTCAAGCGGTGACGACCAAGATCATTCTCATGCGCCATGGCCATGTTGAAGGAATCAGGCCGCGGCGCTTCCGCGGACGAGAGGATATCCCTTTGACGGTTCTCGGTAGGGCGCAAGCCGTGGCAACGGCCAGAAGAGTTGCAGAATTGTGGCGACCGCACGCCATCCTTACGAGCCCGATGGCCCGATGCGTGGAAACCGCGGCAACCATTTCCGACGCATGCGGTGCGCCAAGGAGGATTCTCGATACGTTGATCGAGATCGACTACGGGTTGTGGCAGTGGAAAACTCATGAAGAGATCAGCCGAACGTGGCCGGAGCTCTATAGGATGTGGTGCACGACGCCACACCTCTTTCGCTTTCCGCAGGGTGAATCGCTGCAAGACCTAATCGCCCGGGTTGGCGATGCGCTGAGATATTTGCTCCAGGAGCACCGTGATCGCACGGTTGTCGTCGTCGGTCACAACAGCGTTTGTCGTGCCTTGACAATGCAGGTTCTCGATCAACCACTGTCCGCCTACTGGCGTCTGCACTTTAGGCCTTGCGGCATAAGCGAGATCGAGTTCGTCGGCGACGTGGCACGGGTCTTGCGCGTCAATGAGACGTTCCATCTGCCCGCCGCCACCAAAGAGAGCCAGAATAACCTCTCAGCGCAGCGATCCAATTCCGAGCCGGTGCAATCCGGCTAACACGGGAGCGCACTGATGAATATCCGCCGGCTGCTGTTGGACGTAGACAAGGCACTAGCGCGCCCATCGCTGCTGGACATCGGCAAGGCGATTTCAGGCTGTAAGGGCGTCGAAGCCCTCAACATAAGCCTTGCCGATGTGGATGTTGAAACCATGGGCCTGGAGATTACCATTGAAGGAAATGACCTGGATTACGACCAAATCGCCAAGGCGATTGAAGGCAGCGGAGCTGTCGTGCACGGCATCGAGCAGATTGTTGCGGGTGATCGCATCATAGAGCGCACCGAGCTCGCACGATGAAATTCGATGACTGGATACAAGATCCGCGCAGTCGGCTCGATATCGTCGCAGGTCTCGTCGATGGCATACTTAATGCTCTCACGCTTGCATCAGCAAAACTTGTGGCGCAAGGAGGTCTCACCCTAGCCACTATTGGGAAAGTCGCAGCCGTGACGGCGTGCACGACGAGCTTTGTGTTCTTTGTTGCCCACTATGCCCAGCTCCGATCGGAGTTGGTACGCGCGGCACGCGAACTCAACCTACTTGCGCATGGCCATCTTGCGACGACCCAATTGGGCAAGCAAATCCTTCAGGAATCCCTTTGGGGCGCGCTCGTCGCATCCGTTTGTGGTGTCATCGGATCGACGATTCCTCTCGGCTTGAGCTTGGCCGCTCCTAGTCTACCAATCGTCGGCCTAGCTTTAACGGTTGCCCTGCTCGGCCTGTTAGGCTGGTTTCTTGCTTCCAGCGTATTTGGCTCGCCAGCACTTTGGGCGGGCGGATTGATGCTCGGAGGCGTTGTGGTCACCGCCATTGGCATCCAACTCGACATTCTAAGCTAAAGGAGGCGGTCAAGTTGCCATCGCGACTGAAACCGTCAACAACAGCAGGTCTCCCTGCTCGAGCGTGGCCATGTTTTGCCGCCGCGAAGCGGGCGTGCCCTGATAGTGCGCATCTCTCAGGGGGAGGGATAAAAACCACCCGGCGGCCATGGACAGACTTAAGATCACGAAGAACGCGACTGTCGCTCCGCCGAGCGCTTCCTTCCATAATCGCGGTCTGGAGAGCCGATGTTTGGAATACTCGTTGTAAATGATGAGAAACGCCATAATCGCGGCAATCACGCCAAAGACCGCCCCGATCAACAGCGAGAGCTTCAGCGGCATATAGGTAGCCCAATGCCACGAACCTCAGTCACAGTGCCTCGTCCCGATCACTTCGCCTTCTTTGCACGTTCAATCCCGCTACGAATCAGATCGCAAGCTCCGGTCGGCTCTACCCAGCGCTTCAGCTTTACCCACTTCCCTTTCTCGAGTTCCTTGTAGTGCTCAAAAAAATGTCCGATCTGCTCCACGAGAATCTCTGGAAGATCTCGGTAGCTTGTAACCCGCTTATAGAATGGATGAAGCTTGTCGATCGGCACAGCGATGATCTTTTCATCAATTCCGTGCTCATCTTCCATGAGTAGCGCACCTATCGGACGAGCACGAATCACAACTCCCGGCGCCACCGGCGTGGGAGAGATCACCATGCAGTCAACGGGATCGCCATCCTCTGACAGGGTATGAGGAATGAAGCCATAGTTCGCTGGATAGAACATTGCCGTATGAAGAAACCGATCAACAAACATTGCCCCAGTCTGCTTGTCGACTTCATACTTTACGGGCGCTCCGCCTTGAGGAATCTCAATGATCGCGTTCACCTCGTGTGGTGGATTCGTGCCGACCGGAATGCGAGAAAAATCCATTGCTCTACCATCTCCAATATTGCCATCTGCCGTCACTCTTGTGTTCCCGCTTGATCGACCTCACGGCGCTGTCGCGCACGCTCGCGCACGAGAGCAATTCCCGAAAGCATCTGGTGTTCACTGATTGTGACGCGATTTCCCGTTTCGGGTGAGGGTGAAATGGCGGCAGCATATCGGGCAAATGGGCTTTCGTAGATAGCCGATGGCCCCAACTCTCGCTCGATCTCCAGCAGCTGTCAAACGCCACCCGGAACTGCCCCCTTTGCGTCATGAAGAACTGCCCCCACCCTTGGGTTGATGGTTCATGATGTCGGTTGAAGGTTGGCTCCGCCGGTGACGGGCCGGAGGGAGGCGGAGCCGACCGGAGGCCCGTCACCGGCGGGCGGCTTGATGAGGCCGCTCTTTCGCTTCGCACGGAGCCGGTAGCTGTCGCCGCGGATGGTCAGTACGTGGCTGTGATGCAAGAGCCGGTCGAGGATCGCGGTCGCGACCACCGGATCGGCGAACAC
>JAJPKK010000291.1 GCA_021323775.1 Hyphomicrobiales bacterium
GACGTTCACATCGAACAGCACCTGAGCCTGTGCCGTCGAGGACTCTTCCGCGGCGCCGAGCAGGCCCATGCCGGCATTGTTGACAAGCACGTCCATGAACGCGTGCTGGCCTGCGGCACACTAATCAGGTAATGTTGCGCGTGAATTTGATTCAGTCCAAGGCAAAACTTGGCGCTCCGCTGCGCGAGGCCGTGTCCGGCGCCACAAGTTCCTGTGCGCCGACGGGGGAAAAGGCGCGCACGCTCACGCCTGCTGAGGCGCGCACGATATTCCTGGGGCTGATGCTGACGGTCTTCCTGGCGGCCCTCAACCAGACGATCGTCGCCACTGCCTTGCCGACCATCGGGCGCTATTTCAACGACTTCGAAAACCTCTCCTGGATCGTGACGTCGTATCTCCTGACGTCCACGGCGGTTGCGCCGCTTTATGGGAAGCTGAGCGACATTCACGGCCGGCGTACCGTGATGCTCGCCAGCATCGGAATTTTCGCGCTTGGCTCGGTCGCAAGTGCGGCGGCGCCCAACATGCTCGCGCTCATTTTCGGCCGCGCCCTGCAAGGGGTCGGCGGGGGCGGCATCCTTCCGGTGGCGCAGGCGATCATGGCCGACGCGATCGCGCCGCGGGAGCGTGGGCGTTACCAGGCCTACATGGCGGTCGTCTGGGTGACCTCCGGGGTCGGAGGTCCGATCCTGGGCGGCGTTCTTGCCGAGCATTTCCACTGGTCGCTGATCTTCTGGATCAATCTTCCGCTCGCACTTGCCGCCGCCGTGACGACCTACACGCGCCTTCGGAAGCTGCCGCGCCACGACCGCCGGCACCGGCTCGATATTCTCGGCGCCGGCCTGATGATGGCGTCCGCGGTTCTAATGCTTCTCGCGCTGACCTGGGGAGGCACGCGGTTCGCGTGGATGTCGGCGCCGATTATCGCTCTCGTTGCGGGCGCCGTTATGCTGTCAGTGGGGCTGGGCTGGTGGCTGGTCCGCGCCCCCGAGCCGTTCTTGCCACTGTCGGTGCTGGCAGAACCGGTTATGTACACAGGCACTGCAGCGAATTCTTTCGCCATGGGTGCGTCGATCGGATTGGTGATCTTCGTGCCGCTCTATTACGAGCTCGTGCACCACCTTTCCGCCGCCGATTCCGGGCTGGCGCTCGTCCCGCTGGCGCTGACCACGCCGGGCTCGATCCTTTCGGGCCGCGCCATGCTGCACATGCGAAGGTACAAATGGGTCCCGGAGGTAGGCCTCGCGGTCGGCATCGCCGGGCTTGGCTTGCTGATCTTTAAGCCTGCGCTTGCGCTCTGGGGCGTGATCGCCATCATGAGCGTTGTCGGCATCGCGATCGGCACGGTCTATCCGGTGTGCACCGTGTCGATCCAGAACGCAGTGCCGAACCATCAGGTGGGCGTCGCCATGGGCGCCATGAACTTCTTCCGCGCGCTGGCAAGCGCCTTTGCGGTCGCCGCGATGGGCGCTATCCTCCTCGCCGGGATGGGCGCTACAGTTGAACGGGGAGGAAGCGCCGCCGCAGTCGCGGCCAAGGTGGGCAACCTTGAATTTGATTTCGCAAGCGTGTTCCGCTGGGTCTTCGCGGCAGCAGAGGGATTTCTCGTCGCCTCCCTCGCGACATTGATCTTGATGGAGGAACGTCCGCTGCGCGGGCCGGAACAAGGCGCCCCCTCCGTACCCTCGCCGGCTGGCGGGGGAAAGTAGGGAGGGGGCCAGTCGATGCGATCGGCGTGACGAGGGCGATATAATGACGGGAAAGATCGTCGCGTTCGAGCCTGCGCCGATGACCAGGCGCCGGCTGATCGTCGACGCAGCGCTGGCGGCAACATGCGCCATCGCGCGATCAAATCCCGCTGCAGCGCAAGCATTTCCGTTGCGTCCAATCACCATTGTGGTGCCGTTCGCGGCGGGAGGGCCGATCGATACGCTGGCGCGCGTCATGGCCGAGCGGATGCGGGCGCCGCTCGGTCAGCCGGTGGTCATCGAAAACGTGACCGGTGCAGCCGGCAGCATCGGCGTCGGCCGCGTCGCTCGCGCCGCCCCTGACGGCTACACGCTTGTCGCAGGCTTCTGGGGCACGCATGTGGTGAACGGCGCCACTCAGACGCTTGCGTACGACGTATTGAATGATTTCGAACCCGTCCTGCTGACCTCAAACAACGTAAACCTGATCGTCGGCAGGAAAACTCTCCCGGCGGACGACCTTAAGGGCCTCATCGCCTGGCTGAAGGCGAACCCGGACACGGCCGCTGCAGGCACCGCCGGCGTCGGCAGTCCGCAGCAGATCCACGGCGTCTTCTTTCAGAAAGCGACCGGCACGCGCTTCCGGTTCGTGCCTTATCGCGGCGGCGCTCCTGCGATGCAGGATCTCGTTGCCGGACAGATCGATTTGATTTTCGCCGACCAGACCACATCTCTGCCGCAGGTTCGCGGCGGCAATATCAAGGCCTTCGCGGTGATGGGCAAGAGCCGTCTCGCCTCCGCCCCGGCGATTCCGACGGTGGACGAGGCTGGATTGCCTGGGTTCTATTGTTCCGTCTGGAACGCGCTGTTCGCACCAAAAGGCACGCCCCGCGATATCATCGCGAAGCTCAATGCAGCCGCCGTGGATGCGCTGGCCGAGTCTGCGGTGCGTGAGCGGCTCGCAGGCCTCGGACAGCAAATTGTGTCTCGCGGCGAGCAGACGCCGGAGGCGCTGGCTGCATTCCATAAGGCGGAAATCGAGAAGTGGTGGCCGATCATCAAGGCGGCTGGCATCAGGGC
>JAJPKK010000056.1 GCA_021323775.1 Hyphomicrobiales bacterium
GAGGACAGTGGGTCGGTCACCCTGGTGGGCGCCGGCCCTGGCGATCCGGAACTCCTGACGCTGCGCGCCGTGCGGGCGCTGCAGTCCGCCGACATCATCCTGGTCGACGACCTGGCGGCGCCGGAGATTCTCGATTTCGCGCGCCGGGAAGCCAAGAAGATGCTGGTCGGCAAGACCGGTCATGGCCCTTCCTGCAAGCAGGAAGAGATCAACGCCCTGATGGTGACGCTCGCCAGGGCCGGCAAGCGCGTGGTGCGTCTCAAGGGCGGCGACCCGATGATCTTCGGCCGCGCAACCGAAGAGATTGCGGCCTGCCGCGCCGCCGGCATTCCGGTCGAGGTGGTGCCGGGGATCAGCGCCGCGCAGGGCGCCGCGAGCCGGCTGGGCGTCTCGCTCACGCACCGGGAGCGCGCGCGGCGCCTCCAATATGTCACCGGCCATGGCTCGGACGGCCGGCTGCCGGCGGACATCGACTGGAAGAGCGTCGCTGACCCTGGCGCTACGACCATCGTCTATATGCCGGTCAAGACGCACGCGGCCTTTGCGGCTGCCGCGATTGCGGCCGGCCTCGACCCTGCAACCCCCGCCGTGGCTGTGATCAACGCCACGCGTCCGGACGAGACCGTCATCGCCGCGACCATCGCGGATCTGCCGCAACGCCTCGCTGCCGCGGCTGTCGCCGGCCCGGCGGTGGTGATGATCGGCCGCGTGTTTGCCGGCGCTGCGCGGGTTGACGCGGCCAGCGCGCCATCGGCGAGCCAGGCGGCCGGGTGACCTGCCTTTCCGGCGCTCAATAATACAACTCAATAATACAAAAAGTGACGGCCATGCGGCCGTCACCCCGTCGTGTGACCTGCGCGCTCTGGCGCGGCGAAATCGCTCTCGCTTTACTGGGTTGCGGTCACAGAGTCCCAGAAGTCGCAGTGGCGAAGCGCAGCGTATTGCGCATCCGTCAAGGTCGACAGACCCGACACGTCTTGGATCAGCCAGGCAGGCGCGTCAGCGCTCGCCGTGTAGCGCGGCCAGGGACTATTGCCCGATCCGTTCGGATTGCCCGTCCGGGCAAAATTGCTCCAGGCGGAGACAAGCTGATCGGACAGGACCGTCTGCTGGCGGTTGAGCGGATAAGGAGTGCCCAGCGGTCCGCCATGCCAGAGCGGGAACAGATACTGGATATCGGCCGTATGATAGGCGAGCGCCTCCATTCCGGGCATTTCCGGGAAGAAGAACGGCGCCGTCTTGTCTGCGAACTCATACGCGTAGACGGGGATTTGCGGAGCGAGGATTTTATCGAGTCTCCGCTGGTTGCAGATCCCTGAGTCGGTTCCGACCCGATCCCAGGCGAGTTGGGGAGTCTTGAACGCACTGAGCGGATACAAGGCCAGGACTTTCGCCGCAGTCCCGTCAGGATACGCTGGCGGGGCATAGGTCGTGTTGACGTAGTTGAGATATTGCTCCGCGGTTGGCGGCGTGCGAAGGGCGTTGTCCGTGTTGGAGAAGTACTCCGTGATCGCCAGGCCGAAGTTCGTCTCATCTGTCGTGTTGCCGTTGATCAGCGGCACGTGATTGAACCGGCCGTTGGCAAAGAGCGTAAGCGGCTGATCGGGTATGATCTGCCCGTCGACCAGGCCACGGCCGGATATGAATTTCCCCTGCGTGCTTGCCGTGCCGGCGAGCTCCTCCACCTTGGCGGCGGGAAGATTGCGCAGGCATTGGGCGACCTCCGGGCCCGTGCCCGAGCCGCAGCCTGCCGCCTCTGCGAATGCAACGCCGGTGGCCTCGGCAGCCTCCTTCGTTGGCAGCGTGAAGGCCTGGCAGAAGCTCTGGCAAATGCCGCGGTGAAACAGGCCCGCTGCGAGCGGCGACAGCATGTGGATGCCGGTGTCGACAGCGCCCGCCGATTGACCGCCGACGGTGACGTTGTCCTTGTCGCCGCCGAATCTCGCGATATTGCGCTCGACCCATTTCAGCACCGCCTGCTGGTCGAGAATGCCGTAATTGCCGAAGAGATGGCCTTCGTTATCGAGCGCGGGATGCGCCAGGAAACCCATGAGGTTCAGCCGGTACTCCATGGTCACGACGACGGTTTTACCCTGCGACGCCAGCTTGCTGCCGTCATAGCCGGGCGTTTCGCCGTCCACATTGCCGCCGCCGTGAATCCAGACAATCACGGGAAGCCGCGCCGACGGGTTGGGGTCCGGCGTGAAGACATTCAGATAGAGGCAGTCCTCGTTGTTGTTCTGCGGGCCTGAGAAGACTCCGAGCGTCGTGATCAGCGCGCAGGTCGGCGCAAATTCCGTGGCCTTCAGGACATTGCTCCACGGCGCGTGATCCTTGGGCGGCCGCCAGCGCAGATCGCCAACCGGCGGCTCCGCGTAGGGAATGCCGAGGAATTCGGTAACGCCGTTTACGATGAAACCTTGCACCGGTCCTTCTTTCGTTTCAACGACGGCGCTCAGCTTCTTTTCGGCGGTTTGACCCGGCTCGGCGGCCACGCCAGGCCATGAAGCGCACAGCGTTCCGAGCGCGACCGCAAGCCCAAAGCCGAGGCTTGTCTTGCCCGAGGTTTTGCGTGGGTTTTGGCTGCGCGGATTTCTGCGTGGGTTTGTGTGACGGGGGCCCGAGGCTTGTCGCGCGTCAGCGGGCAGGCACACGGCCGTCCGCAGCTTCGAGAGCTGGAACATGGCTTCCTCCCTGGTCTCGCCACTTCAAAGCGGAAAGTGGCGCCGGGAGGCTAGCAGGTTTATTTGCGCGCGGTCCTCACCAAAGTGATTCGTCGTGTGGAATTTTTGCGGGCGCCGTGATGATTGCTCCGCGCGCCCACTGCGCGCGCTCTCAGTGGGCGCGGCGCAAAAACGGGCCTTGGCCCACCTTATGTTGCCCACCTCATGGGATATTTCACAGGATATTTCAGTCGATCGAAATTCACTCAGTTTACGGCGTGACAATGTCTTTTGGCTAGGAAGAAACTTACCCGGCAGGACCGCGCCACGGGTAGCAGAAGTTTCATGCGCTGCAGGTCGGGCCAGGCCCGGTGGAAAACTCTTTTGAATTTCGAGTGAGGCAGGACGTGAAAAGCGGCCAAC
>JAJPKK010000012.1 GCA_021323775.1 Hyphomicrobiales bacterium
AATACGTTGTGCGACACTGGGCATTTTTCATCGAACTCCCCAACACAGAGGCGATATTCTCTTGCCGCCGCAAAAGAGAAAAAGGTCGACACAAGGCTCAACGCCGCGCCAGCTATGAAGAGCTCCGGCATGTAAAGCCTCGTTATCATCGATGCCTCCTACTGAAATGCAGCCGACGCCGCCAAGTCACAACCATACGCGACACGACCGCAATTTTGCAATGATACGTTGCCTTTTTCAAGGGCCCGTGAGATAGTCCGTGTCACTCGGGGCTGGATGATCATGGATGCGCTCTTCCCGGAAAGGTGCGAACGGAAAATGTGTGCTACCTGCGGGGCGTTGATGCCGAGCCCGGCAGCAAAATGCACCGTCTGCAGTACTTTTCAGGATTGGCGGAGATACCTTCCATTCGACGCGACTGTACTTGCTCTGCTGACAGCCTTGGTTTCAGTGATCGCGACCGTGGCGCCCAGCTTTGTTGGCTGGTTTGAGGGGGGCTATTCTGATTTAACAGTGGATTATGATCGCGACGATCAGTCTGGGGGTATTATTCTCACGGCTTTTAATGCCGGCAGTATCCCAGCTCACATAAAAAAAGTTACTCTGACCATTCCACTGAAGAATCCACAGGGGCAAACAAGTTTTGATGGTCACGCGGTCCATAGGAGCGATCAAAAAGAGAAAGAGGACGAGGACGATTGGTTTCTGCCGCCGAACACCCACAAGCTGATCACGATTACTTTCGATCTGACAACAATTCCGCCTAATCTGTCGAAAGACGACTTTCTCGATAGCTGCACCATTCACTTCGAGACCGACGAATTCTACCCTCGAGGTACGCGGCCATCATGGCGCCAAGGGAAGCGGCCGCCTGACGCTAAGATTCCTTGCGACGGCCTGAGCGTGGTGCGGGGCCGCCACTAATTTGGTCCCGCACCCCATGTCCCGCCGCGCCCCCGCCTTCGTCTGCCAGAACTGCGGCGCCGTGTTTGGCCGCTGGCAGGGCAAGTGCGATTCGTGCGGCGCGTGGAACACCATTGCGGAGGAGGCGGGCAGCGCGCCGATGTCGGGCGGCCCCGGCCCCGGCAAGCCCTATCGCAAGGGCCGGTTCCTCGTACTCCATCCGCTCGCCGGCGCGGCCGACGATGGCCCGCGCACGCCTTCGGGCCTTGCGGAGCTTGATCGCGTCACCGGCGGCGGATTCGTGCGCGGCTCCGTGCTGCTCGTGGGCGGCGACCCAGGCATTGGCAAATCGACGCTGCTGATCCAGGCCGCCGCCGCCGTCGCCCGCGCCGGGCATCGCGCCGTCTACATCTCCGGCGAGGAAGCCGTCGCCCAGGTGCGGCTGCGGGCCGAGCGATTGGGGCTCGCGCAGGCGGCCGTCGAGCTTGCCGCCGAAACCGCGGTCGAGGACATCATAGCAACGCTCTCCGAGGGGGCGACGCCGCGCCTCGTCGTGGTGGACTCGATCCAGACGATGTGGACCGATGGGATCGAGTCAGCGCCCGGCACCGTGAGCCAGGTGCGCGGCTCCGCCCAGCTTCTGATTCGCTATGCCAAGCGCTCGGGCGCCGCCGTCATCCTTGTAGGCCATGTCACCAAGGACGGCCAGATCGCCGGGCCTCGCGTCGTCGAGCACATGGTGGACGCCGTGCTCTCCTTCGAGGGCGAAGGCGGCCACCTGTTCCGCATCCTGCGCGCGGTAAAGAACCGCTTCGGCCCCACCGACGAGATCGGCGTGTTCGAGATGACCGGCGGCGGCTTGCGGGAAGTCGCCAACCCGTCGGCGCTGTTCCTCTCCGAGCGGGACCTCGGCGCGCCAGGAACCGCGGTGTTCGCCGGCATCGAGGGCACGCGGCCGCTGCTGGTGGAAATGCAGGCCCTGGTGGCGCCGACGATCCTCGGCACGCCGCGCCGCGCCGTGGTAGGCTGGGACCATAACCGGCTTGCCATGGTGCTCGCCGTCCTGGAGGCCCATTGCGGCGTGCGGCTGTCCGGCCATGACGTCTATCTCAATGTCGCGGGCGGACTGCGTATCCAGGAACCCGCCGCCGACCTCGCCGCCGCGGCGGCGCTGGTGTCCTCGCTCGCCAACGCAGCGCTTCCTTCCGACGCGGTCTATTTCGGAGAGATCTCGCTGTCCGGCATGGTGCGGCCGGTGGCGCAGGCCGCAGCCCGGCTCAAGGAGGCGCAAAAGCTGGGCTTCGCCCGCGCCTTCGTGCCGGACACGGCGCGCGGCGAAGCGGGCGACGCCGGCATGACGTTGATCGCAGTCGGCCCGCTGGTCGATATGGTGACGGAGATTGCCCCGAAGGGCGCGGTGCGGCCGGGGACGCCGGGTGCGGGGGAGGAATAGCGATTGCGCCCTTCGTTGCGGGACAAGCGCAACGTTGATCACGCCGCGGGCCCGCGACCAGACGAGATTTCGATATGGGCTGAATCGAAAGCGTTGACGCGCGGATTTCCACCTCTCCCCGCAGGGGGGAGGTGGAAAGCCTCTCGCTCAACCTGTAAAATGCTTGTGCGGTCACCACATCGGCAAGATAGTGCGATCTCTCTGATCAGGCCGAGCTGGCTCGCCCAAGTCTTCCCCAGCCCCCAAAAGTCGGATGACGGGCGTTCCGCCGGCCGCTATACACCTGTACGCCTGTCAGATCGCCAAGAACCCCGATTGCAGAATCCGTCTGCCGCCCGTCCGCCGCAACCAAGACTTAACCGATGTACCTCGATATCTTTCTCATTGTCGTGATGTTTATCTCCGGAATGCTCGCGATGGTCCGCGGCCTTATCCGCGAGGTTCTGTCGATCGCCGGATGGGGCGCGGCTGCGGGTGCGGCGTTTTTGGCCTATACAAAGCTCTTGCCCTATACGAAGGCCTATTTCAGCACGTGGAACGACTACGCGGTGACTGGCGGGACCGTCGCCGTGGCGTTCATCGGCACGCTTATCATCGTGTCGGTGATAACTGTGAAGGTCTCGGACAAGAGTCTGGACAGCCGCATCGGCGCGCTCGACCGCACGCTCGGTTTCCTGTTCGGACTGGGGCGCGGGCTGCTCATCGTGGTGGTCATGTTTGCGTTCTACGACTGGTTCCAGCCGAAATCGCAGCCCGGATGGATCGCAAACGCAAAATCGCTGTTTGTGCTGAAGAACCTGCGTGACGATATTATATCCATGTCGCCGGACATCGAAGCTTGGTACTCGAGGTACAAGAAGCAGAAGGAAGCGGGCGAGTCCCCGGGGTGAAACAGGGACCACGGCGTGATGTAGGGGCGACCCTGATTGGCGCTAACTTTTCGTCAAGGATGACGGGCCTGATTTGCCTAGCTCGGCAGCAGGCTTCCCCCCTGCCCCGCAAGCGGGGGAGGGCCGGGATAAAGCCCGGCTGGACGCGAGATCTGAACCTTTACGGTTTTGCTTTGCGGTTTTGCTTTGCGGTTTTGTTTCGCTTTGCGGTTTCGCAACCAAAGATTGCAGCAGGATGTGGCTTTTTAGCGACGAAGCAACTTTCGTTGCATGAAAGCGTGACGATCGCGTGACGAACCGGCAATGAATCGGCTAAAAGACTGCGGCACCCACGGAGGCGAACCGATGATGGACCCTCAGCTCGCCGGAAGTCTTACGGACGGCGGCCCCGCAGGCGATGTTCCGCGTCGGCAGCCCCCCAGCGCCGGCCGGGAATTCGAGCATCACGATTTCGACCTCGACCTCAACGGCGACCGGCTGCGCGAGGAATGCGGCGTGTTCGGCATCTACGGCCACCCGGACGCCGCCGCGATCACGGCGCTCGGTCTGCATGCGCTTCAGCATCGCGGCCAGGAAGCGGCCGGCATCGTGACCTTTGACGGCCGCCGCTTCCATTCCGAGCGCCGGCTCGGCCTCGTGGGCGATACCTTCTCCCGCCGCGAGGTGATCGATCGCCTGCCCGGCTTCATCGCGATCGGCCATGTGCGCTATTCGACGACCGGCGAAACCGTCCTGCGCAATGTCCAGCCGCTGTTCTCGGAACTCAACGCGGGCGGCTTCGCGGTCGGCCACAACGGCAATCTCACCAACGGGCTGACGCTGCGCCGCCAGCTCGTGCGCGACGGCGCCATCATGCAGTCGACCACCGACACCGAGGTGATCCTGCATCTCGTGGCGCGCTCCGGCCACCGGCGCTTCATCGACCGCTTCATCGACGCGCTGCGCCAGGTCGAAGGCGCGTATTCGCTGGCGGCGCTGACCAACAAGAAGCTGATCGGCGCGCGCGATCCGCTCGGCATCCGCCCGCTGGTGATCGGCGAATTGCGCGGCTGCCCGATCGTGACGTCGGAGACCTGCGCGCTCGATATCATCGGCGCGCGCTATGTGCGCGATGTTGAGAACGGCGAGGTGGTGGTCTTTTCCGAAGAAGGCGCGCAGTCGCTGCGGCCGTTTCCGCCGATGCGGGCGCGGCCGTGCATTTTCGAGTACATCTATTTCGCGCGGCCGGACTCGGTGGTCGGCGGCCGCAGCGTCTACCAGATCCGCCGCCGCATGGGCATGGAGCTTGCGGGCGAAGCGCCCGCCGCCGCCGAGGTCGTGGTGCCGGTGCCCGACTCCGGCGTCCCCGCGGCGATCGGCTATGCCCAGGCGGCCGGCATCCCCTACGAGATGGGCATCATCCGCAACCACTATGTGGGGCGCACTTTCATCGAGCCGAGCCAGTCGATCCGTGAACTCGGCGTGCGCCTCAAGCACAACGCCAACCGCTCCGTGGTTTCCGGCAAGCGCATCGTGCTGATCGACGACAGCCTGGTGCGCGGCACCACGTCGAAGAAGATCGTGCGCATGATGCGCGAGGCGGGCGCGGCGGAAGTGCATTTCCGCATCGCCTCGCCGCCGATCACCCACCCGGATTTCTACGGCATCGACACGCCCGAGCGCGACAACCTGCTCGCCGCCAATCATACCGTCCCGGAGATGTGCGAGATCATCGGCGCCGACTCGCTCGCCTTCCTGTCGGTCGAGGGCATCTACCGCGCCATGGGCGAGGAGCGCCGCGACCCGCTGCGCCCGCAATTCACCGACCACTGCTTCACCGGCGACTACCCGACCCCGCTCACCGACCGCGCCGACACCGCGCCAAGGCAGCTTTCGCTGTTGGCGGAGGCGAGTTGAGGGGGCTCGAACCCGAAACAACCTAAAGTTGACAAAACCCAGATGGGGCACTCGCAGCTACGCCATGATGGCGGCGCACTACAGCGTCGGCATTGTGCCGGCGCGCCCGTACCGCCCGCGGGATAAGGCCAAGGCGGAAGCCGGCGTGAGATTTGCGCAGACGTACATTCTCGGGCGGCTGCGGCATCAGACGTTCTTCTCGCTCGCCGAAGCCAATCGCGCAATCGCCAGAGCAGCTCAATGCCGAGCAGCGCCGCGACCTGCTCGAGATCGTCGAGGACCGCTACGAAGCCCGTTCGATTCTCATCACCAGCCAGCTGCCGATCGCGCGATCGTACGAGGTCGTCGGCGATCCAACTCACCCCGACCCATCCTCGATCGCATCATCCACAACGCCTACAGGATCGAACTCAAAGGCGAGAGCATGCGCAAGCTCAAGGCTGCTAACACCGAACCCGACGCCCGCAAGCCCGTGAAGGAAGCTCCACAAAACGAAACCGCATCCGCATCAACGTCCGCAAAGGTGCGCCGGAAATGAGCGCCATTCCGCAACTATCCGCCCGCCCCGGTGGGTCAACAGGGACCTCCCGCGCGCGACGCCGCGTCAGCTGCAAGGGCACGCCGCGTCGCGCCCGGGTCCCTCCTGTTGACTACCGGGACCGCCTCTCGCCGTGCCACAGGAACCTGCTCTTTCCGCTGCCTGCTTCACGCCCTTGACCCGGATCGAAAAACAAGAACAACATCTTCTCGACCCGTTTCGTAGGCTTGGCGTTGCGGCGTCTTGCTGCCGCCACGCTGCGGGATCGAGACCGTGGCGACGCCGCCGTGCACGCAAACCGTCACATTGCTCTCGCTGACAAGCTCAGGAGCGCTGTGCCCACCAGCGCTCGGCCCTTCCATGGCAGGCCCACCCGACCCCAACCTTTGCTATTTCGCGGAAAAAGCGAATTGGATCAATGCCGCCCGCATGAAGCGCGTTCCGATGAGATTGCAACACATCTCCGCAGCGTCATGCGCGCGCTTGTCGCGGGCGTCACTTGCGCGTCTCTTTGAAATACCTCAGATCAGGAGGCTGCTGGTTTTTCTTGGCGGGCATCAGGAGGCCATCCGCGCCCACCATATAATCTTCCTGGCCGATGCGAACATGCGGATTGCCCTCTGCACAGTCCCACGGGATCCACACCGGCTGTTTGCTGGGGTCGCGAACGTAGCTCTTGATCACTGACCACGGACGCGTCAGCGCGTGATCAATGACGGTCATTTCGTTGTGGAGGACATTGCGACTTGCCTTGTCCAGGTAAATACGCTCCATGACCACGGTCTGATTGTCCTCGTGCAGCGGAATGCCGGTCTGATCGAAAGCGCGCTGGCCCCTGAAGTAGCGCGTCTCGACCACGAGCGTATCGAATTTGCCGTCGCCGTCCTCGTCGATCCACTTGCCAATCGAATAGCCGATGCGGCTGGGCTCGACGTCAGCCGGCCAGTCGCGGCCGTCAGTGTAAATTCTGCGATGCATGTAACCGTCCGGCCCCGCGACGTGGGTGGCGTCGGCCGTGATGATGAATTCCAGAGGCGTGTAAGCCGTCATCCGCATCGGCATCCCCGATGAGATGCACAGATAGTCCGGCGCAAAACCGGCGCCGCCGGCCGCCTGATCGGCAAGGCTGGCTTCAAGTATCTTTTGATACTCGGGCGTGAGCGGCGCCTGCTGAGCCAGGCCTGGACGCTTGGTCGGGTCAAATGACGGGGCAATGCCGGGCACCTCCTGGCGATTCCATTGGCCTCTCAGATCGGGATAGTTTGAGTCATCGAACGCCCATGCGCCAGCGGACATAAGCATCAGGGCAGTGCCCAATAAGGCGCCAGCAGACAGATTTCCACTCGACATGATGTGCTCCCGGCAATCGAATGCGATACGGCAAGGCTACACCTTTTGCCAATCCGCGCGAAGCGACGTAATTGAAGGACCTCAAAAAGTGGAGCGCCTCCGAGGCTCGAAGCATATCGATGTCATGCATATATCGATGTCATCGGTAAGCCTCATCCCGAGGAGCCGCTCCTCGGGATGAGGTCCGGATTGACGGCGCAGGGGACAGCCTTGCGCCCGCGCCCCCTTTCGATGCCGTGAATGACTTATGCGAGGGCGCTCCGCGCTGTCGCGGACGCCCCTTGCGAGATCACGCTTTGGCGAACGGCACCGCGACGAACCTGGTGCCGTCGGTGGATTGCACCCGCATCAGGACGGAGTGCTTACCGCTCCTGTAGAGGCTCGCAAGCTCCTGGCGCACGTCTTCGGGTTTCGACACCGCCTTCCCGGCGATGTCGAGGATGACGTCTCCGGTTTTGATCCCCTCTTCCGCCGCCGGCCCGTTTGGGTCGACGCCCACGACAGCGACGCCTTGATTGCCGGCGCCGCCGACCTCAGTCGCGGGGGCGAGCGTGAGCCCGATGTGCGGCGCGCCGCTGCTCGGCTCGCCTTGCTGCTCCGCGCCTGCATTGGCCTGACGCTGATCGGGCGCTTCGCCAATCGTCAGGGAAACCGCCTTGGTTTCGCCCTTGCGCCATATGGTAAGCTTGGCCGGGGTGCCGGGCGCCATGGCGCCGATCTGGCGGGCGAGATCGCGCGAGTTCCTCACGTCATGGCCGTCGACCGCCGTGATGACATCGCCCGCCAGGATGCCGGCCTTGGCGGCGGGGCTGCCGGATTGGGGCTCATCGACAAGCGCGCCCTCAGCCTTCTTCAGGCCGAGGCTTTCGGCGATGCCTGCCGTCACCGGCTGGACGCTCACGCCCATCCAGCCACGGGTCACGTGGCCTTTCTCCTTGAGCTGAGCGACAACCATTTTCGCCGTATCGGCCGGGATATCAAAGCCGATCCCGACGGAGCCGCCAGACGGCGAATAGATGGCGGTATTGATGCCGATCACATTGCCGTTGAGGTCGAACGTCGGGCCGCCGGAATTGCCGCGGTTGATCGGCGCATCGATTTGGATGAAGTCACCTAAACCTGAGCCGATGTCGCGGCCGCGGGCGGAAACGACCCCCGCCGTCACGGTGCCGCCAAGGCCGAACGGATTGCCGACCGCCACCACCCAGTCGCCGATGCGCGGTTCGTGATCGGCGAATTTCACGAACGGGAAATTGTCGCCGTCAACCTTGATCACCGCGAGATCGGTCTTCGCATCGGTGCCGACGACCTTCGCAGGAAGCGTCCTGCCGTCATCGGTGACCACCTGCACAGTCTTGGCGTTGTTGACCACGTGATTGTTGGTCACCGCGTAGCCGTCAGCCGAAATGAAGAAGCCGGAGCCTTCGGCGGCCACCTTCTGCACCTGCGGTATTCCGAATTGCCAGCTTTGCATTCCGTTCGGCGAATCCTCAAAGCCGAACTGGCGGAAGAATCTCTCGAAGGGCGAGCCCTGCCTGAACGGCATCGTCTCGTCCTCGTTCGCGTTCTGCTGCGCGGCCACGTCGAACCGGACGCGCACCGAAATGACGGCGGGCTTCACCTTCGCTACGAGGTCGGCGAAACCTTGCGGCTGTGGAGCGGTCTCGGCTGCGGCAGCAGACGAAATCCAGCGTGGAGATTTTGTCTCAATCTGCGGGCCTATTCCGCCTGCCAGCACAGCAGCGCCGACGCCGGCGACCGACGCCAGCAACGCCAATCGGCGCGGCGCGAGGAATTTGCGTGCAGGCCGATTATCGCGGGTATTATCGCGCTCAATCATGTCGCTTGCTCCATGTCCTGATTTGCTGCGTGAGCGATGCCACGCGCTCTGAATGGTGAATAAGCGCCGAACGTTACGCTCGCCTGTCCCGCGCATTAACTTTTGTTGAGCTGCGGCCGGTCGCGGCGCGATTGATTGCCGCACAAAGCAGTGATGCTGAGCTGCCGGAGAGGGATGCGACAGATCTGTTTGCTCAGACCGTGACCGACGGGACGCACCATGCGGTGAGCCGCATCCGCCCCCATTCAGTCAGAAACGGCTCTTGCCGGGTAGGTTTCCTCTTAGCCCGGCTATCTGACCTTGACGTATTTCCTCAGATTTTGCGTGCCGACATCCGCCGCGAAGACGTTGCCCATATCGTCCGCCGCGATGCCGGATGCCGAGGTGCCCCGCACCACCTTGTCGAGGTCGGAAGGGTCCGGAATGAAAGCCTTGAGCGACCCGTCCCTGGCGTCTCCGATCACGATGCCCCTCAGCTCGCCCTTCTTGGCCGCGGGGTCAGGGAACGACGCGCCGACATAAATGGTATCGTCTTTGCCGACAAAAACCGAGCTTGGCTGGCCGAACTGGCGCCAGGCGGCGATGAAGTTGCCGTCCTGATCGAACACCTGAATGCGGTTGTTGCGGCGGTCGGCGACATATACTCGGCTCTGCGAGCCGCCAATAAAGATGTCGTGGGGCTCATCGAATTCGCCGGGCGCCGAGCCTTTACGTCCCCATGTCTTGATGAACCGGCCGTCCTTCGTAAATTTCACGATGCGGGCCGTGTTGAACTTGTTGGGGTTATGGCCATCCGACACGAAAATGTCGCCATTGGCCCCGATCGCGACGCCGGTCGGCCGGTCGAACGTATCAGGGCCATTGCCGGCCACACCCTCCTTGCCCAGCGTCAGCAGAACCTTGCCGTCTGCGGAGAGCTTGAGGACCTCCTGCCCCATCACGACGCCGGCGACGTTCTTCGCCGACATGCCGAGCACGGTTTCGCTGTCGTTGACATCGCTCGCCCACAGGTTTCCGTCGTTATCGACCGTGAAGCCGTGGGGATATGCGAACAGCCCCGCCCCAAAGCTCTTAAGGAGACGCCCCGATGGATCGAATTCCAGGATCGGCGGATTGGCCTCGCCGCGATTGATGCAGGTGGCGCTGCCGGGCGGCACGACATTGAAGCAGCGGTGAAAGACCCAGATATTGCCGTCGCGCGCGACGTGCACGCGGATGACCTCGCCCCAGCGGCCTCCGTTCATGTTCTGGGGGAGCGTCGGCCAGCCCTCCACGAGCCGGTAGGGATTGGGCAGTTCTGTCGGCTTAGGATATGTGGCCGGCTGCCCGCGCGCCGCCATGCCCGAAGCGGCGACGGCGACGACAAGTAGGACTCCAGCGCGCACCACTCGCAACATCCCGATCCTCCCGCGAAAAGAAAATTCTACCGGAAATTTTCGTTTCCAATCCTACCGCCGGGCGGAGTCGAAATCCACTGGCTGGCGTGCTCATACAGCGCATCGCGAGTTATCGAAACCGGATGTTCGCAAGGCAAGCGCGCGGCTTATGGTGGCTTCCGTCGGAAGAAGCGAATCGCGGCTTTCTGCCGGCCGACCCCCTCATTCATGGGGATCACTTGAATTTTCACCCCATCCCTTCCGCCCTGATCTGCGCCCGAAGTGCGTCGATGAGCATGAGCGCGCCCTTGCGTTCCACGTGCCAGAAGGTCCAGCCGTTGCAGGCTTCCAACCCCTGCGCCAGCGCGCCGATGCGATGGATCGAGCCAATGGCATCGCCAAGCGCGATGGCGCCGTCGGCGCGCACCAGCGCCTTGTGGCGGCGCTTGGCATCGAACAGGTCCGTGCCCGGCGCGATCATGCCGCGCTCGATCAGCGCCGAGAACGGCACGCGCGGCGCTTCGCGGGCCGTCGGAAACGACGCAAGCGAAGCTTCGGGCAGCGGCTTGACAGCGGCGATGCGGCGCTCGGCCGCCTCCCGGTAGGTCTCGTCGCGCTCGACGCCGATGAAGCGCCGGCCAAGGCGTTTTGCCACGGCGCCGGACGTGCCCGTGCCGCAGAACGGGTCGAGCACAAGGTCGCCGGGGCGAGACGAGGACAGAATCACGCGGGCAAGCAGCGCTTCCGGCTTCTGTGTCGGGTGAAGCTTCTTGTTGTCGTGGCCCTTGAGGCGCTCTTCGCCCGTACACAGCGCGATAGTCCAGTCGGAGCGCACCTGGATATCCTCGTTGCCCGCCTTGAGGGCCTCGTAGTTGAAGGTGTATTGCCGCGCGGCGGCGTCGCGCGAGGCCCAGATCAGAGTCTCGTGCGCGTTGGTGAAGCGCCGCCCGCGAAAATTCGGCATCGGGTTGGCCTTGCGCCAGATCACGTCGTTGAGAATCCAGAAGCCGAGGTCCTGCAACATTGCGCCGACGCGGAAAATGTTGTGGTAGGTCCCGATGACCCACAGGGTCGCATGCGGCTTCATCACCCGCCGGCACGCCTCAAGCCATGCGCGGGTGAAATCGTCGTAGGCGGCGAAATTCGAGAACTTGTCCCAATCGTCATCGACGGCATCCACACGCGAATCGTCGGGACGCTTGAGCCCGCCTTGTAGCTGCAGATTGTAAGGCGGTTCGGCGAACACCAGATCGACCGAGCCGGGGGGCAGCTTCGCGAGCTCAGTCACGCAATCGCCGTGCAAAATCTGCATCGCCGATGGGAACGATTGCGCAACTCGGGCAGTGATTCCGGGACTGCCTCGGCGGCTCGCTTGGGGAATCAGGCGGGGCGCCCGGCTGGACGCCCCGCTGCGTGGCATGACCATGTTTGGCAACTCTTAAACTCTGACAACGCGGTCGGCGACGCGCGACCTTCATCCGACAGTCACGATCATGGCGGCTCAAAGTAAAAATGGGCTTAATGCGACCGCAGCGCATTCTGCCGCGGTCCGGATCTCCGCGCCGGCATGTCAACGGCGCCCGGATCGCAAGCGGG
>JAJPKK010000032.1 GCA_021323775.1 Hyphomicrobiales bacterium
ACCAGAAGGGCGCGGCGAAATTCGATCGCGGCGCCGGCGAAGCGAGACAGGATGAGGACTCCCGGGTCCTCCGGATTCTGCGCCGCGACGTACTCCTTGGCGACCAGATTCATGCCGTCCCGCAAAGGCGTGACCAAGCCGACGCGCGCCGTGCGATAGAGCCCCGCGAGCGCGGCGCGGCCATAGACCCGGTTCACGTAGCGGATCGGCGTCCACGACACTTCGCCGTATTTGCCGTTGATGCGCCCCGCGGCTGACCCCAAGGCTTCTTCCAGCTCCGCATATTCCGGAATTTCAGAGCGGTTTCTCGGCGTGATCTGCAGGTAGGTGACCTTGCCGATCCATTCGCGGTGATTCGCAAGGAAGTGGTCGAACGCGTCGAGGCGCTGGACAAGGCCTTTGGAATAGTCGAGGCGATCGACCCCGATCACCAGGAGGCGGCCGCCCAGGCTCGCCACCATCTCCTTGACGAGCGGGGACCGCATGTTGCGGCGCGCCAGCCGCTGGAAGACGCGCGGTTCGATACCGACCGGAAAATTCCCGATTCGCGTTTGCCGCCCGTTCAAACTCAGAGCGGTCTGATTGCCGGCGATCTCCAATACGCGCAGTTCCCGCGCCTGATTGCACTCGGAAATCAGGTAGCGAACGAAATTGCTCGCGTCGCCTTCGGTCTGAAATCCCACAACGTCATATTGCATGAGCAAGGGGATGAGCTGCTCGTGGTTCGGCAGCGAAGTTATCACCTCGGGAGGCGGGAACGGAACGTGGAGGAAAAACCCGATCCGGTTGGCATGGCCGCGCCGGCGCAAGGCATCTGCTATCGGAATCAGGTGATAGTCGTGGACCCAGATGAGATCATCAGTCTCGATCACTCTTTCGAGTTCGGTGGCAAAATGGTCGTTGACGCGGAAATATCCGCTGAGGTCGCGGCGAGCGAACTCGGCGAGGTCCAGCCGATAGTGCAGAATCGGCCACAGCACCCGATTGGCGAAACCGTTATAGTATTCCTGATAATCGTGTTTGGTGAGATCGGTGACGACGTATTCGACGTTCTTATGTTTGATCGACCGGGTTCTCAGCTTTTCCCGCGTCCCGACCTTTCCGCTCCATCCAAGCCAGACGCCGCCATTGTGCTGCAGCGCCGGCCGCAACGCCACTTCAAGTCCCCCGGCGCGCTTGGCGCCGTCGCCGGCGGGAACGGAAACACGGTTGGAGACAACTGCCAGGCGCGCCAATATCGCCCTCCGAATCGCGAGACAAACGCTGCTCGACACACGCCTCACCGCCGGGACCAATCCGGCGGGAGAAGAACGAATGCCGAACACAAAATCTATGGTTTGGTCCGCACTTCCCTCCAATAATCGGTTAAAACGGCCGAAATAACGGCGACTTGGCATGGCTTGTGGTGCGGCGAAAAACCGCCTTCCATTCACCAAATCGACAGAATGCCGGAGCGCGGGCAATCGGGCAAAACGCCTCGCGGCTTGCGCCCGCGCCGTCACGGCGCCGGGGATGGCTGTGATCGGGAGCGATATGTTTGCGCACATGCCGCTCATCATGATTGATAAGATGTTGCGCTCGTTCTGACAACGAAGAACGTCGATGCACTCTGACTGCAAGATGCGAGGGAACGGGAACCTGTTTCATCTGGCAAACGCGCTCGCATCCGTGGTGAGCGAAGCCGGCGCTTTCGCGCGCGCCGCGTCGGCCAACCCGATCAAGACCTGGGTGAAAGAATGCAATTCGCCGGTCTCGGAGGTCGACATCGCGGTCAACCAGCTGCTGAGGGGGCGGCTGGCGGCCCTTATTCCCGACGCGGGCTGGCTGTCGGAGGAAAGCGAAGATGATCCGGCGCGGCTGGGCGCGCGGCGGGTCTGGATCGTCGACCCGATCGACGGGACGCGCGCCTTCATCGCTCGTCGTCCCGATTGGACGATCTCGGTCGCGTTGGTTGAAGCGGGCCGCCCGGTCGTCGCCGCACTCTACGCCCCGGTCAGCGAGGAGCTGTTCCTTGCCGTTGCAGGAGCCGGTGCGACCCGCAACGGGACGCCAATCAAGGCAACTCCGGGCGCCGCCATCGAAGGGGCCAGGATCGCGGGACCCAAGGGATTTCTCGACCGCCTCGCCACCGTGGCTCCGGCATTCGCGGTTCTGCCTAAAATCCAGTCGCTGGCGTTGCGCCTTGCCCGCGTCGCCGACGGCACGCTCGATGCGGCCCTCGCAAGCCGCACCAGCCGCGATTGGGACCTTGCCGCTGCCGATCTTTTGGTGCACGAAGCTGGCGGCGCGCTGACGACGGCCGGTGGAATGAGGCTTGCCTATAACGGCATCACAACCGTCCACGATGACCTCGTCGCAGCGGGGCTGATGCGCCACGAGACGCTGGCCGTCCTGCTGCGGAATCACCATGGCTTGTTACGCTGACGCGCCGGATCCGGCCGGCGATCGAAGGAACCCTTGATGAGCGTCGAAACCCAATCGAAGCAATTATTGCATCTCGTGCTCGGCGGCGAACTCGTCGACATCGGAGGGGTGGAATTCAAGGATCTCGACAAGGTCGACATTGTCGGCGTCTATCCGAATTACGCCAAGGCATACGCGGCGTGGCGGGCGAAGGCGCAGCAGACCGTGGACAACGCGCAAATGCGTTATTTCATTGTGCACCTGCATCGCCTGCTCGATCCGGAAACCATGCCGCCCGACGGAAATTGAGGCGCGGGCTTCGCATGCTTTCCTCACGACGCATCGCGCGGTCGCCGGCGTTACAGCGATTGATCGGCTCATTGGCGGCCGACTATCTTCGCCTGGTATGGTTCACGAACCGCCTCACCCTCGAGCCCGCCGATATCTATGAAACTGTCGAGCCTCAACAGCCCGTGATCATCGCCATGTGGCACGGCCAGCATTTCATGGCGCCGTTTCTCAGCCGTGGACATCGGGCCAAGGTCTTGATCTCACGTCACCGCGATGGCGAGATCAACGCCTACGCGGCCGAGCGGCTTGGCATCGGCACAGTTCGCGGGTCGGGAGATCCTGGCCGCCGGTTTGACTTAAAGGGCGGCGTCGGCGCCTTCAAATCCATGCTGGACGCTCTGGCAGAGGGATACAACATGGCGCTGACGGCCGATATCCCGAAGGTCGCACGCGTCGCGGGCCTGGGTATAATCAAACTGGCGCAACTCTCCGGACGGCCGATCTATCCGGTTGCGATCGCCACGAGCAGGCGCATCGTCTTGAAAAATTGGGACCGTTCGGCTGTAAACTTGCCGTTCGGGCGGGCCGCCATTGTATCAACCGATCCGGTCGTGGTGCCGCCGGACGCCGACCACGCCACCATGGAACAATGCAGAGCTATGGTGGAGAGGCGGCTCGGCCAGGTCACTGACCGCGCTTACGAGATTGTCGACCGCAAGGATCGTCATGCCGCTCCCGGCTGAATCCATGCCGATAACTCTTTCCGCCTACCGGATCGCCGCCGAAGCCGGGACTGCGCTGGCGCCGTGGCTGCTCGCGCGGCGGCTTGCGCGCGGGAAGGAGAACCCCGATCGTATTGCCGAGCGCCACGGCCGGCCGAGCGCTCAGCGGCCGGGAGGCCCGCTTGTGTGGCTGCATGGGGCCAGCGTCGGCGAATTCGTCGCCGTGCTCCCGCTGGTCGAACGCATTCTCGCGCGCCGGCTCACCGTATTGATGACGACCGGCACGGTGACCTCCGCGGAGTTGGCGCAAAGGCGGCTGCCGGCCGGCGCTCTGCATCAGTTTATCCCCCTTGACATGCCGTGTTTCGTTACCCGGTTCCTCGACTATTGGCGTCCGGACCTCGCCTTGTTCGTGGAATCCGAGCTGTGGCCCAATCTGATCCTGAGCGCGTCGGCACGCCGCATTCCGATAATTCTCGTCAACGGACGCATGTCGGAGCGCTCCTTTGGCCGTTGGCGCTATTTTCCCAAGACCATCGGAAATCTCCTGGGGCGGTTTGACCTTTGCCTGGTGCGCTCACAGGGCGATGCGAAGCGCTTCGGCGCACTCGGCGCGCCTCGCATCAGTATCACCGGCAATCTCAAATTCGATGTCCCCGCCCTGCCAGTCGACGCGGGCAAGCTCGCCGTTTTGGCCGATGCGGTCAAAGGACGAACGGTTGTGGCCGCGGCTTCCACCCATCCCGGCGAAGAGAGCGTCCTCTTCGATGTTCATCGCCGTCTCAAGGTCGCATGTCCGGATCTTCTGACCGTCATCGCGCCGCGGCATCCCGAGCGCGGCCCGGCCATTGCGGAAATTGCCGCGACGGCGGGCTTCCTGGCCGCGCTGCGCGGGCGCGGCGCTTTTCCGGCAGGCGAAATCGATATTTATATATTCGACACGCTTGGCGAATTGGGACTGATCTATCGGCTCGCTCCCATCGTATTCATGGGCGGTTCGCTGGTTCGTCATGGCGGGCAGAATCCGATCGAGGCCATCAAGCTCGGCGCCGCCGTCCTGCATGGTCCCCATGTGTCGAACTTCGACGACATCTACGAAGAGCTTGACCGCACCGACGCGGCAGCGCTCGTCAGCGACGCCGGTGAGTTGACGGATCGAATCGGCGCCTGGATCGAAGACAGGGCCGGGCGCGAGCGGGTTGCGCAAAGGGCGAAGCTCTACGTCGAAAAGCTCGGTGGCGCCCTCGACCTGACGCTATCCGCGCTTGAGCCCTATTTCATGCAGTTGCGGACTGAGAATCGCAGCGCCCATGCGTAACCCCGCCTTCTGGTGGACCGAGCATAGCATCGCCGCAGCCCTGCTCGCGCCTATAGGCGCCGGTTACGGGGCCATCGCGGCGCGATACATGGCGCGCCCGGGCCGTAAAGCGCCGGTCCCGGTCATCTGCGTTGGCAATTTCACGTTGGGAGGCGCCGGCAAGACGCCTACTGCCATCGCGCTCGCGCAGCTCCTGTCGGCATCAGGCCACCGCCCGTTCTTTCTGTCGCGGGGCTATGGCGGGCGGGTCGCCGGGCCGGTCTGCGTCGAGCCGAAGAGAGGGGCGGCGGATGTCGGCGACGAGCCTTTGCTGCTCGCGCGCGTCGCACCGACCGTCGTGGCGCGCGATCGCCTGGCGGGCGTGAAGGCAGCCGTGGAAGGCGGGGCCGATACGATCATCATGGATGATGGCCTTCAGAACCCGTCAATTGATAAGGACCTCGCCATAGCGGTGGTCGACGGGCGGCGCGGAATCGGCAATGGGCGCACATTTCCTGCCGGCCCCTTGCGGGCCCCGCTCAAGGCGCAGTTCAACCGTGTCGATGCGGTTCTTCTGGTGGGCCCGGCAGGCCATGCAGCGGAACGTGCGGTGGACGCCGCACGAAAGCGCGGCGTGCCGGTGTTCCGCGGCGACTTGCAGCCAGCCCCCGAAGTCGTAGCGGAGCTTGCCGGTAAACCGGTTCTGGCTTTCGCCGGGATTGCGGATCCGGACAAGTTCTTTGCCACGTTGGAAGCGCACGGCATTCCGGCCGTGATCCGCCGGCCGTTCCCGGATCATCACCGGTACCGGACTGACGAAATGTCGGCGCTCCTCACCTCTGCACAGCGAAACGGTCTGCAACTCGTCACCACCGAAAAGGACTTCGCGCGCCTGAGCGGCGACCCGGCGGCTGCGCGCTTGATCGAACGATCAGCCGTGTTGCCAGTGGCCCTGCGATTCAGAGAGCTGCCGGCGATGGAAGCGATGTTGCGCGACGCGCGGCGCCGACGCGGCGCGGGCGCAGCCCAAATCTAATCAAAGCGTGCAGGATAAAGCCGCCGAAGAACCGCCCGCGGATTAGCATAGGCCTCCTGGCGCTCTACGCTCCAATATTTCAACTCTTCAAGCGGGATCGGGACCCCGGTGACGGCGCAACGTACAAACGCCCCCGGGCGCATGACCCGGAAATCTCCGTCAAGATACTTGACCTCCGCTTCGCCAGTTGAAGACGAGTGTGGGTCGAAGCGATTGAGCACCGATAAGCTCCCGATTGGTGGCCTGGCGACCGCGAAGTAACCGCTCGGGAAGATAGGCATTAAACCACACAACATTCAAGTAGCAGGGGAATTTGCCTGCATGTTGCGTTCATGTTGCCTGCAGGAAGGCTCGCTCAGCCGCTTCCATCTCAGCCCTGGCGTCGCGCTTCGGAAACAGGCGGCCGTAAACGTCCAGGGTCATCTTGATCGAGGCGCGCCATGACGCGTAGAAGTGGCGGAGCGCGTGCAAACCGGTGTACTTCGCCTTGACCATCGGCTTGCCGTCGTTGCCCAGCTTCGGATTACCATCATCATCGAGCACGGCGGCTGTGACCCCGGCCGCGATCTGCGCCGGCCACAGACCACAGATGACCATGTTATTGTGCGTCTCGATCCTGCCGTTGCGGCTCGGAAACACGAGGTCGAGATTACTTTTGGGGCACTGGAGCTTCCATTCGCGTAGGGGCGTTCGCTGCCAGCGGCAGCATTGAGACGGTGCGGTGCCCGTCATCAGACTTGGGGGCGCCGATGACGCCATACTTGTCGGCCCGCTGGCGGACGTGAATCAGGCGATTATCCAAGTCGACGTTCGCCCAGATGAGTCCGCGTAGCTCGCTCGACCGTAGACCGCAAAACAGCGCGACCGGTATCAACGGCCGCCAGCGCCCCTTGACATTCGTCATGATGGCGCGGGCTGAAGTGGTCCGCGGATCGGCATCCGGATAGGCGATCAGCGCGTTCTTGCCGCCCAGCTCCAGCAGGACCGGCTTCAGCGTATCGGCAGCCGCGCGCATCACGGCCTTGCCGGTCGGAACGCTCCCGATCAATGCGATCTTGGCGACGCCAGGATGGCTGGCCAGCGCGGCCCCCGCCTCCCTGCCGCCGGGGACCAAGGGTGAGCGCCTCTCTCCGAGGTCTTGAGTGTGGGGAATCAAACACCAATGGGAAGATAACAAAGATCGTTTTCATTGGCTCAGGCAGCATGTCGTCCGAACTGGGTATGTTCCGCGATCTCTTCTTTGCCGAGCCTCTCGGCGGAGGCGCCCTGACACCGGCGGATATCAACCCCGAAAGGCTTGCGGAACCGGCACCAGCAACACGTCATGCTTGCAGGACGTAGGTTCCGGGTGCGTCACAAAGCGGGAGATAGCCGGCCGCGCCCATCGGGGGCGGCTCCGCCGTAGCGCCGGAGTGGCGGGCGAGCCATGCGGCCAATTCCGGCCACCAGGATCCGTTCTTGCGCGGCGCCTCGTTGAGGTAGGTCTCCGGATCTATGTAGTGGTCGGTCGACCGCTTGGTCATGACCTGAAAACTGTGTCCCTTGTGGCCTGGCTCGGACACGATTCCGACGTTATGGCCGCCGCTGGCGAGCACATAGGTGACGTCGGTATCGACGGACAAGTGGATCTTGTAGGTTGACCGCCATGGCGCGACATGGTCATGCACGGTGCCGACCGCGAAGATCGGGACGCGAATATCGGCGAGCGCAATCGGCTTCCCGTCGACGCTGAGGCGGCCCTCCGCGAGGTCGTTGTCGAGGAAGAGATGCCGGAGATAGTTGGCGTGCATGCGATACGGCATGCGAGTCGCATCCGCGTTCCAGGCCATCAGGTCGCTCATGGGCGGTCGTTCGCCCATGAGGTATTCGCGGATCACCCGCGACCATACGAGGTCATTGGAGCGGAGCATCTGAAAGGCGCCCGCCATCTGCGTCGTGTCGAGAAAGCCCCGCTCCCACATCATGTCTTCGATGAACGTCAGCTGGCTTTCGTTGATGAACAGCATCAACTCGCCGGCGTCAGCGAAATCCGTCTGCGCTGCCAGCAGCGTGATTGACTTGAGGCGTTCGTCCCCATCGCGGGCCATCGCCGCAGCGGCGATCGCGAGCAGCGTCCCGCCAAGGCAATAGCCGGCCGCATGGATCTTCCGGCCTGGCGCTATCGCATTGATCGCATCGAGCGCCGCCATGATGCCGAGGGTCCGATAGTCATCTAGATCAAGGTCGCGATCCTCAGGGCCCGGATTCTTCCACGAGATCATGAAGACGGTGAAGCCCTGATCAATCAGATATCTGACCAGCGAATTGTGCGGCGAGAGATCAAGGATGTAATATTTCATGATCCAGGCCGGGATTATGAGCACCGGCTCCGGGCGAACCGCTTTTGTCGCAGGCGCATACTGGATCAGCTCGATCAGCCGGTTGCGATAGATCACCTTGCCCGGCGTGACCGCCAGGTTTTGCCCAACGACGAAATCCTCGGCGCCAACCGGCCTCTTGCCGCTGATCGTCCGCTCCCAATCCTCGATCAGGTTGCGCCAGCCATTCACGAGATTCATGCCGCCCTTGCGCAGGGTCTGCTGGAGGGCCTCTGGATTCGTCAGGAGGAAGTTCGACGGGGCAAACATGTCCAGGATCTGGCGGGACATGAAGTCGACCATCTCCTCATGCTTTTTCGTGACACCGCGGAAGCCCGTCGTCGCATTGTGCCACCACTGCTGATTAAGCAGGAACCCCTGGTAGATGAAGTTGTACGGCCAGTTCTGCCAGGCTTCGCCGTCGAACCGTCGGTCTTGCGGCAACGGTTCGATGCAGGGCTGCGGAGGGTGCTCCTTGTCGCCGTGCAAAGCGCACTGCCAAGCATAGTTGGCGAGGCGCAGCGTTTTTTTGACGGCTTTGTCGACAAGCTGGAAGCGCTTGCCAGGCGCAAACGCGAGGTGAGTGGCCCAGTCAAGGTAGGCGTGCGCCAGCGCAGCCGGCGAAAGTCCGGCCGTGAACCGCGCGACTGCGGCATGCAGCGATCGATCCATGATGTCGGCAAGGGCCGTCACCACATAGGAGTCGCGGTCGGCCGGCGCCGTTGCGCTGGGAGGTTTCTCGCGCAGCATCCGCGGCGCGAAGGGAACGGCCGCTGCGGCCCCGCCTCGCGCCTCTGGCTTCGCTGAGGCAATGGCGTCAGCTTGAGCTGGATTGGTTGCAGGAACAGTCGGCTGCTTCGGCATTGGTGCGACTATCTGCTCCGATCCTGGCATGGGCTGACCCCTTCAATGCGGACCTTTCTCGCAAGTCTATTTGACCCTGTTGCGGCGCAATATGACCTGGATCAATCTGCGCCGCGAATGAAAGTTCCTCCGTATGCCGCCTGACAGAGCGAGAGCGACGCCATCGTTTCTGGCGTTTGGGGTGTTGACGCTGCGCGTTTAAGGCGGATCAGCACACGCCATGCTTTTGCGATGCGCGCAGCGTGCCTCTTCACACGATTGTGGTTTTCGGCAGCACGCGCATTTGTGAACGCTGCCGCCCGGCGGGAAAGTCGAGGCGCTAGTCAGACGACGGTGATCGTTTCGGTTGACGGACATCAATGCAGACGTCGACCCCGCCACGTTTCACGCTGAGGCGATAAGCCTTGAAAACGCCGCCGCCAAGTCTTTCAGGAGAAGCACACGGCGGCGATCAGCATTTCAATATGGCCGCTGCCCCAGAGCGGCAGGACGAGGCGAGAATATCCGGTACCGCCCTCTCCTGCCGCGCGTTGGAAGTAGGTTGGCGCCCGGCGTTCGACCGTGGCGCGACACTGCTCTGTGAGCTGGTCGATCGGCGGATGGAGATCGACCTCGTCGGTGAACTTGCCGGCCATCGCGGCGCCGTAGCGCCGCGATAAGTCCTCTCCGACCAGGTCGAACCTGAATCTGAGCGGATTCTCGAACGCTTCGATAACCATGATCTCGCGGGCAAGTCGCGCCCGCATTGAGAACTTCACGTCGTCCCAGAACGGAATGTCGTTGTCGCCGCGCTTCAAGCCGTTCCAGTAAGCATGCACGCGTTCGAGATCGGGCTCCAGCCGATCGGGGAGCAGAAAAGTCCCACCCTCATTCATCATGTGCTGGCCCTTCCGCAACTGTTGCCCCTGTTCAGGCGGGTCGACGCTCGCCTGGAATGAAATATACGGCATGATCGCACTCTGCACCGAAATGCGAATTGACCTCACTCAAAATAACGCTCCAGGTGGGCTAAGATAATCCAGTCCCATCGTAACGGCGGCGGCGGAATGTCACAAAACGACACGTCTCAAGGGCGTCGGCTGTTTTGGCGCTTCTGGGCCTGTGCGTCCGGATTTTGGAACCGTAAACATGCCAGAGTCAGTTGGGCCCTGACGGTCGGGCTGGTCGCGCTCGCGCTTGCCCAGATCGCTGTGCAGTATCGCCTCAATTACTGGAATCGCGATTTTTTCAATGCGCTGGAGTTGCGCGATGCCGCACGCCTGTGGGAGCAGGCTTGGCTCTTTCCGCCGCTCGCAGGATTGAGCATCTTGCTCTCGGTGGCTTCCGTCTGGGGCCGGATGACCGCCCAGCGCAAATGGCGCGAGTGGCTCACCAAGGATTTGCTGGCGATGTGGCTCAAGGATAGCCGCTACCGTGGCTTGAAATTTGTGACCGGCGAACACCAAAATGCCGAATATCGCATTTGCGTCGACGCGCGGATCTCAACCGACGCCCCGGTCGACATGGCTCTTGGGCTGTTTACTGCAATCACTGGGGCGATCGTATTCTCGAACGTTTTGTGGACCGTCGGCGGCAACTTCACGCTGATAGTGAGCGGCCATCAAGTGACGATACCGGGCTATCTGGTGCTGGGCGTCGGCTTCTATGCGTTCGCGTTCACGACCGCAACAATATTCATCGGTCGCGGGTTGCCGGCCGTCATCCAGAGCGAAAATCAGGCTGAAGCCGAGATGTTGGCAGCCGCAACGAAGATCCGTGAATCAGGCGACGAAGCGACGCCCAACGAGGAGGCACTTGCGCAACGCACGCCTGTATGGCTGGCGCTGCGCCAGGTGCTCGAGCGGTGGCGCCAACTGTGCTGGCAACTCATGAGGACCACCATGGTCTCGCAGATGGATTTGCTGCTCGCGCCGGTGTTCGCGTGGGTTCTGTGCGCCCCGAAATACCTTGCCGGCACCATGACGCTCGGCGAGCTTACCCAGGCCGCGGCCGCGTTCGTGACCTTGCAGATGGCGTTCAATTGGGTGGTTGACAACTTTCAGAGGCTCTCGGACTGGCGCGCTGCGACCAATCGCGTCGCCGGTTTGCTGCTGGCCCTCGATCAGGTCGAGACCAATCACAACGCGTCGACGCCGGTCACTGAAAGAACGTAAGCATAGTGCGCCGCAAAGACGGCCGCGTCTTGCGATCCCGAGCCGACGCGTTTAGCCGGCGAGCCTCGCCGCCCGAGGCGGCCGGTAGAGAACCGCCCATAGCGATACGATTGCGCAAACCAGTCCAGCCCACAGGACGCTCCAGAACGTCAGCACGTCTGACACGTGCACAAGCTGATTGGCGATCATCAGGGCGGCGAGGAGCGCGCCGGTGGCGAGCGTGATCGCGCCTTGCCACGGCGTAGCGCCGGACCGCCGCGCCCACACTGCAAGTCCGATCATGGCGGTGGCGGCGAGCAGGGCAACGCGATTGCGGTCCATGCCGGCCGAATGCGGGAAAATCGCCACAGAAGTGAGCCAGAGGCCGACAAGTGTGTTGAGAAGATCGGCGATCATAGATGCGTTCCTTCCTCGCGATGCGCATATTGCAAAGCTCGCCAGGTGAGCGGCGGAATAGCGAAATAAGCCAGCGCGCTCGCTGCGATCAGCAGCTTCCATGGCGGTGTGAGCGGGGTTGCCAATACGATGCCGGCAGCATCCAGCGCCAGCATTGCGTAGGCGAAGCCGGCGGCGATCAGGAGAGCGTAGCTCTCTCTGAAACGTGCCGCGCCATACAGCAGCGCATAAGCGCCAGCCGCCAGCACCATGAAGCCCAGCAACGAGCTCGTAACAAGGAAGACCACAGGGCTCATGATTCACTCCGCAGGCATCGGCTGGGGGACGGCGGCGACCTGTCGGCGACCGAGCGCCGACAGGTTCCATGCCAGCGTCAGATATCCCGCAGCGAACATGAGGCCGAAGCCGAAGCGGCTGTACATGCCCAGCATAAACCACGGGTTCTCCTGGCCGGCGATGAACGCCTCCAGGGTCGAGCCGCCGATCGCCCGTTCAAAGAACGCCTGCGCCATCCCGGCGACCAGAAGCGAGCCCACCATCCCGATGAGGCCGCCATTGAGCAGCACGAATGCCCAGACCCAGCCGGAGCCGTTGACGGTGACGAGCCGCCGCTGCTCCTGCAGCGCGATGTAGCAGACCGACAGGACGCCGCACGCATAGGCGCCCCAGAACGCGAAGTGCCCATGGCTCACCGTCCACTGCGTGCCATGCGCAAACAGGTTGAGCTGCGGCAGCGTGATCATGAACCCGAACACGCCGCCGCCGAGGAAGTTGCCGAACGCCTCGGCCAACGTCCAGTAGAACGCCGGCTGGTTGCTGGTTTTCATGCGATGGACGCCCGCATCGTAAACCGCATGCACCACCATGCCGAGCAGCGGCAGCGGTTCGAGCGCGGAGAAGAAGCCGCCGATCCCGAGCCAGTAGTCAGGCGTGCCGATCCAGAAATAATGGTGCCCGAGCCCCAGAATGCCGGTGCCGAGCACCAGCGCCACCTCGACGTAGAGCCAGCCCTCAACGATCCGGCGCGACGTTCCGAGCAACTTCATCATGGCGAGCGCCATGATGCAGCCGATCAGAATCTCCCAGGTCGCCTCGACCCAGAGGTGAACCAGCCACCACCACCAATAGAGATCGACCGCCATGTTGTCGATCTTCGGAAACGCGATGAGATACAGGAGGACGAGCGGCACCATGTTCACACTCATCACCGCCATCACGCCGGTGATCCGACGTGCCTTGAGCGCTGTGCCGACGACGTTCCAGGCGAACACGAGCATGACCAGCGCCACCCCGATCGCGGCCCACCGCGGCGCCTCGACGTATTTGCGCCCCTGCTGGAACAGCCATAGCGTCGTCTCGGTGCCGGGGCCCCATTGAACGAATACGAAAATCGCCGCCACCGCCAGCACGGCGGCGACGAACACCCAAAAAAGGATTTCCGCCGCCCAGATGCCGGCGGGCTCACAGCCGAATTCCTCCGGCAGGAACCAGTACACGGCGCCCATGAAACCCATCAGCAGCCAGATGATCATGGTGTCTATGTGCAGGATCTTGGCGACGTTGAAGGGCACGAAGCCGAACAGGAAATCCGGATTGATGTAGTAGACGGCCGACGCCAGTCCGGCGAGCGTCATCACGCCGAACAGCAGCACCGCGGCGGCGAGATATTTAACCGCAAGACTCTTCGATCGAGACATGGCAGCCTCCTATTCGCTGACCTTGATGCGGCCGAAATGGATCGGGAAGCCGTTGGTGTCGATCGAGGCGAGCCATTTCAGGTAGGCAACCGTCGCGACCGCCTCGTCCCGCGAAATGCCGAGGTTCGGCATCCTGCGCTGCCAGGTGGCGTACTGATCCGGGGCCATGAGGAAGCGCACCATCGCCTCCTCGCGACTTTCGGCCCCGGTGATCGCCGCCCAGGCTTCCCAGGCCGGATCGAGCCACGCCTTCGTCAGGTCGGGACCGTAGTAGGCGCCGTTCCCCATGAAGGTATGGCAGTCGATGCAGGCGCGGCTTTGAATGACGAGCTTGCCCCGCTCGATGAGCGCGGCAGCTTCGGGGGCTTCCACGGCTCTGCCGAACAGCGGCTCGTCCTGGCCGATCGTCGGCATGTCCCGCCCGAGCTTGGCATTGTGCGCGTAGTCGATGTGGCGGTTGATCACCGTATAAGGCGGAACATGCGACCCGCCCGGGGCGATCGCCTCGAGGCTGTCGATCGTGAGCATGGCGAGGACGATCGACATCACGACGGTCGTGCTGATGGCGCCTGCGCGCCAGAATGCGGGATCATCGAACGGCATTGTGATGCACCCTAGCTGTTCACATCGTTGATGGGATCCGTGGCGAACCGCCGGCAGCCGCTAAAGCGCTTTACGAGTTACAACGCTAGAATGATCTCATCACCCGCGATTTGATCTTGATCAAAGCCGCGGCCGGGTTCTGCCGAGAGCTTGCCCACAATCAATCTCGCCCGCATCCGCGCCGATTGCGCTGCATCAATGTCTCGCAAACGCCGCTATGCTTGCTGACAGTACCTAAGACGATCGCCGCAAGGGAACGATGACTCACGCACCCAACTTGAGCAGCACGCTCGTCGATGATCGGCTTCGGCTCTCGCCGAGCGGCCCCTGGACGACCGCGCACGCCGCTGTGCTGGAGCAGCTGCTCGATGCCGCGGCGCACGAGACGGCGCTTGCCAGGCGTGTCGCGATCGACATGGCGGAGGTCGAGAAGCTCGACACGCTCGGCGGATGGCTGCTGGAGCGGTTGCTCCGTAGCTCCCGGCTCTCAGGCGCAGACGCGCAGTTCATCGACTTGCCGCCGCATTATCGCGGCCTGATCGAGGCGATCGGCCGGGTCAACCTGCAGAAGCCCGCGCTCCGGCCCGCCCCGAACCGGCTATGGGGCGCTCTCGAGACGCTTGGCCGCGCCACGGTGCAATTAGGCGCCGACGGGGCGGCATTCATCGACATGTTGGGCCGGCTCGCTGCTGCGATCGCCCGCGTGATCGCACATCCGCGCCGGTTCCGATTGACCTCCGCGGTCTACCACCTGTTCCGAGTCGGCTGGCAGGCGGCGCCGATCATGGTGCTGATCACATTCCTGATCGGCGCCATCATCGCCCAGCAGGGCATATTCCACTTTCGCAAGTTCGGCGCCGATGCCTATGTGGTCGACATGGTGGGCATCCTGGTGCTGCGCGAGATCGGCGTGTTGATCGTCTCCATCATGTCGGCCGGCCGGTCGGGGAGCGCCTACACGGCAGAGCTGGGATCGATGAAGATGCGCGAGGAGATCGACGCGCTGCGCACCATGGGGTTC